>JAJFTD010000108.1 GCA_021373255.1 bacterium
GTCAAAATCGGGGTAATAATGTCCAGAACGGCGAAGCCTGCGGATTTCGTGGGCACCGTCAGTCCATTATGCCTAACTTTTGTATGAGGAGGGAGTCCCTATGGCCAAGGGAGTTCAGGGCGAGGTCAGCCCGGCAGTGGCGGCGATCGTAATTATCCTTGCAATAGCAATTGCCGGTGGTGTTATGTACTACATGGCAAACAAACCGGCTGCAACACCAGTGTCGGATACATCGGCTATTCCGCCTCCGGTTTCGAGCGGGCAAGGTGCGGGACAGGGCGCAGGATCATCCAACCCCGCTGCACCGGCGTCTCCGGCAGCGCCCGCGCCACCGGCGCCACAGCCCGGCGGACGTTAGCATCAGAATTAGATTGTGGATGGCCCGCAAGCCGGGCCATCCGGTATGGAACCATTCCGCTCCGCCACCGGTCTAGAGAATAACGCAACACTAAGCTTGTCCCGCAAAGGAGCAATGCTATGAAGACCGGTCGCTGGTATTATCCACTCATTGCACTTCCACTTGCCGCCATTTCGGGTGTACTTTTGGCGCTTGCACTTCCACCCAACGATATCAGTGCTATCGGATGGATCGCTTTTATTCCGCTGCTGATCGTTTCCAGGATAACCAGGCCACTTATCGCGACAGGTTGCGCTTTTATTGCGGCGTTAACTTGTGGGCGGATGCTTACCGGACCGGTCACTACCGATGCCCAGCTTGGTAACTCCATCGCTGCATTTGGCGGCCTTGGGCTGGTTCTTGCCTTTGCTGTCGGTGTTTCCGCCTTTGGATCAAGGCGAATGCCTGCCGCCGTGTGGGCTGTGTTTGTGGCGTGCGCGGGTGTCAGTGCGGAGTTTTTAGCCCGTTCGATCTTTCCGGTAAGTTTGGCTATCTCTCAATACCAAACCGCCGGGGCATTGCGTGTCGCGTCATTCACAGGTATCTGGGGAGTTACATTCCTGCTCTGGCTCTTTCCGGCATCTTTGGTAGCGCTGTGCACATCCCGCCGCGCATGGCCAGTGTTCACAGTATCTCTGCTATTGACTCTCCTTGTCGTATTTCTACCATTCCCCAAGCCATCGGGCACAAAAACCATCCAAGTCGCAGCTATTCAGGCTCAAGATCAATGGTCTGCTTCTGATATCACTGACAAGATTGCCTCACATACACAGATAGTGGTCTGGCCGGAGTATTTGCTGGATCACAAGTCGCCAGTTCCCGTGAATGCGGCTCGCCACAACAGAGTATATATAGTTGCAGACATCATCGAGCCCACCGGCGGTCGCAAACTATACAACGCGGCTATTCTTATCTCGCCAAAGGGCAAGCGCCTTGCAGCATTCCGAAAGCAACACCTATTCGGTAAAGAGCAGTTCGAGTTTACAAAAGGTAGGTCCTCGCGCGCAGTGAAATGTGACAAGTTCACAGCCGGAGCTCCGGTCTGCTTCGACAGCGAGTTTACCGATGTTATTCGCGCGCAGGTCCGAAGCGGCGCGAATATCATACTTATCCCGAATCATGATCCTGAAACCCCAAATTGCACATTCAACTACCTCCACCTCGCCGCTATTCCATTTCGCGCGGCTGAGAATGGTGTTCCAATTGCATGGGCGGAATCCAACGGCCTTTCCTCCGTTATCGACTCCACCGGCCGAATCCTCTCACGCGCCCCAATCCACTCCGCCACCGCCGCACGCGCCCACGTTCACCTGCGCCATAGATCCACGTTCTTCACTCTCGCCGGAGACTATTTCGCTTGGATATGTGTCGCCACTACTTTTGTGTTACTCACTCTAAGCGTTTTGCGCAAGAGAACCTCGGGGTAACTTCACACAGATGTACCGTTTTACGCATGGGAAGTGAGACGAGTGCCCGATTACAGTGCCGATAAGCTGTATGTCATAGAAGTCACTGAGCAGCGGATATCGGAGGATGTGAAGCGTTTGGTATTCCGCACCACCCGTGGAGAGTTCGATGCTGTTCTCCACGGCAGTAGTCGTACGGGCAAGGGTATCATTATGCTTGGTGGGGATCGCGCGGGTGTTGATAGCCCGTCCGATGTCTACCTCAATCTGGCCTCCAGGCTAATGGAAGAAGGCATTACTTCGCTGCGTTTGAGCTTTCGTGATTCTGAAGATTGTGTGCAGTGCGGAATCGACACTCTTGCGGCGCTGCAGTATCTTGACGACGAGTCTGTCGGTGACGTTCTGCTGCTGGGTTGGTCATTTGGTGGGGCTGTGGCACTTGCCGCCGGGTCGTTAGCCAGGAATGTGAGAGGTGTTGCGGTCATATCCACTCTAGACGATGTTGACTGCTGCTACAAACGCCTGGGTCCCAAACCGGTGCTGATTGTCCACGGCGAAATTGATGATATCTCACCCGTGGAGTGGCCTAAGAGAATCTACGACCGGCTCACCGGTCCCAGACGCTTGATAATCTATCCGGGAGCTGGACACGATCTGCGCGAGGTCCGAGAGCAGCTTGTATCTGACATTAGGGATTGGGTCACCGGCATCCTTGCTAATCCACGTGAGGCGGATTGAATATTAGGTTGTATGGTTGAGTTTGCTGGTTGTTGGGTATTATGCCCTTAGTGAACAGTAACAAACGGAGGAATATCAATGAAGCACGAACTGCCCCCACTACCTTATGATTATAATGCGTTGGAGCCATATTACGATGAGCAGACACTGCATCTGCATCACGACAAGCATCATGCCACCTATGTGGCTGGTCTGAACAAGGCAGAGGAAAAACTTGCCGAAGCACGTCAGACTGGTGAATATGCTTTGATCCAGCACTGGGAAAGACAGCTCGCATTCCATGGATCAGGCCACATTCTCCATTCGCTCTTCTGGAACAGCATGAAGCCGGGTGGCGGTGGTGCGCCCACTGGTGACCTGCTGGATCAAATCAACAAAGACTTCGGCAACTTTGACAACTTCAAGCGCCAGTTCTCCGAAGCAGCGACGTCAGTAGAAGGCAACGGTTGGGCTCTTCTGGGTTGGATGCCGGAGTTTGACCAGCTCTATATCACCCAGGTGGAGAACCATCAGAAACTGACGATCTGGGGAATCCAGCCGCTCATGGTGATAGATGTATGGGAGCACGCATATTATCTCAGATATCAAAATCGCCGACCCGAGTGGGTTGAAAACTGGTGGAACGTGGTCAATTGGGACAATGCCGCCAAGCTCCTCTCATCAGCCAGACAGTATGTTCCCGAGAAAATTATCGCTAGTATGTAGGTTCGAAAAATCATATGCTTCATCTCAAGGCCGGGTATTCTTCCGGCCTTGTGTTGTGTACAACGTGTGCTGGTTCAGGTGCCGGAACCAGAGGGTAAGAAGTGATTGGGTAACACCACAATGTGAATTCAAGGAGGAAGAGTGATGCGCAAAACAGTTCTGATCCTCGTTGGTTTGTTCGTGTTGGCCACAATCGCTGCGGCTCAGACGACAACCCCCTCGGGGACGAGTAAGATGACCGGCAAAATGCTAAATATGAAGCAGACCAGTGTCGGGAAGAGAATGGGTGTGACGGGAAACATCATGGTAGGCAGCGCCGCTACGAAAGGGCAGTGGACTGTTCGAGCCATAGTGCGCGGCGCAAGGCCAAACACTCGCGTAGCTCTCGCAGCAGTTGATGCTGACAGATCAGTTATGCTCGGCTCGCCCAAGACAACCGACAAATCGGGCAATGCGATACTTACATGGTCTGGAATTACTGACCTAAGGCGCTACACAGATATAGCTGTCTATTCGATCCCGAAGACCGGTGATAAGCCAGGAAGCGGCGCGTTGAGACTGATGTCGGTGAAGACAAGTGCGCTTGGCAGCACGGGCGCAGGTGTGGGCGCTGGCCCCACAAAGGCCAAACCGGCTCCTACAGCCAAAGCAACGCCTTCAAAAGGCAAACCGGCTCCAGCAGCTAAAACAACGCCTGCAAAAGGTAAGCAGACAACAACTGTCAAGAAACCCACTACAACTAAAGGCAAGACAACAACCGGTAAAACAGCTACAAAGAGCAAGCAGATGACAGGAACCCGGAGCAAGTGAGCTGATCCACATTCAGCCGTCGGAAGTGTTAACACTTCATGTGCAGAAAAAGCCTCCCTTTGGGATTACCACAGGGAGGCTTTTCATATGTGGCTATTCTTCTATTGCGATTTTAGCCTTGGGTGGTTTCGTTCGCCTGATCAAAGCCACGATCAACCACACCACGGCAAGGCCGATCACTATCTTAAACGGCAGCGTCGCCCAGGCGATCTTCACTTGAGGGCCCCAGTCGTTGATCAGGAAGTTGAACCGGCCTATGAAAAGGGTCATTCTTCCCATAACCGTCGCCCCGAAGATTGCTCCGAACCCAATCATCAGGAACCATCGCCCCGCAGCAGCGGTCTTCTTTGTAGCCGCATTCTTGTGGTCGAAGCTGAAGAAGAAGTAGGACATACACGCCAACAGGATCACATAAAACACCACAACGTTCAGCGAATCCCATACGCTCATCCCGTGGCCAGCTATAGGCTTCATTGATGAGCCGATCTGCGGGAAATATAACTCATAAAATTCTCTGAACATACCACCGGCTGCAAGCCCCATAAACAGCCCGAAAATCACCCGGCTGATCCATGCATGCTTTCTACTATACATAAAGTAGAACATGCTGCCGACCACAGCCGCAAACGCCCAATACCACTGGCCTTGCTTCACCATTGGGTCCCACCATTTAGGTCCCAATATTTGCGCCCATGTGGCGTATACACCGTAGCCCGTCGCAAGCCCGATAAATATGTGCTCGAAGAATCTGTAGAACCGGTTTTCAGCATAGAGCACGCTATATATAGCGAATGTGCTCAGTGCGGCGCACCAGATTGTTATGGCGGGAGCATTCTTGGCAATCCAAGTCACCATTACCTGCCACCTCCGTTGCCACCGCGTGCAGCACGTTTTGTTGCAAGATAACCCAGGTTGCCAACCACAATGAGCAATATTATAAATATGTGCGCAGCGGAGAGCGCCCAAGATGTCGCTGCGGCGTCGGTCTTTGCGTTTTGCATTCCTATCAACGCCTCGTATTGGGCCGCTCCTATAACTCCATTGAGCATCCCGTTAATCTGGCCCGAGTCTATGTAAGGATACGCTTCAGCAGCCATTACAGCCGTCGGGCAGTATATTAACGGAATTCTGTAAGGTCCATTAAAATAAGCTATCCACAATTCCAATGTTCCTGAAGGGGTGATCTCTATTACGGCTCCTATATCTTTTGATGTCTTAACGCCGCTGACAGCTGGCAGCTTAGAAAGCGGAGTGTGGAACTTGTCGTATTCCATCACCTTTTGGAAGTTCTGCGCCATCCCCCTGAAAACGACCTGCGGGTAATACACTCGGTAGCCCAGGTGCACCCAATCGACACCATATTTTTTGCCCATTTCTTTTTCGAGCTTCTTGCCTATCTCGTAGCTCAACTCATTGCCCGCCTGGTCCCAACTTACTACAGCGAACTTCACGCCCCTCTGGAAAAGGTGACGCATCATCACTTCTGTCTGTGGGCCGTTTTCTGCAGTCGTCCCAGGACCCCAGGTGATGGAAATAATCACGAGCTTGTCCTTGGGAACGTTGCTAATTGTCTTGTAGGCGTTACGAACCTCGTTGAACTTCACGCGCGGGTGCCGCCCCGGCCTCACCAGCAGTGGCACTGTAATCACCAGTGCTATGAGCAGGTATAACACTCTTCTATCAATGGTTTGCAGCCGTGTAAATATGTTCATTAAAGTTGCCTGTCGAAGAAGCTGCCTCTTTCAAGGCTCAGCCAAATGCGGAGTCCGGTCGCCAAGGCTCCCACCGCTACTCCAAATGCGATAGCACGTTGCGCAGCCATATTCGGGCTTGTCAATATCCAGTAGCCGATGCGTTCCAGCCTGAACGCGGATAGAAAGCCGGTCTCCGGCAGCCACGCCGTCAGCAATGCACCCACCGGCACCAGCGCCAGCATAATGATAGTCGCTGCGACCATCATAAATCCCGCCTCTGCGGAGCGTATCCTGAACGCCCTATATGCCGCCGAGACTATGTAAAACGCGATCAGCGAGAACGTAGTCGACTGCAGCGAGAGCAGGAACCCTGAGAAAAGTATGCTGAACATTTCTGGGGTGCCGTGCACTCCCTTGTCCCTGAGGAACCCGAGGATTGCAATGCTAAAAAATGTCAGAAAGAATATGGCGCTGTTATACCAGTCCTTGCCAAACTTCATTAAAGTTTTGCCGTGAATCTGAAACAGGTTCCATATCCCCAGCAGTAGGGCAAAGCAGCCGATTACTATCTCCAGATTGGCTACGGTCGGCATTACTTCGGTGAGCGGATATTTGCCCGTGTGCACGTTTTTGTAGGGTACCAGGAACTCCAACGACAGATACAGCCCTCCGATGAACGTAACTGCCATCACGATTCCTTTACGAAACCGCGCAGGCACACTGCACAGGATGCCAAGGAACAACGCTCCGATACCCAGCGCACCGATTATAAACACTGCCAGTGCCAGCCCATGACGAGGCATAGCCAGCCATGTCCAGATGTGATGAAGGGATTGGCCCATACTAGCCTACTCCTCTTTGGAAATACTTCAGGAAATGCGATTGCATCCAATGCACGACAGTCCAGTCCGGGTACAGCGCGCCAAGTGTGACGGCTATCGCGCCAACGATTATAAGTGCGATCATGGTCAGCTTGCCGTAATCCTGTCCCACCAGGCTCCCGAGCAATGTAGGCTCACGCGATAGATACGCGCTCGCCGCATAATACTCGTCGCCTATTATCGTGTAGTCACAGCTTGCGAGGAAAAACGGTATCTGCGTGGTTGTGGGGGTGCCGGCTATCTGAATAGCGCCGACCATCTGGCCGTTTTCCGTCAGAATCAACGATTCCGCGGCATAATAGCCAAAGTAAAATGCCGTGGCTACCTTTTCGCGGTGCAGAGTTCCAACCACACCCGATGCCCAGGCGAACTGATTATCCGAGAGATACCTGATGTCTTCGGGGTTGAACTGCTCCGGCACACCCTCGGCGTTATACGCATCTTTTGCGACTTCCTCAGCCACTGTGTAGAGTAGTGGGTCCGCAGTCGGTACTATCACGCGTGTGCCGTATTTCGCGGCGCGCTTGACGATGTGTGACATAATCGCCATCGCCTGCAGCCCGATGATGCTCAATCCGCTCAGACCCGGGGTGAAGAGCATTGGCCTGCCCATCTCAGTGGCGCGCCCGACGGCCTCATCCAATGCCGACAGACCGGGAATTCTTCGAATAAAGAGCTGCCGCCCCCGCCGGGCCGAGATGATCTTGTAGACAATAAAGAAGACCAGCAGCCCTTCTACAACGTAGACTGCGATGTTTGCATATACTGTGGACTCACCCATAAAAGTCTATCCCTGACCTCCGGCGGCGTCTGCGGAAGCCTTATCATTCTCTGCCGCCATTTCTTCTATACGCGAGATGAGCAGCTCAACGTTCTCGCGTTCCCTCAACAATTTGCTGAGATCGGCAACATTTTGCGGGCCGAACACCGGCGCGGCAAGCGGCATCGATACCAGCATTGCCTGGCTTGCAAGAAAAGAAAGCGGTTTATGCATCTCCAGAAAGAGCACAGCCACTGTCTCCAGCCGCCTGTCTGCTACTTTCTTTGCTATAGAGTTAATGAGCGAATCACGTTCTTCCTCGCTCAATGGCGTTTGAATATCAGTATCGAGCAATATATTCGCCTCATATTACTTAATATCGGCGGGTCGAAGCCTCTTCACAACCTCGATCACCTGCTCGCGGTTTCCGTTGAACCTGAGGAAAACCCCTCTGAACGCCTCCAGCCTGGTCTGATTAGCGAGTGGGCTGATCTTAATCCCGAGTTCATCCAGATAACACCTGCGCACATCCGCCCACCGCAGTTGGGTGGTTCCTGTGAGCCTGTGGCATATAGCGCGTTCGCTGGTGAGGGTGTATTTCAGGGGGAACACAAAGTCGGCTACCGCTCCAAGCACAGCCGCGCTAACCGCGATCACGCCTACAGGTCCCAGCACGAAATAACCGGCTACCGACGCAACCAATAGCGCCGCGATCAGCCAGGGAAGTTTGTTGGGGTACTGCTTGGCGAGGTGGACGGTCCAGGTCATTACCACCTGACCTTCTGACTGCGAGGACTGCGATTCTTGAATTTGAGTTGACATAGATTCAGTTTCGAGCTTCTAGGACATAATGTTGTTGAGGCCATTATATGAAAGGTACAGAACCATGTCAAGCAGAGCAAGCTCCACGCAAAGGCGAGCGCACTCTTAATCGCGAAAGCGCGAAGGAGCGAAAACACGAAAAGGAACGAAGATATAACGCATGTTGCATCGGCATCCTGATGCCAATGCCGCCGGACCCACAACTGAACGGAACCAGGCAACGCGCAACGCATTAACGCAAAACGCTCCAACGTTCCCTATAATACCTGGCATAAATTATGCTGATAATATAATTATAGAAGACTCTTAACCCTGGCAAGCTTCACAGTATTCGGTTTCATGGTGTGCCGCCCAAAATGGATGTTGACGAGTGGCCAAAAGTGGTGTAATATGCAGTAGAAGGCAGGTCACGCTTGTCGTTAACGGGCTGGGCAGCACCGTACGAGGGCGAACCAATGCAAGTGGGAAGAGTGAAAAGACAAGGGTTGAAAACGGGATCTACCGGGGGTTTCTCTCTGGTCGAACTCCTGGTGGTTGTGCTCATCATCTCGATCTTGGGCGCAGTCGTATTTCCCGTTATTGTTAAGGCCAAAGAGACCGCAAAGATATCCGAGTGCCTCTCAAACATGAGGCAGATCGGAATCGGCCTTCATATGTACGTGGATGACTACAACAGCCGCTTCCCCGCGGCGGTCCCCTATGGTTCCCCTGATTACTGGGCGCACAAAGACAGAAGAACCCTCCAGGACCTGCTTGAGTCCTATGTTGAAACCGGCATGATCCGCGATAACCAGGGCATGTATCAAAGCGCAGGGGTATTCCAGTGTCCAGGCGATATTGGCGCACTGCAACCTTGTCACGGTCAGTATGGCATAAAGGACGGCGAACCTGTATGGCGTTCTACCGGCAGCAGCTACCAGTACTTCTCCTCTATGCAGGAAGACTGGGATCATTCTGATGTGCCGGTGCCGTGGACCTCTCTAGCCCCATTACTCGCGAGCAGAAACGGTGAACAAAGAGTGGGCGCTCCGATGTCCGCAATAGTGTTCAAAACAAAGAAAGCTGTCCTCAGCGATCTGTATTTCTGGCACCTCGGCGACAGGACTCCTGATGATCACATTGCCTGTTGCAACACGCTGTTTGTCGATGGTCATGCAGATAGAGTGCGTGGCGCTGATCACCTCGATGCCCGCCTACAGCAGCTAAGGCGCTGGCATTCCGCTACCGAAATCAACTACGAAAAGTAGGCTGATTCCAAAGTAATCGGCTTTCCCCAAAGTGCGTTAACGTACGGCTACACCTCAGATTGTGACATACTCGACCATATAGTGGATGAGCTGGTGACATGTTTGAACAAAGCAAGCAGCCGGGTATCAAATCCCCGCTTTTGAATGTTTGCACGCCAGGGGGGCCGCACAATGCGAGGCAAGTTTCTTGCACTTTTGTTCTACATTATCATTTTAGCTATTATCCAATCGCCTGTTTGCCACGCGCAACTAGCGGGTTCACCGTGGCCTTGTTTCAGGCACGATCAACTTCATACCGGTCAAAGTACGCTCAGGGGGCCAAGCAGCCACCTTGTCACTTGGACTTATACTCTTCCGGGGCAAGGGATATCGTCTCCGGCTGTTGGTGCGGAACGGGTCTACACCTGCGCCGGGGGAAAGCTGGTTGCTCTTACGTTCAATGGAGATGAGATATGGTCGTTCTCATGTGGGAATGCCGGTATGTCATCTCCTGCTGTGGGTTCTGATGGTACGGTCTACGTTGCTTCGACGGATGGCTATCTCTATGCCATAACCTCCGATGGGCAGCCTAAGTGGAAGCGAAGTTTACAAGGCTCTACGGACTGTTCTCCCACTATTGGGACAGACGGTTGCATCTACATAGGTGGATCGTCCAAGAAATTCTTCTGCCTGCGAAAAGATGGCACGCAGAAGTTTAGTTATACCATGGGTGATGCGGTCAGTTCGTCGGCTGCTATTGCCTCTGATGGTACTGTCTATGTTGGCTGCGATGATGGCAAGCTATACGCTCTCACCTCTACCGGCACGCTGAAATGGACGTTTTCTACTTCTCCTTTATCTACGATCAAGAGTTCCCCATGTGTAGCTGCGGACGGTACTATATACGTTGCTTCAATGGGCGGATATGTATACTCTCTGCGGACAGACGGCAGACAGGTGTGGCGAACCTCTACTGGCGGCTCGATATTCTCCTCACCCGCCATTGGGCCGGACGGCTCCATTGTGATCGGCTCTCGTAACGGCTATCTCTACTGCATCAGCAGCCTCGGTGTGGTCAAATGGAAGTATCAGACTGGCGGTTACGTGGACTCTTCCCCGGCTGTTGACGCCGCCGGAGTGGCTTATGTCGGGTCGAATGATGGCTCTGTTTATGCTGTGAACTCGGATGGTTCTCTTCTCTGGTCCAGTCAGATCGGGACTGCTGTCTCGTCCTCACCCGCGATAGGCAATGCAGGCTCACTTTACGTGGCAACATACGATGGTTTCCTATATGCTTTTGGCACCGACGCAACGCCACCCACCACTCCTGATGTGATTGATGATGGTGCCTATTCCACTTCACAATCGACTCTTCACGCCTCCTGGTCGGCCTCTGATCCAGATTCAGGAGTAGTGCGTTATGAATACGCTATCGGCACCGCACCCGGTGGTCAGGAGATTTTATCATTCACTGAAGCAGGAACTGCCACCGAGATGACGCGCACTGACTTGCAGATTCCCAACGGCGCTACGTGCTACATCAGCGTTCGAGCGACTAATGGCGCAGGCCTTGTCAGTGAAGTCGGCATTTCCGACGGCATCCTTGTCGATTGCACCGCACCTTCCTCGCCCATTGTGACTGATGATGGAACTTATTCGAGGCTGCCGAACACCATACATGCTTCGTGGACGGCCACCGACTCAGAGTCTGGCTTATCGAATTACGAATATGCCGTAGGCACGTCACCCGGTGCTCAGGATGTGGTGTCTTTCACATCAGTAGGTCTTGTAAATGAGATAACCCGCACCGATCTCGCACTTGTAAGCGGCAAAGACTACTACGTCACCGTCCGCGTGACCAACAATGCCGGGCTGATAGGCCAGTCCGGAGTTTCAGATGGTATTCGTGTAGACCTTACGGCTCCGTCAACGCCTGTCGTAATCGATGATGGCGCATACTCTTCCGTGCAAGGCAGGATTCACGCGTCGTGGACCGCCTCAGATGCCGAATCTGGAATCAGCCGGTATGAGTATGCCATCGGCACATCATCAGGCGCTCAAGATGTGATTCCATTTACTGCGATAGGCACGTCCACTGAAGTCACCCGCACCGACCTTACACTCGTGAGCGGTAAAGACTACTACGTCTCTGTTAGAGCCACAAACGGCGCTGGTCTTGTGAGTGTTGTAGGAACTTCCGACGGCATACGGACCGACTGGACTGTTCCGACCACACCTGTTGTAACCGATGACGGCGCGTATTCAACATTGCCCAACACTCTGCACGCCACGTGGTCATCTACAGACGCCGAATCAGGGCTGGCGCGTTACGAATATGCAATCGGCACATCGGCTGGTGCGCAAGACTTGGTTCCTTTCACATCGGCGGGCCTTGCAATCGAGATCACTAGCTCTAATCTTGCCCTGGTGAATGGCAAGGACTATTTCTTCAGCGTTCGCTCCGTGAACCGCGCAGGATTGGTGAGCGCTGTGGGCGTATCCAATGGAATCCGTGTGGATACTACTCCACCGACGCCTCCCGTAGTCTTCGACGACGGCGAATACACCGGCGTCTCCGACAAGCTGCATTTCGTCTTTGGCTCCGGCGACACTGAGTCAGGCATTGAACGTTATGAATACTCGATATCGACTGCCATTGGTGGGGCTGATGTCATTCCGTGGACCGATTCGGCAATGGTCAGGGAGTTCACTCTCACCGGGCTGAACCTGTCTCACAACGTCACTTATTATGTGAACGTGCGCGCTTATAATCATGCCGGGTTGATGAGCGAGGGCCGTTCAAACGGTATAAAACCCGACCTTACCTCGCCAATTATGGACAGCATTTCTGCCGGTGGCTCACAATCCGAGATAAAGGCAACCATTAAGGCTTCTGATCCCGAATCCGGGGTGGGGCAGGTGCAGTATGTCCTGCTTACAAACCCCAGCATCCCCGCAAACCCTGTGTGGATTTCGGCTCAACCCGGACAGGACATAACGATCACCGGCCCATTTGACTTCAAACTGACATATTACATCGCCGCCCGCGCCGCCAACACTGTGGGTGCGTGGGGTGCCGTGGTGGTTAGCAATCCTATCCGATTGGACGAGACAGCCCCCACCACTCCTGTTGTCACTGACGATGGCGCATATTCAACTGATGCAACTACCCTGCATGCGTCGTGGGCAGCCTCCGATCCTGAGTCGGGAATTGATCACTATTCCTACTGTGTAGGGTCTGCTCCCGCCGCTGCCGATATATCAGCGTGGAAAGATACCAGCCTGATTTCCGCAACCCTTACCGGCCTCAGCCTCACCAACGGCGGTGTCTACTACTTTACGGTGAAGGCTATCAATCGCGCAGGCCTTACAAGTCTGGCGGGCAGTTCCGACGGTATCACCATAGATACCACTCCGCCTGCTCAGCCTGTAGTTACCGATGATGGTGACGTTACCTATGTCTCAGACAGCCTGCACGCCACATGGACATGTCTGGAATCCCAGTCCGGTGTGGCCGAATATTTCTATTGCATCGGCACTGCGCCAGGCAGGAACGATATCGTTGGGTGGACATCCAGTGGAACGGACGCGCTGGCTGTGGTGACGGGATTGAGCCTCAAGACCGGTGTGAGATATTATATCTCGGTCAAGGCACGCAACAATGCCGGTCTTGTGAGCACGGTAGGTTCAAGTGATGGTATTGAATACCGGCTTGGGGTCGCCGTCTGGCAGAAATTCCGCTGCAATTCGTCCAACACAGGGTTCGCTACAGCATCCGGTTCCGCGACTGGGACTCTTCGTTGGAAAGTGCCCACTGAAGGCTACGTAGAATCCTCAGCAGCAATCGGCAGGGACGGCACTTCCTACGTCGGGTCCAGTGACGGCAAGCTCTACGCCATCAGCACTGCGGGTTATGTGCGATGGACCTACCAGACCGGTGGGTGTATCGACTCTTCACCTGCAATCGATTCTTTCGGCAACATCTACGTCGGCTCGTATGATGGTAGCCTCTATTGCATCCAGCCCAGTGGCACATTGCTCTGGAAGTTCAACGCCGGTGGAATGATCTGGTCGTCACCAACTATTGCCTCCGATGGTACCGTCATCTTCGGCTGCATGGACGGCTATGTTTACGCGCTCACTTCCAGTGGCTCCTTGAAATGGCAATATAAGACCGGTGGAACTGTCTGGTCATCACCGTGCCTGGGTCCTGACGGCAGCATCAGCTTCGGCTGCGGCGATGGCGGTATCTATTCACTTACTTCTGCAGGTAAACTCAAATGGATATATCAGACCGGCAGTGCTGCTGACGCCTCTCCTGCGGTGGACAAGAATGGTGTCGTCTATGTCGGCTCTGGTGATGGTACTTTTTATGCGATCAATCCGGATGGCACCCGGAAATGGCAGATTAATACAGGAGAGGTATGCGATTCCTCGCCGGTAATCGATACAAATGGCCGCGTCTACTTCGGTTCCGGCATTGTTGGCTGGGACGGTGCGTTCTATTGTGCTTCCCCGGATGGAAATGTTCTATGGAAGATCAAAACTCCCGGTGCAATAAAGTCCTCAGCCGCCATGGGCGCAGACGGCACCATGTATGTCGGCTCCGGTGACGGCACATTGTATGCGATTAACACTGATAGCCTGGTGTTGTGGACTCGAAAAGCCGAGCAATCCATTCTCTCATCCCCTGCTATTGGTGCGGACGGGTCCGTTGTGTTTGGTTCTGATGATGGCTGCGTCTACTGCATCAGGGATACTGCTTCCATCGACCTGACGCCGCCCACCACGCCGTCCGTATCTCTTGTTCAGGACGTGATAACCCCTGATATGGCGCTGGGGTGTAGTTGGTCAGCTTCCGATCCCGAATCCGGCATACAGTGTTATTACTACGCACTCGGCACCGGCTCAGGTCTGGACGACATCGTCCCGTGGACCAATGCCGGTCTGGCCACATCAATGAGCCTTACGAAACTTGCACTCTCCCCGGGGTCGTGCTATTACGTCTCTGTCAAGGCGAAAAACGGTATGTCGCTTACCAGCGCAATGGGCGTCTCCAAGCCGCTCTCGGTTGTATTGGGTGATATTATAAACACTGTCGGCGCTGCTAAGCAGCGTCCTGATGGAGCACCCATTTATATTCAAGGCAAGGTGGTCACGGCGGTGTTTGACGACTGCATATTCATTGAAGACCCCAACCGCGCCGCCGGAATCCGCTGCATGGTCTCCGGTTGTAATCTCACCCCTGGGGCGATTGTGAATGTATCCGGCGTAGTGGGCACACTGTACAGTGACAAAGTGCTCAACTCAGCGTTGGTGCAGGACACCGGGCTTCGCGGCAGCGTAGCACCACTTTATGTAACCTGCAACTTCGGTTCCAGAACAGGGCTGAACCCCAGTGGGCTCCTGATTCGCACAGTTGGCCGAGTTACCCAAGCAGGTGCAGGTTTCTTCGTGATCTCCGATGGTTCTGTAGTAGCTTCCCCACGTGGTGTTGCAGGAGTAGAAGTCCGCGCCCAGAACCTGGTCGCACCTGCTTCCGGCACAGTAATCTCCGCAACCGGTGTTGCGAGCATGGATATAGTAGACGGCAAACCCGTTCCCGTAATCCGAGCTACACAGCCCCCGGAGTTCGTTGAAATTAATGAGACACGCTGAGTCATTCGCAGCAAGCCCTGATGGCTGATGCTGATGGTCCAGGATGTGCCATCCTGGACCTTTATATTGCGGATCTGCGATCCGCTCTCCAAATTTGTCCGATCCGCATATCGATCATTCTATTAATGTGACCTTAGCCAATAAGCGTTATGTGGTGGCATCAGGAGATGCCATCTGACTAATGCGGGCCACATCAGAGATGTGCCCGAACATTTACATTCCCAACCTTGTGACCTTATGACTTTCTAACCTTTTAACCTTACGACTTTGTGGCCTTCGGACTCTGCACCGCAGCCGCAGGAAACACCCCATCTCCCACCATTATCTCCGCCAGACTTTCTATGTCTCGAATGTTCACCAGCAGAATTGGGTGGGTGCCCGGCGTCAACACGGTGGCAGTAGCGACTGTCTTGGGGGCCAGAGCCTGCAGGTCATCATCCCAAAGCGTTTTCTTGATTGCAACGGTCTGTCCATAAGCCAGCGGTATTGAAGTCTTTGCAAACAGCGTGTTCATGTCCGGCACAATCGAGGTGATGTTTCCGAGTCTTGATGGGTCATCTACTGACTTGAGAGTCATATCTGAGGCATTTGCTCCAAGTGAGGTGGCTTCCTGGCTCAGATAATCTATGCGCTTCTTTGTGTCCGGATGGCTGGCGAACAGAGCCGATACCTCATACCGGTTCGTATTACTCTCAATATTCAGCAGCTTTTTCATAGAGGTGACAGCCCCGGCAGGGTTATATCCGGCCTTGGTACAGAGCTTGATACCCAGCTCATCAGCCTCTCGCTCCATTTTACGTGAATACCGTTCATCTATAATTGTGCTTCCGAAGAGAGCTATGTTACCCAGCGCACCGCCTCCACTCAGGATGATCACAGGCAGCATCCACAGTGCCCTCTGCTGCGACTTGAGCATCATATCTATGCCGTGGCGGCGGTCGCAGTGTATAATTTCGTGAGCGAGTATGGCTGCGCGCTCATCCGGGTCCATTATCTTCCACATCCGTTCGGTGAAGTAGACGTAACCCCCCGGTAGTGCGAATGCGTTGATTTCCTGCTTTGCCTGCACTACAGTAAAATGGTAAGTGATTCCCTTTCGCTGTACCAGTGCTGCAATCCGCTGTCCCATCTCATTAATGTCATGCTGCCACTTCTGGTTAGTTGATGGAGGCATTTGCTTTTCGACTTCTTTAGATGCATCCTTACCAACCTGGATTTCCTTCTGTAAGGAAAAAGCCGACACCCTGCCCGTCGAACCTTCCAGAAAAACCAGTATAAAAACTACTGCCCATAACCATTTGTAGTTCATCATTGATCTTTATCGTCAGTGTTATTGGTCTTTCCCTCTTCGTATATATCAAATCCGTTGCGAATATCAGCCATGTTCCAGCCCGGTGTGAGCGACGTGATCTGGAGCACCAGTTTTCCATCAGAACTCTTTAATGATGCTCTTCCCACCACGCGTTGATCGTAGGTCACCTTTGGGTCCCAACCAGGGAATGCGATTTCATATTTCGTGCCGCGTTCGATGGTGCGATTTGCAAGTACTTCCACCGCCTGGCTGGACTTGCCCACGGATATCACTGTTCCGACCCATCGGTTTTGGTCTGGGTCGTTTATCTTTATCAGTATGGAGCCCGCCTCTACCGGTGCGTAAGAATACTTAGGCCGCGTGAGAGACACAAATCCGTTTTCATTTGAGGGTTTGGTGATCACCACGTAGCCGACCTTATCATTGGTAAGCTGGCCGGACACATCGTCCCACACTTGTTCGATCGCAAGTAGCCTTTCCAACTTTTGCATGCCGGCAGTGGGCGAAAGTTTGGCAGTGGCTGTCGATCCGGGGACTGTAGGCACAATTTCCGCCACTCCACTCACCGGCGATGGTGTTGTTATCTCATATACACCTACGTCTTTGGCTATGTCTTTCGCTTTTGCATTGGGCATAGACCATATTGTTGCAGTTATCTTGCTCCCAACCGCCGTCACCACCCCGCGTGCCACCGGTATAGTAGTTTTGTTTTCGTAGCGATAGTCCCAACCCTGTCCCATCAGCCATACAATGCTGCGCACATGCGGGGCTTTGGTTGCTGTGAATTGAATTGTATCCCCTTTTACCGATGTCACCGTACCGATCTTGGTGTATTCATTCGGCATTTCTTTAGCATTATCAGGTGGCACAGGCACACCCATCTTCACCAGCAATTCGGTGAGGTATTTGAGCCGCTCGGGGGTGGGTGGGTGGCTGTTGAATATCTTCGGCGGCTCGCCTCCGCTATCGGCTTGGAAGCGGTTGATCTTACGCATCGCCAGCAGCAGTCCCGCAGGATCATCACTCGCTTTCTGCAGCAGCTCCACCCCCACTGTATCCGCCTGCTGCTCATCACCTCTGGAGTATTTCAACGTATAAAGGCTATTCGCAAGGTCCGCGATGCTGCCGACTGTGTTATTCGCGCCCAGAGCTCCCAGCAGAACCCCTAAGAATATAGTTCGCCTTTGTGCTTTGGACATTGCATCTAAAGCGTGACGCCGGTCGACGTGAACGATCTCGTGCGCTAATACTCCGGCTCTCTCATTCGGACGAAGCACATTCCACAGCCGCTCCGAGAAATAGACATATCCACCGGGTATGGAGAATGCGTTAAGTTCTTTGTCCTGCAGAATTTTGAAATGGTAGGGAATCTCGGTCCTGTTGACGTATTTCACCAGTTTTTGGCCGACTTCTTTTATCTCCTTTTGCCCGGCTCTGTCAGTAGACATTGGGGTTTCTTTGGTGATTTCGACGTCCAGCTTCTTGCCGAGGTCGATCTCTTCTTTCAGAGTAGTCGAATATACCGCGTTGGGTGCCGCAACACCCATAGACAGCATACAAAAGATGATTGCTAGTCTAAATATAGAATGGTCGGCTCTTCTCATGGTAATCTCCCCCATTATGATTTCTTATCTATAGTATAGCTCACGCAGCGCGCTCTCGAAACCCGTTCTATGATAGTGGCATTGTATGGCGCGATGATCTTTCTTATTACGAAGACGAGTGCTGAGCCGGACATCTACATTATCTCAGACGAAGCTACTGCCCCAAACTTGCACTACTATCGCAATTAATGAGTAATACCTCTTGACAACTTAAATTTGGATTATCTACAATATGTTAGCACTCGGCACTCTTGAGTGCTAACCATGATTTTTAACTGTTTATATTCTCGCAGGAGGTGACAGATAGTATGATCAGACCCCTAGGTGATAAAGTGGTTGTTGAGCCACTCGAAGGTGAAGAGAAGAGCCCGGGAGGAATTATTCTTCCAGATACCGCGAAGAAAAAGCCCCAGGAGGGCGTCGTGGTTGCGGTCGGTCCCGGCAAGGTGCTTGAGGACGGCTCTCGTGGAGAGATGTACGTCAAGCAGGGCGATAAAGTTGTCTATGCAAAGTATGGCGGCACCGAAGTCAGCATCGAGGGCAAGGACTATATGATCCTTGACCAGGATTCCATCTACGCAATCAAGGAATAGCAGAGAGATCTGCGGGTGAAACCTCTCGTATTCTTTCGCAGAAAGAATACTGCCGGTTTCATATGAAAATAAAGAAAATGAGTATCATTTTCTGAGGAGGTAATCAATTCCTATGGCAGCTAAAATTATTAAATTTGACGAAGAAGCCCGCCGGGCTTTAGAGCGTGGCGCCAGCACCGTTGCTGCGGCTGTAAAGGTCACGCTTGGCCCTAAGGGTCGAAACGTTGTTTTGGACAAGAAGTGGGGCAGCCCCACAATCACTAAGGACGGTGTTACCGTCGCTAAGGAAGTTGAGCTTGAGGACCCGTATGAGAATATGGGTGCGCAGTTGGTCCGTGAAGTAGCTTCCAAGACCAACGATGTCGCTGGTGACGGAACCACTACCGCTACCGTTCTCGCCGAGAGCATTGTGCGAGAGGGTCTGCGTTACGTGGCCGCCGGTGGCAACCCGATCGCGGTTAAGCGCGGTATCGAAATGGCCGTTGAGAAGGCCGTTGCCGAGATCAAGCAGCTCGCTATCCCGATTGCCGGTAAGGAAGATGTGGCTAAGGTCGCAACTATCGCCGGTAATGACGCTGAGATCGGTGAAGTTATCGCTGACGCTATCGACAAGGTTGGTAAGGACGGCGTTATCACCGTTGAGGAGTCCAAGGGCACAGCTACTACGCTCGAAGTCGTCGAGGGTATGCAGTTCGATAAGGGCTACATCTCTCCTTACTTCGTGACCGATAGTGACAGGATGGAAGCTGTTCAGGAGAACCCACTCATTCTTATCCATGAGAAGAAAATCTCCGCCGCTGCTGATCTTATCCCGCTGTTGGAGAAGACCGCATCGTCCCGCAGACCACTGGTGATCATTGCCGAGGATGTTGATGGCGATGCTCTTGCCACCCTGGTTGTAAACAAACTGCGCGGCACGCTGCAGGTTGCAGCCGTCAAGGCTCCTGGCTTTGGTGACAGGCGCAAGGCGATGCTCGAAGATATCGCCACCCTTACTGGTGGCACATTCATCTCCGAGGATCTTGGCATCAAACTTGAGAACGCCGACATCTCCATGCTCGGCGAAGCTGCGAAGATCGTGATCTCCAAGGACAATACCACGATCATCGAGGGCAAAGGCACTGCTGATGCAGTTCAGGGCCGCATATCTCAGATCCGCAAGCAGATCGAGAACACCGATTCCAACTACGACCGCGAAAAGCTGCAGGAGAGACTTGCAAAGCTCTCCGGTGGTGTTGCCGTGATCAAAGTCGGTGCTGCTACCGAGACCGAACTCAAAGAGAAGAAGCATCGCTTTGAGGATGCTCTGTCCGCCACTCGCGCGGCTGTCGAAGAAGGTATCGTCCCCGGCGGCGGCGTCACCCTGGTGAACGTCATTCCGTCGCTTGAGAACCTGGGCGAGACCGGTGATGAGAAGGTCGGTGTGAGCATCGTTCGCAGAGCTCTCGAAGAGCCGCTTCGCCAGATAGCCGAGAACGCTGGCCACGAGGGCAGCGTGGTTGTCGAGCGCATAAAGGGCGAGAAGAAGGGCGTCGGCTTCAACGCCGCGACCGAAGAGTATATGGACATGATCAGCGCCGGAGTTGTTGACCCGGTGAAGGTCACCCGCAGCGCTCTCCAGAACGCCGCCAGCATCGGTTCCCTGATCCTCACCACCGAGAGCCTGATCGCTGAAAAGCCCGAACCCAAGTCCGCCGCCCCCGCCGGTGCCCCCGGCATGGGCGACTACGGCATGTAATATCACCCGATAATTGATCTTAGTGATCACATATCGGTAGAATCAAGTCAAACGCGCCTGCAGAAAACATCCGCAGGCGCGTTTGATTATATTATGTGCCGCACCACAAACCCCACGTCCGATCAACGCAATTGCCAACCATGCCAAATCACCACAGGCATTAACACATAAGACTCAATAATGAACACAATCATAACACCAGCCATGCTGATGGATCAGACCGCCTCATCCTCTACTTGATCAACGAAAATATTATGACTGCATTGCCGCATATCGCTTCGCATCGTCAAGAACGTGTGGTATAATGCAAAAACAAAGTTGTAGCTGACAAGCATAAAGCCTGCAGTCCAATGCCTCAGATATCCACTAGCACGGGAGGGTTCTCGATGGGTAAGAATATCATCCGCACTATTCTACTAGTTTTCTTCGCAGTTCTTTGCACCAGTTGCTACGGCCAGACCATAATCCGGGTCAGCCCCAATGGCAATGATGGGTATGATGGCTCAACCTGGGCATCAGCCAAGAAAACTGTCCAAGCAGGTGTTGATGCAGCGTATAACAATGGTGGTGGCGAGATATGGGTGGCTGCTGGAACTTACAATGAGCACATCACACTGAAGGCCAACTGCTCTCTTTATGGGGGATTTGTAGGAACAGAAGACACTCGGTCTCAACGTAACTTCAATATCAATAAGAGCATCCTAGATGGTTCAAGTAATGGCGATGTTGTAAATGCAAATGGAATATCTTCTGCGGCTTGCATTGATGGGTTCACAATCAGAAACAATAGCAACTTCTACGGCGGCAACTTCTACAATGGCATTTATTGCTTATCTGCAAGCCCAACAATAGCCAATAACACCATTTCGGGAAATCTCTACGGCATTTATAGCTATAAATCGGATTCAATAATAACTAATAACAAGATCTCTGGAAATAGCAATGGTATTTACAGCTACCAATCAAATTCAACGATAATCAGTAATACGATATATAATAATGGCAGTATAGGAATCTATTGTTATTACTCTAGTTCTGCTATAACCAACAACACTATCACCGCAAATTATCAAGGTGTTTCTTGCTCCTCCTCTGATTCGGTTATATCTCACAACATTGTTGCGTTTAACACTAAGGGTATTAGTAATAATAGTGGAGTTCCCATACTTAGCCATAATTGCGTCTATGGCAACTTCACCAATTACTCTGGAGTTAATGCTGGTTCTACAGACATATCAGAAGATCCACTACTGGAAAACTGGCAATACGGAAAGCTTCACATCCAGCCTGGATCACCTTGTATTGATGCA
>JAJFTD010000109.1 GCA_021373255.1 bacterium
TTGGCTTGTACAAGTCCGTATCGACCCAGTTTTGTATCACGTGAATCTTGTCGCTGCGCACTCCCTTGCCAAGCAGGTTTTCGCGGAAGCCGGGCGATATCACTCGCACTGCTGCAGCCTTGTTGTAGGCCCATTTACAGAACCTGCCGACCGTCTCAAGCACGCGCTGGCTGCCGACCATTCCAGTGGCGCTGAGTGTCTCCGGCCACATGTCCTGCACCTCGTAAGTGAATGGCACATTCCAGAGCTTGCTCAGATACCATGCCGCGAAACACGTGGTTGGAGGCTGTATTGCGTGGATTATATCCGGGCGCTTCACAAACAGCGGCCCGAACGTACACGCTGATATTGGAAACGAGACAAAGTTCATCGCACGCTTGCGCGCACTCTTGCTGTGATCCGGGTAGAGAGGTATCCTCACCACCGGCACACCGTCCATCATTTCTTTTTTACGCAGAGATGTCCGATAGCCCGGATATACCTCCCCAGTCGGCCAGTTTGGGAACCCGGTGAGAACGGTAACTTCGTGCCCCAGTGATTGCAGGGATTGCGCCATGTCCGATAATAGCCTCATCGGTTCCGGCGGGTAATACTGGGACAGCATCAAAATGCGCATTCCAGCTACTTCCCCGCTCCCGACAGCCACGCCTGCTCTGCGAGGTCAGGTATCCTGTGACTTAACATGATCCTGCAGACCGTGTCGGCCACTTCTTCGGCCATGTATTCCACCGGCGGCTGCCAATTGCTTGGCTTGCTGGTTACCAGGTCCACGAGGGCGAGTATCTGGCTCTGGTCCGCTCCTGCTAGTGCGTTTGAACCGCATTCTACTGTCTCGGGACGTTCGGTAACGTCTCTGAGCGTAACGCACGGCACGCGGAATATGCATGCTTCTTCCTGCACGGTGCCGCTGTCGCTGAGCAGGCAGAACGCCGACTTCTCCAGCTTGATGAAATCGAAGAACCCGAACGGCTCCACAAACCTCAGCCCCGCTCGGTCGATATCGACGCCAAATGTCTCCACCTTTGCACGTGTGCGCGGGTGGAATGAGCATATTACGAGGTAGCCGTACTTTTCATGCAGCATCGAAAGCGCGTCCACCATGCTCCTCAGCCTGGATTCAATATCCACGTTCTCAGCCCGGTGCATGGTGACCAGGAAGAACTTGCCCTCCTGCAATCCCATCTCTTCAAGAGCCTTGGACGCGTTAACCTGCGGGCTGTAGTGGTCTATGACCTCTTTGATCGGGTTGCCGGTTACGTAGATCCGGCTGCCGGGGATGCCTTCGCGAATCAGGTTTTCTTTGCTTCGGTTTGTATAGGGCATCAGCACGGTGCTGGAGTGGTCGATCACGCGCCGGTTTACTTCCTCAGGCACGCGATCGTCAAAGCAGCGATTTCCCGCCTCCATGTGATACACGGGTATCCCGAGCCTGCGGGCTATGATTGCAGTGAGGCCGCTGTTGGTGTCGCCCAATACAAGCAGCCTGTCCGGCCGGTGCTCAAGGAACAGCGTCTCGCACTTTGCGAGTATCTGCCCCACCTGGTCGGCAAACCCCTGGCCGCGCACGCCCATATACACGTCCGGCTCGCGCACATCCAACTCTCTGAAGAACAACCCGCTCAGGCGGTCGTCGTAGTTCTGCCCGGTGTGAACTAAAACATGATCCGCATAGCGGTCCAGTTGCTTGATCACCAGGCTTAATCTTATAATCTCCGGCCTTGTGCCGGCAATAGTCATTACTTTCACCGCAGTATCTCAACCTCCCGCGGTGATGCGTCTTCAAGCATCAGTTTTCTGTCGCGCAGCAGCTGCTCGGTCTCCTTAAGGGTCATCACGTCTTCAGCGGAAGAGTATTCGCCGGTTCGAGCGGATGTGAAAACCTCATCTCCAGACACTTCAGGTAGCATCGGCACGATACCGTAATACTTGCCGCGGTCCACGGTGCGATAGGCCTCTTCCTCGCTGATCATAATCTCATGCGTCTTCTCACCGGGCCTGATGCCGGTGTAAATGATCTGAATGTCTCTGTCACCAATCAGCGCCTTGGCAATATTTGTCACCAGCGATGACGGCGCTCGCGGCACCCATGTCTCTCCACGCTGAGCGCCCTTTATGGCGTCGAATACCAGGCTCACTGCATCCTGGAGGCTGAGAAGAAAACGGGTCATTTCCGGGGTAGTAACAGTCACCGGCCCGCCGTTGCGGATCTGCTCATGGAACAGTGGAATTACCGATCCACGCGATGCGAGCACGTTGCCGTATCGAGTGCAAACGAACCTAGTGCCGGGGCATCTCATATTAGCCTGGATAAACACCCGCTCCTGCACGGCCTTGGTCATTCCCATAACGTTCACAGGTTTGCAAGCCTTATCGGTGGAGACGCCAACAACCGTGTCTACAGACAAGTGGTGCTCTTGAATAGCTCTCACTATGTTCTCAGCGCCCATGACGTTGGTGATGATCGCCTCGTAAGGGAAATACTCACAAGTCGGCACCTGCTTCATTGCGGCGGCGTTGATTACAAAGTCCACACCGGGCATTACCGAAGCGATGCTGGAGTAATCTCGAACATCACCAATGCGGAATTCGAGCTTTTGCTGGAAGTTATGATAGATAATTTCGTCGGTGGCTGCGATGCGGTTTTGATATTCCACACGCATGAAGTGCTGCTTGGCTTCATCACGCGAAAATATGATTAACTTCTCTGGGTCGCCCATCTCACCTGAAAGTATCCGGCGGACGAGCGTCTTCCCCAGCGAGCCGGTCCCACCAGTAATCAGGACGCGCTTGCCTTCAAATGGCTTCATTTCTCTTTCCTCCAAATCTCCCGCATTAGCAGATTAATGCTGTCGAAAGTTATCGAGTAGGCTGTAATGCTTCATCACCCAGTACCTTGTTCGGCATATGCATAACCTACTCCCTCGCCCAGGGGGAGAGGGTTGGGGTGAGGGCGCAATGTTACTCCGAAGATACAGAGCGCCCTCACCTTAATCCTCTCCCCCAGGAGAGGAAATACGTTAGCTTCTCTAAAGGGGTAACTTCGCAATCCGAAGCAACCTCGCCTATCAAATAACTTTCGATAACTATGATTATCACGGCTTTCTATAGGGCGTGGGGTCATTCGCGAGCTGTGCGACCAGCTCGGGCCACGCGGGACAGACTCGACCAGTTGCGGAGTTAAACTTGTCCCCAATCATGCTACGGTCCGAAAATGTGTCATCTTCGGGCACGATCTCAACACTCATATTATATGCGTCGCGAATCAAGCAGAGCAAATCGTGCTTGGATATGGTGTTGCTTGTGACCTGATACAGACCCGACAGCTTCGGAAACTTTTCAATAACATCAGCAACCACTTCCGATAAATGGTTTGTGGTCACTCCTGAATAATAAACTTTAGTGAACCCGCGAACGGTCTTGCCGTTTTGAGACAAAAACCACTCCAGCAGCGACTTGAAGTTGCTGAGTTCCCTACCGATGATCGATGTCCGCAGCGTGAGCGCGTTCGCAGCCGTCACTTCACCCAGATACTTCGACTTACCGTAAAGGTCCTCAGCGTCCGAGGGGTCGTCCTCAGTATAGCAGCCCTTCTTCCCGCTGAACACGCAGTCCGTGCTGAAGTGAATGACTCTTCCGCCCCACTCAGCAGCTGCCTCAGCCAGCTTGTGGGGAAGAAGCGAGTTAATAGTAATGCTCGGTATGGCGCTGTGAGCTTCATCGCGCTGCTTGATGATCCCGATGCAGTTCACGATCACATCCGGCTGCTGCTCCCTCAGCATCTGTTCCAACGCAGGCCAATCCATCGCGTCCACGTTTTCGACTACCGGCCCCTGCTTGAACAGGTCTATGTCACTGTAGAAAGAATCGTTGAGCGAGCCTTTGATCGTGCATGCCGTATCCGGGAATCTTCGCCGCAGGGTCTGCGTCATCTTGTGCCCCAGCATTCCCGCACCGCCGAGGACTAGTATACCACTCACGACCTCGCGACCTCTTCCTTGGCCCACTTCATATACTCAACAATTCCCTCTTCCAGCCCAACGCTCGGCTCGAAGCCAAACGCTTCGCGCGCCGCCGATATATCAGCAAGGCTGTGCCTCACATCCCCCGGCCTCGGCGCGCCATGCTGGTCTTTCGGTTCAATGCCTCCGGCCTTGCCGACAAGCTCTACGAGTTCATTTATCGTAACCCTGGATGCGCTCCCGAGGTTGAACGCGCCTGATACCCCATGCGCTTGGGCTGCCTTGAGGTTAGCCTGGACTACATCCCGCACATTGATAAAGTCA
>JAJFTD010000126.1 GCA_021373255.1 bacterium
AAATTGAATAAGATTTCCTGGTGACCATACCGGTGGGGGTCCACCCGTTCCCATTCCGAACACGGCAGTTAAGCCCACCAGGGCCGAAGATACTTGGGCGTTAGGCCCCGGGAAAATAGGTCGTCGCCAGGTTTATATTTACAAAAGGCCTCTCCTACATTAGGAGAGGCCTTTTTTGCATTGATACTACATGAAATATTGAGCATTACACTTACTACTGCTGAGGAAATAGGTTATAATAATAGTACAAATAAGAAACAGAATGGTCGGCTGGTAGGAGTAGGAAGATGTCAATAGTTCACCTTTCTTCAGAATTCCAGGTAGCAATACCTGAAGTACTGCTGGCCAAGCTTGGAACCAAGCCTGGCCATGCGATGATGGTGGTTGAAAGGGATGGTGGGATTGTATTAACCCCGCTACCCTCTGACCCGGTTGAGTTTCTCTGCGGTGTGCTCTCTGGGGAGCCGTCGCTGACGAAAGAATTAGTCACGGAAAGGGCACAGGAAGTTGAGTCCGAAGAATAACGAGTTTGTATTGGATTCCTACGCGATCCTGGCTTTCCTGCAGAAGGAGCCGGGTTACGGCCGCGTAGAGGCTTTGCTGAAGGGTGCGATGACGGGCGATGTAAGGGTGCACATATCAGCAATAAATCTCGCAGAGGTTCATTACCACGTTCTGCGGAGGGGCAGGGATGCATCAAGGATCCTTGCAGCCCTGGAGGCGCTGCCTCTCAAAGTTGCATCGGCAGATAGTTACATGCAACAGGCGGTGGAGTTGAGAGTGAAGTTCGGAGTACCGCTGGGCACGTGCTTTGCCGCCGCACTGTCACAGGATCTCAGAAAGCCATTAATCACCGGTCACCGAGAGTTCCGCAAGCTCGGTCAAACGGTTAACATAGAGTGGCTAGGGTAGCTTAACCCGTATAGGCTTATAGGCTGCAGTGAGAGGTATATCTTTCCTGCAGCCTATTTCTATTTGTAGCTAGGTATGATAATTCCACGCATGATCACATTCTGCGCAAACGCGAAGACTAACAGGGTGGGCAGCGCTGCGAGTGTGAGTGCGGCCATTGTGACGTATTGCGGCGCGGTGGACTGCAATTGATATAACCACACCATCATCGTCCACATCTTGGAGTCCTGACACACCAGCATCGCATACATAAACGCCCCGTATGCCCCCGTGAACGACTGCAGCGCGATCACCGCGAAGATGGGCTTACTCATCGGAATGGTGATGCGCCTGAACATTGTACTCTCGCTAGCACCGTCAATAATCCCCGCTTCATACAGCTCCTTTGGAAGACTGTCGAAGAACCCCTTAAGCAAAAATATCGCGTAGCCGTTCGCCATCCCTGGCAGGATCAGTGCCCAATACGTGTTGAGCAGGTGGAACTGTTTCAGTAGCAGGAAGCTCGGGATCATCGCCACTTCCGCAGGGAACGCCATAGTCGCAAGCAGGAACAGCAGCACCTTATATGCATAGGGCAGGCTGTAACGTGAAAGGGCATAGGCGCACATCGGATTCACTATGAGGTGGATGCAGATGACCGCGAGCACGAATATGAGCGTGTTCATTACAGCACGCCCGTGCAGGAACATATAGTCGATCACCACCGCATAGTTGCGTGTGGAAAAATCGGTGCGGAGCGCGCCTACGTGAGCCGAGACATACGCCCAGTCGGACGCATATACTGGCGGAGTGATGTCGTCAAACGATTTATATCCCGTCCCAAGCGCCGCGTTCGCCTTGCCTACGCTCCCGAACTCCTGCCGCAGATGCTCTCTATAGAGGTTCTCGGTGTTCACGGGATGCACCATCGAGAGTGGCACAGCCTTACCTATAAAGTCCATCCAATCGACGAGCCGGCTTCCACCTGACGCGTGCTTTACAGGAAGCGCTATCTGATCGAAAGAGCCGTATGTGGTGCCGTAGCGCTCGTTGAGGGCGGCGATATTGCTTTTATAGCGATTTATCAGAAACGTCCTGTAACTTGTCACAGCAGCGGGATCGATACGCATGTATCGAAACGGGAGCTGAGTGCGCACAAACGAGCTCCAGTCGGCCGCCATTGCCTTGTTCGAGGGTGGGGTGGCGCTGAGGCGAATCTGGGCGAAATCCTTGAAGTAAGTGCCCCAACTCGCATTCAATTTGTCTAGGGAGCCCTCATAAACCGCATTCTTGAGATATGCCTGAAACGCGGGGTCCACCATTATCGGGCGCAGGAAATATGTAGGCAGCTTTTGCTTGAATTCCAGCCATTCCTGCATCTTGAGTGAGTTGTCCGGTTCCCACTCGCGCATTTTAAAACGTTCAAACGGCGGCGAAACGGTTCTAAACGAGTCGTTTTCCTCAATATACGCGCGATTGAGTTTGCCGATGCTTCCCCCAAAGCGCCGCCTGCAAAAGTCCTGATAACGCTGCCTGAGCTGGCTGGGCGAGTTCATATACCCCTCAAACCCGGCCTGCTTGTAACTGATCGGCAGCGATTCAACGAACCGCGTCCAATCCTTTACCAGTGCCTGCGTTTTCAGTGAGGTGGGGTCATGGCTCGGCGGCTGAACATCATCAATCTTCGCGAAATCAGTGCCGTAGTATTGGTTGATAAGCTCGATATCACCCGCATAACGATCTTCGGCATACTTGGGGAACAGCGCATCGGTGCGATACAGATAATGGGGGATTATGCTGTAGTTATTCACGTCAGCGCCACTGGTCACGGACGACCCGAGCATCAGCACGAACGGATACACCATTGTGACTGCTCCGACAGTGAGCGCGATATACAGAGCCGCTATGGTAAGGCGCATCTTCCACGTGCGCCGCCCGACCTTGGGGATAATCGCCATATACTACTCCTTCGCCCCCGCCGAGAACTTCAAATCTTTGAGGATTCTGAGCTGATACATCGTGAACCCGATCAGCATACTTCCCATAATCCACGCTTCAGCAGTGGCAAAGCCGAACTTCAAGAACATAAAGGCATTGTACCAGATGTCGAGTCCGATGACGTGAGTGGCATAGTTGGGCCCACCTCCGGTCATCACAAAGACGTTCTCCATCGCCTTGAATGCCCCGATGAACGCCCCCACGAAGTTGATAATGATAAGCGGTTTGAGCATCGGCAGGACGATGTGCCAGACTTTGGTCCATATCCCAGCGCCGTCCACATCAGCCGCTTCGTACATCTCGTCGGGAATGCTCTTCAACGCCGCCAGGTAGATAATGCTCCCCGGCCCCGCGCTCGCCCATATTACGGGGATAATGATGCAGAACATCGCCATGTGAGAATCGTTGAGCCAGGTTTGCGTGGGGATGTGCAGCCACGCAATAAGCGAATTGAATAGCCCCTGTGGGGTGGGGTCGTAGAACCATTTCCACAGGAACATAATCACAAGCCCGCTGGTGACTGCTGGCAGGTAATACAATGTCCTGTAGAGCATCTTGCCGCGCGGGACCTCTGAGAGCATCAGGGCGAGGAATATGGGCACAAAGAACCCAATCCCCAGCGACAACGCCACATACTTGAAGCTGTTGATCAGTGCCCACCAGAACGTGTCCTGCCCAACCACCGCGATAAAGTTATCCAATCCGACAAAACTGCTGCCACCGAGTATCCTGAAGTCCTGAAACGCCATCACAAGTCCGCGCATCAGTGGATAATACATCCACATCAGCACGGAGAGCACCGCCGGAAGCATGAATAGCCAAGGTACAATATGCCCTTTAAGTCCACTGCCACCCACGGGGCGGGAGTCCGGCGCGTCTGCCGCATGAGCGCGGGATAAAACCTTCACTTGGCGTGTGACAAACATCGCAATAATCGCTAATACTGCGAGCACAATCACCCACGCCGTCATGCGTTTCCTGTGCATCTCCGCTGGTGGCACATAGCCGATCATCTTTCGGTTGATGCGATCCACGCACGCATCCAGCAGTTTCTTTGTGTTGGCACTGGGGTTTTGGTAGATGGCCTGCATGGGCGCGTCCATCTCGTTGTAGATCATCTCGCAGTTGGGACCGTTGGGCTCGGGTTTGCCATGTATAAATGCGCTCTCACTCGCCGCCACCCACGCCTTGGGAATCTCCGGCACATATTCAGAGTAACCATACTTCACGAGTTTGGACGGGTTTACATACTTCCACAGGCCGTTTTCGACGTAACTTCTGGTGCAAATCTCGTCTGCATGGGCGCCCGCCATAAACTTGATATACTCCCAAGCCGCGCGCTTTACCCGAGGGTCCTTGATTTGGGTGCTCATACCCCACATCCCCGCATTGATCTCATTGGCATGAATCCCTGTGGGGCCAGCCGGAAGTGGCGCTATGCCCAATATGCTGGGGTTGAGGTCCGAGCGGGTTATGACCTGGTCCTGCGCGCAGGACATCCACATCGCGAGTTTATTGCGCTTGATATCATCCTGGAAATTGTTAGTGACATTTGCCACGCCACGGTAGGTCTTGCCATTACGAGTCCACTCGCCGCGAGTGAGCTTTGCATAAAACTCCAGTGCCTTTACACCCGCAGGAGAGTTGAAAACAGCGCGAAATTGCCCGCTCTTGTCCTGCTCGAGTACATCACCCCCGGCCTGCCAAATAAAGTCGGTGAGGTAATACCCGCCCTGCGTTTGTGGGAAAAAGAACCCCCACTGGCCTTTTTCGGGCACAGTGAGCTTCTCTGCATACGTGTAGAACTCGTCCCAGGTCCTCGGTGGGCGATCCGGGTTTAGTCCCGCGGCTCTGAACAGGTCCTTGCGATAATACAGCGCCATAGCAGCCTGGAACCACGGCACGCAGTAGATATGCCCATCCACCGTTATCGCCTTACGAATCGCGGGATGGACATTTGCAAGCACTTTCGGGTCGTTCTTCACGTATTCGTCCAACGGCTGCAAGAAGCTCTGCCCTATGTATGTGCGCAGCTTCCTGAAGTTGACATAGAACACATCCGGCGCAGCGCCCCCTGCCATAGAGAGCAGGAAGTTGGATTCCGAAGCGGGTCCTTGTATGTTCAGCCCCTCGGCGCTTACGATCTGGATATCGGGATGCTCGCGTTTGAATGCCTCGAACACGGCCCGATTAGCGCGAGCCCAGGGGTTGTTGTCGTTCTTCTGAGGTATGCCCCATATTCCTCCAGCCAAGTGAAGAATCACTTTCTCGTGATGGGTAGTATCGGCTGAGGTAGATTTCGGCGCGCTCAAGCACACGGCGGCAATGACTGCGCCTATCAAGATGAGATAAAGATGAGATATGGGGAGATATTTTCGGTACAATGTTTTGTTCTGCTGATACCTGACGTAACTTACTTCTTAGTATAAGGTAAGGCAGAACTTGGTGTCAATGGTGGGGCGAAATGTTGTAATCTGCGTTAACCTGCATTATTCCCAGCAAGTGAATACCGCAAGCAACGGTGCGGTATTCTATTTACTCACGAATAATGCGGGGCAATCCAGCGCAGACCGCTATATTCCGCCCCTCCGCCATACGGAATCTTATATCGTTTCCCATAAAAGAAAGCTAATGCTTAATAAGCTGCGACTGCACTCTGGCGATGATCTCTCTGACGCTCCAATACCTTCTCTCAGGCAGGCTTTCTATGGCATCAAGGATCAAATCTGGTGCTTCGTTATCTTCAGCGCAGCGAAGCAGTTCGATGCGGGAGCAGGGGAAGATGATGTCATCCAGATAGGCTCCCAGTCTCGTAGGTGTTCTAAAACTAGCGGTTGTTACTGCCATGGGGCACCTCCTTATTGTATGTGGTTCGGGAAACGAAGCTAATATAACCCAGTAATACCCAGCACTTCGCTCTGCATTAACCTCTCTCACCACGATTGATGATGATGCGAGGTAATGGAACACAAATAATTGAGGTATAGGAGGCCACACCTCTGTCCTGGTATTTCTAACAGGATGTTGCCGATATCACAAGTATGCCTCAGTTTCTGCAGATGTCAATATCGCAAAATGTGACATTAATATGATGGTGGAGGTGGGAGAGATATGGTTGCTTTGAAATCCTGATTCGGCTGATCGGATGTTACGCTCGTATACTCGTGGCACTCAGGGCTGAAGGTATAGAGGCTATGCAACCATATGTGCACCTTACCGCTCCAGCCAGCCGGCACTGCCATACTATAATATCCATTGTTATCGGTTTGGGTGGACTGATCCAAGTTGTCGATATACAGCATAACTTCCCCGATTGGTGTTCCATCTGCAGTCTTAACGTATCCTGAAATAGTCGGTTTTAGTTTTGCTTGGAAGTTCTGATTTGGCAGATCTGTGGTCACATTAGCGTATGTGTAACTCTTAGGGTTGAACTCATACAAGGCATGTGAAACAGTTACTGTGCCGCTCCAACCTTTTGGCACGATGATAGAATAATAGCCACTATAATCTATATTCCACTCGCCTATGCCGCTAACGTTAATATGTGCATCGCTCACCGGGCTGCCGTCCATTGTGCGAAGATAGCCTGAAATGATAGGCTTCGGTATCGCTTCAAAATCTTGATTCTGTTTGTTTGCGGTCACGTTTACATAATCATGAGACTCCGGGTTGAACGTGTATAGATAGTTTGATACAGTTACTGTACCACTCCAACCTGTAGGTACCAGAATGCTGTAGTACCCGCTTGAATTAGTGTCTGCCCACTGGATTCCATCACTTGTATTTATCTGGGCACATTCTACCGGAGTCCCGCTGGGAGTCCGGATGTATCCTGAAATTGCTAGTCTGGCTATCGCTTCATAATCCTGATCTGTTATATCAGCTATTACATTGGTGTAATCCCGGTTTTCCGGGCTGAATGTGTAGAGATATGCCGGTTCTACTATTACTGTGCCGCTCCAGCCAGATAATACTGGAATGGAATAATAGCCCTCAGAATCCGTGTAGTAATTTTCCCAACCATCATTGGTATGGATGCATACATATTCGACAGCCGTTCCGTTTGCCGCACGAATATGGCCTGAGATAGTCGGCTTCGCCGTTGCGTTATAATCCTGATCCGGTTGATCAGTAGTCACGTTGGCATAGTTATAACTCTCAGGCGTGAACACATAGAGGGGGTGTGATTGCACTGTCACGGCACCACTCCAACCGGGTTGTACTGGAATGGAGTAATAACCGTCTGAATCTGTCTCGTAGGAGTTGATACCATTACTGAGATATGCACACACAGCGGCTCCATCTGCTGTGCGAATGTGACCTGAGATCACAGGTTTGACTATAGCTTCGAAGTTTGAATTTGGTTGATCTGAAGTTATGTTTCTAAAATCCCGGCTCTGCGGGCTAAATACATAGAGATCTTGTGATTCTATATCTATTGTGCCGTTCCAGTCATTAGGCACGGCAAAGCTGTAATAACCATTGGAGTCAGTGCGTTCGTAGTAATAGTAGTAGTCGTTTTCCGAATGTAAATATAATTCAACATTCTCAACCGGTGTTCCGTTGGACGTCTTCACATATCCAGAGATAATAGGCTTGTTTACTGCCTGGAAATTTTGATTAGACAAATTGGTGGTTACGTTGATGTAATTGCGTGTTTGTGGGATGCAGTAATACTCCGAATTTTCCCACACGTTTACTGTGCCATCCCAGCCGGCAGGCACGTGGATAATGTAATAACCTCTTGAGTCTGTTCGGCAATAGGTGTTATAACCGTTTACATTCGAGTCGTAGGCATCAATGCTGAGATCGTCTATTGGAATTCCATTTGCTGTACGAACATATCCTGAGATAATCAGTTCGGATATAGCCAATATGTCTTGATCAGGAATATCATCTGTTACATTAGTGTATTCACGGCTTACTGGATTGAATGCGTAGAGTTCCTGTGACCCTACGTTCATCTGACCGCTCCATCCTGTTGGCACGTGGAGGGAGTAATAGCCGTCAGAATCTGTGTAGTAGCTATCGCTATCCGTGTAAATATTTACGTAGCTTACCGGCATACCATCTGCCGTGCGAACATGACCTGAGATGATCGGTTTAGTTATCGCTTCAAAGTCCTGATCAGATTGATCGCTTATTACGTCGGTAAAATACCTGCTTTCGGGAGTGAAAGTATAAATACGAGAATAAAATTGTAGAGTGCCGCTCCATCCTTTTCTTACATGGAGGGCGTAGTAGCCATCAGAGTCTGTATACACACAGCCGTCATACCACCATATTTCTAAGCCGCTTACTGGTGTACCATCAGATGTGCGTATGTGGCCGGATATTACGGGAGCGGTCTTCGCTTCGAAGTCTTGATTGGGTATGTCTGTCGTCACATTTGTGTAATTCCGACTCTCAGGAGTGAAAGAATAGAAGTTGTTCGACAAAGCGTATAACGAGCCACTCCAGCCTGGAGACATGTGTAGCGCGTAATAGCCCTCGGAGTCTGTATAATAACTAACCCCGTCTGCCCATAATTGGGCGTCTTTTAAAGGCGTGCCATCCGCTGTCCGAATATGACCGGATATAATTGGCTTGGCTTTCGCAATGAAGTCCTGATTTGGTATATCGGTAATTACGGATGTGTAATCCCGGCTTTGGGGTGTTAAAGTGCAGGAAGCCGAAGATGCACCTAGAGCGCCGCTCCAGCCAGACCATACGTGCAGCGCATAATACCCGTTAGAGTCTGTGTTATAGCTACGGTCGCCTAGCCATATTTGAGCATCATTTACAGGATTACCATCTGCCGTGATGACATGACCTGAGATGGTCGGTCTTACTGCCGCTACGAAATCTTGATTAGGTAGATCGGTGGTTACATCTGGGCAATAAAGATACATTGGAGTAAGATCATATAGGTCCGACGAAGGAAATAGATATGCACAATAATGAGCTGGTACGCGTAAGGAATAATAGCCTTCAGAGTTCGTGTGGCAATCATCCCATTCAGAACCCATTATATGCACATCTATACATACATTACTCGCAGGAATGCCATCAGCCGTCCTTACGTGCCCCGAGATTGTATACATGCGTGTTGCTTCAAAGTTTTGGTTTGTCAGATCGGCTGTCACATTTCCAAGCTGTAAAGTAGTTGGCCAGAATATATAAAGATCATGCTGCGCTGTAAGATTTCCACTCCAACCTTTCAGCACACGAACGGAGTAATGGCCACTGGAGTCGGTATAGCTGCCGTTTCCTCCGTCAGGGCACACATACACGCCGCTTACACCAACGCCTTCAGGCGTGCGAACAAATCCTGAAATCAGTCTGTGTGCAACGGGGTAGTTATGCTCCCGCAGGTCATCGGCACGGAGAACAGGGGTATCGTCCTCGAAATCGACCATACCGGTTGCCCTTACGAAGTCTCCGGTCATGAGGTCTGAATACCCCGGTGCAATTACTTTGATAGGCTGCTTGGAGCCGTCGTTGATCCAGAGGTTATTCGAGTCGATTTCGGTAAGCCTGCCGACAAGGGTAAACCGGAAGTTCTCACTCGCTGTCCCCATTATAGGGTCCCATGCGGACTCGATCTTTGTTGCGACGCTGGGGCTTACTTCCACACCTGTCGTAACATTGAGATTATCAAAGGTCTGATTTGAACAATCATACAGCCCGACATTCCCGCTAGTAAATTCATCAGTATTGAGGGTTGTGCATGGGGTGAGCGAACCGTTGAGATAACATGAATAAGTATTACCGGTAACTACAATGCGGACGTGAACATTGTCTCCTTGATTAAAGAGCGGAGAACTGGGGTTCAAGATTTGAGATCGCCGGTCACTATGAACAATGTGCCAATAGAGCCCATCTCCAAACCGACCTACACCGCCAGTGACGAGAAGAACTCCGCTCACGCTTCCATTCGCGCAATTTGAACGAAGCCATATACCTCCGTCAGAGATATTATTCACATCGACGTCGACTGCAAAGTCGGTCAGATTCATAGACAAAAGGGAAACTGCTGATGGGGAGATGCTTGGATAACGTGCATCGTAGTTCCCGTCGTGGCTATACCAACCCCCCCGCTCGTTACCCCACATTGGCGATTGCCCGCTGTCAAATGTGTCAAAGAACACACTCGCTCCTAGCACAGGTGTAGCAAACAGAAACACGATTGCCGCCAAGACAGGTGTGAAATTATTGAATTTCATTGCCAATCTCCCCCATTACATTATGTATGTATTATAACATAATGATTGATAGGTTGGGTGTGATTGGATGACGATTGGTAAAAATAGGAGGGTCTGATTCGTGAGGTTATGCTATTCTGATTTGTTGAGTGCCACTCAACAAATATCTATCAAGCAGTATTGCCTACCCCCGCCGCTTAAGCAATCTCATACTATTAGCAATCACAAGAAGCGCGCTGCCTTCGTGGCCGATTACGCCGGTGGAGAGGGATACCCATTTGAAGAGTGCGCCGCTGACGAGGATGGCTATAACCAGCAGCGCCAGCGCCACATTTTGGCGGATTATTCGTTTAGCACGGCGGCTGAGGGTTACGGCGTAGGGCAGCATTACTATGTCATCGGCCATTAGGGCGACGTCGGCGGCTTCTATGGCGGCATGAGTTCCGGCTGCGCCCATTGCTATTCCTACATCAGCGGCGGCTAGTGCGGGGGCGTCGTTGATGCCGTCGCCGACCATTGCAACGCGTGCGCCGCGTCCATCGGCTAGCCCACGTATTTTCGACAGCTTGTCCTCGGGGAGAAGCTCGGAGTGGTGCTCGTCTATGCCAAGCAGAGTGGCTATAGCCTGGCCGGTCTGGGCTGTGTCACCGGTGAGCATAACCGTGCGATCTATCCCGGCGCTTCTGAGCTTTGCGATTGCTGGGGCGCTGGACTCCCTCACGGTGTCCGATGCTCCTATTGCGCCCCACAGCTTCTCTTCGTCCATCACATATACTACTGTGACGCCCTTCGCCAGTAGTTCATCTAGCTCATCGGAGTTTGGCATCGGGATGGAGTGCTCCTCCAACATTCTCCTGCTGCCGATGTAGATGACCTCACCGTTCACCACTGCTCGCGCGCCTTTCCCAGGCAGAGCCTCGAAGAATGACACTACGCGTTCCGGCAGGCCCATCTCACGTGACTTGTCGATGATTGCATCTGCTAATGGATGCTCGGACCTACTCTCGGCTGCTGCGGCGTAAGATAACACATCTTCTTTCGTACGCCCATTCAGCGCCACCACGTCCGTCACAGCGGGTTTGCCAACGGTTAGCGTGCCGGTCTTGTCAAACGCGACAACTGATACATCTCCCAGCATTTCCAGATGAGCCCCGCCCTTGATCAACACGCCCGACTTTGCCGCGTTTCCTATTGCAGCCACAATCGCGACTGGTGTGGAGATCACCAGTGCGCATGGGCACGAGACCACCAGCAGTGTGAGCGCCCGTGCGACCCAGTCTCGCGGGTCACCACCGAGTAAAAATGGTCCTCCTGCCGCCACCAATACTGCCAACCCTATGACAACAGGCGTATACACCCGTCCAAATGTTTCGCTGAACCGCTGCGAGGGCGCCTTTTGGGCTTGCGCTTCCTCGACAAGGTGGACTATGCGTGCGAGGGTGTTGTCATCACTGGTGGTGGTTGTTCGCACCTCAATGGACCCGCGCCCATTGATCGAACCTGCATAGATCGTATCCCCGCGCTGCTTGTCCTTTAGAATGGATTCGCCAGTGATTGGGGATTCATCTACGGACGTTTCACCCGACACCACCGTGCCATCGACCGGCATCTTCTCGCCAGGTTTGATAAGCACAATATCGCCGATCTCTATATCGTGAAGATGCAACTGTTCAATGCGGCCGTTTCGCTTGACGGAGGCATGGGTGGGGAATGCTTCGATCAGCGACTTGATAGATCGTCGCGTGCGGTCTACGGTATAGGCTTCCAGCGTGGAGCCGAGGGAAAACAAAAACATAACAGCCGCCGCTTCGGAGAAGTCGCCAAGCGCGATAGCTCCGACTGCTGCCGCTGTCACAAGGAAATTGGTGTCGAGTGTCAGGCTCCTGATACTGAGGACGCCCGAGCGGGCTGTGTAAATGCCTCCGGTAATCGCCGACAGGAGCAGGAGGATTACTGAAATGGTGTGGTTGATGCCCATTGCACCAACTGCAAGCCCTGCGCCCAAGAGAACACCTGAAATGGCGGTGAGAGTAAGGCGGGTGCTTCGTCCGGCCCGTTGTGACGGCGGCACTCCCGGCACTTCTTCCTCTATCCCGTAACCGAACCCCATCACCCTCTTCTGTATCGCTGCAAGGCCGATGGTCTGCGACTCATATTCGACTATCAACACCGAGGTTGCATAGTTCAAAGATGCCCACACAACCCCGCGCATTTTTCTGATTGCAGTCTCGACTTTCATCGCGCAGTCCGGACAGTCAAGCCCAACCAAATGCACCACATCGTGCCTATAGCGTTCGGCAATCGTAACGCCCAGGGCAAGCGCATTTTCCCGTATCTCTTCGAACGTGACCAGGTCTTTGTCGTAGGTCAGGGTGACGGTGCGCCGGTCGGTGTCGATCCGAACGCTGTATACGCCGTCCATTCCCTCCAGCATCTCCTGCAGGCGCTGCACGCACTGTTCGCAGTCCTCGAAGTAGTTCGGCCAGAGTACGGGTATGTCGAGTGTTTGTGTTTCCAAGTGCTAAATATCCACCACTATTGCGTCTATGTCCGATTCGGGTATCTCAACCCCGGCTTCGGACAGTGATTTGAGATGAGATGTCACGGAGTTTGCTGCGAACTGAAGTGCCTGCTCGCGTGTATGCGCTTCCGCGTGAATGTCGGGAATAGACGGTATCTTTACCGATACCCACCCGCTCTGATCCGTGCTGACCTCAACTCTGTAACGTCTTATCATCTCTACTCCTTTATTATTACCGTGACCATCCAACGTATTGGTTCCCGGTCACCTCTCCATATATATTCTTACCGGCCCCATAAGCCCGGATGCGCGTTGCGTTCTTTCCAGTAGATTTGCCATCGAATTCATCACCTTGATGGAGAGCATATTGCGCCCGCCGATGAGCAGATCTGTGATATCTACTTCCCAAGGTTCCCACAGCCGCACACCGGCGCTCTTACCATTCACAATCACCTCGGCAGTATCTCTAACCGCGTCAATGGACACAATCACCCTCCCACTGCGCGTTCGCCAGGGCAGCTTGAAGCTGTGCGTGTAGGTGGCTGTTCCCGAATAGAATGGGTGCCCGAACTCCGTCCACGATCCGCTCTGCGCCGCTTCGACCGGAGGCATGAGCGTCTTCGTCCGCGCGTCACATGAGAACATGCCCAGCAGCACCGGCGGCGAAACCAGCATTGTTCGTTGTTCGGACTCAGACGGATGATGCATCACAATCCTGATCTTGTTCTCACCCTTGACCACAGCGCTGGTGATGTCCACAGTTCTAATGGCCTTATCAAGGTACCAGCCACATTCCGGCTGTTCAAGTTCCTGGTCATTTACTGTTACAACTATATGCATCCTACCCATGCTGTGCCCAGGGTATTCAACGTCATCAAGCATGAGTAAGAGTTTATCAGGCACGAACTCGCAGCCAAACTCGGCTGAGTAATGATATGTGTGCCTGGAGTTCTCGGTAGACATCCGCAGCCGCATGCTGTCCAGGATTAGCACGTTATCTTGGTCAGCCTTGAACATCCACTGATCCGGCATTACCAACATCTCCACGCGTGAGGTCTTCGCAACGGGCTTGAACGGCGGTTCCTCACTGGTGTCTATTACAAATACCGTAGATCCATGCGGCGGCAGTTCACGTTCGGTGCTCAACCGCCCGTCGCGTCGTTCCACATTTGCAGGGGGGGTGGCTGTGCCAGTTTCGGGATCCCACTCCTCCAACGCGCCCATTGCCTGGAAACTGACGATGCATTTGCACGGCTGATCAGACGTATTTGTAAGTAGATAAACGTGCTTCCCATCTGCCTCTTGATGTATATATCTCACATCCGTAAGCAGCTTTCCACTGGGTGATGCAATTTTTACATCCGGCTTCATGGCCTCTCGCAAAGCTTTATCCAATGCACGAGCAAGTGCGTCACGGTCTGATGTGCCGGTCTCAATTGCGACCACTTTCCCTTCTGCGCCGAGTTTGACTGCCATCTGCTCTATTCCTTCCCACGATAGCTGCCCGGCCAACAGCGGCGGAATAATCCAAGTGCCGTCCTGTTCTACAAACTCGCACAATGTTCCAGCCGCGAGGCCATTGAGCACAGAGGGTGGGGCGATCAAAACTTCATAAGCATGGCCTTTCAAATCTATCTTGCCGTTGATGATACTGGCGCTAGAAAGGTCACGCTCGCTGATTATGTCAAAGTCGAAATGCAGGCGCGGTAGTATCTCCGTGCACAATTCAAACGACTTGCTCAACAGGTCTGTCTCTTCGTTTCTTGTCCCGGCCGCGTAAATGCCATGAAAATCTTCAATAGGGTATAGCAGTGCAACTTTAGCCACATGCCTGCCCAATTGCATCATGTATGATAGCCTGCCCTGGTAATCGGCTAACTGCTTGAAGCTCGTCCAATCCGGAGTGTGGATGATTGATGGCGCTGTGTCAGTTCTGCGAAAGCCGGAGATGCTGTAGCTCATCATGCAGGGGGAGATTCTGTTGATCCCGAGGCCAAGCAGCTTGTCCGATGCCATCTTTATTTGTTCTATGGTTGCGCCCCAGCCGGTGTCGGTGCAAATAACGCCCAACGCAGCCTCGGTATCGTTCACTGAAGCGACTGATCCCACCAGTTTCGCTTCCAACGCGCCATTGGTGCCGTATCCGATACCGGGTATGTTGAATAGTGATAATGCCCCTGCCGGGTTCGATTGCAGCGCGGTATTTCTCTCTAGCCTTTGACCTTGTGCCAGATAGCCCATCAGCTTCAGCCCATGATCCTCGCACCACTGCCTGTAGGGTTGGAAAAATGCTTTAACGTAAAGCTCCTCAACTGTTGACCAAAACTCCCTGCGTATGCGCGGGGTAGTTTCGTCCATATCGAAGAACAAATGCTGCAGGATTTCCAATGGAGTCAGTTGAACTCGTGACTTCACCAAGTTCGCAATTCGATCACTCCACACTACCAGCCGCCCAGTGTGTCCCTTCTCGCTATACACAGGCAGCAGCGCATGCCCATGCGTAAAGAAACCTTTAATTGCCTTGCCGAAGTGCTCCCATACCATCATCGCATAGGGTTCGAGAGCGCAGTCAAAGAAATAGCGCATCGCTTCGGGATTCAGATAATCGACGCTGCGAGTCTCGTAGCTCTCATCATCAACTCCGCACTGAACAAAGACCGCCACATCCCACAGCCCTCTTTGAGGCCACCAGGAGAGCCGTTGATTAGATATGAAGCCGCTCACATCGACCTTGGGAGAGTTAGGATCGCCGCTGTGGTAGGCGTAGGCTATGACGATGTTCCCTGCGGGAATGTTGAGTTCGATGGCCTGCTCGGAGTTCGTGTGGCCCTCGATGAGTTCGATATATGATGGCAGGTATTCTTTTACGCGGCTGACCTGCATATTGCCGGTGCCGCTGGGTAGGCCCATATCATCACTGATCCAGACCTCCATCCCAAGCTCGTCCGCAACTACGGCCGCGCGCTTCACACACTCCATCCACTCGCGCGACAAATACTCAGTCTCCAGGCCGCTGCCGGCCTGAATTATGAATCCACCCAGCCCTTTTTTGTGAAAATCTTTAATCCGGCTCTCGATCTCATCTTCGCATAAAGCGGAGTTCCAGAGCCAGATCGGTATGGGCCTGCAGTGGCATGGCGGGTTCTTAAACAGGTCCTTGCTTAGCATACGGCCATTTTACTCCAGCATTGCCCGTTCCGCAAGATGGCTAAAACTGTTAGAATATTAGTGATATGATGAGCAAGTTCAAACTCCCTAGACTCTCGCGCAAGATGATCGAGGAAAATACTGTTGATTACTACCGCACTGCCGGAGGGACAAGGCCTGACCTGCGCGTGGTGGAACTCGATGGGCGAAAGATTGTAGTCAAGGATTTCAAACGTAGCGACTTTCTGTTTCGCGTGATCGTTGGCCCCATTCTGATCCGCCGTGAGTTCGGCGCTCTTCGAGACCTGATGGGTGTGGAGGGCATCCCCCAACTTGTAGGAAAGATGGACCGCTACGCCGTCGCCATCGAGCACATCCCCGGCACCAGCTTGGAACATATAGAACAAGGCACTCTTTCCAATGATTTCCATACGCAACTTCGCCGCGTGCTCGATGATATGCACGCACGAGGAGTAGCCCATTGCGACCTCCGCAGCAGAGGAAATGTGATGCTTGGCGACGACGGCCGCCCTTATGTAGTGGACTTTGCGGCGTGTGTATATCGGGGCAGGGGGATCAACCCATTCTTCAAGTGGCTCTTTGGCCAGTTCGTACTAGCCGACAACAACGCCATCCTGCGCATAAAAAAACGCCTCTCACCCGACCTCCTAACCCCCGAGGAGACAACCGAACTAGCCAAGCCGCTTCCGTTCGAGATACCAGCAAGGGTAATCGGAGAAAACGTCCGCAAGATTACGCGGAAGTTGCTTACGAAGTATTAGTGGGTTTGGGTTAAGGCAGATTCTCGATCAATACTGTCGTTTTTCTTAGTCCCCGCAGGGGGACTTTGTGCTGTTGTTGCCGTGACTTTAGTCGCCTGGCGAATGAATTCGCAGCAACAAAGGCACGAAGTCGACTCGCAGCGACAGCAGACTCGCAGAGACTGCGATAGCCTTCGTCGACTGGGAAAACACGTTTGTCGCTATATCAGCTAGCCTGACATGGAGATTACAACACCGCTTCCTTCCCCCGCCTTCGCCTGGGGGAGAACAGCGCGCACAGGCCAAATATCACCGTGGCGAGAAGCACTATAGTAGCTCCAGAGGATATTCGAAGGACGGCTGAGAGCAGCAGCCCGGCGATAGTCGATCCTGCACCAAAAACTATAGACAGCGCCATCATCTTGCGGAAGCTCTCTGTGAGTTGGTAGGCTGCGGCTGCGGGGATTACTATCAGCGCGGATACAAGCACGATTCCTACTACCTTTATTGAAATCACTACGGTGAGGGCTATCATAGTGATCAACAGGTAATAGAGCTTGTCTGCGGGCACGCCAGTTACTTGTGCCATCTCGGGGTCGAATATCGAGAACATAAGGTCTTTGAACAGCACAATTACAGCCCCCAGCACCAAAATCGTTATCACGACAGTCGTCCACACATCCTGGATTGTGACTGCTGTAATGCTGCCGAAGAGGTAACTGAGGAGGTCCACCTGGTAGCCCTGCCGAAGACCGATCAGCATGACACCTAATGCCATTCCAGAGGCGAAGAAGATGCCGATTGCGGTGTCTTCACGAACCTGTCCCCTGCGAGACGCGAACCCAATCGCCCAGCCCGTGAGAACGCCGAACACCACCGCCGACCATATAGGGTTCACACCCAACAGCACACCTATCGCAACTCCGCCCAGGGATGTGTGCGAGATTCCAGCGCCCATAAATGCCAATCCGCGCAGCACCACATAAACTCCCACCACCGCGCAAAGTGTCCCAATCAACGCTCCGGCAATCAACGCTCGCTGCATAAATCCAAATCCAAGAATCTCCACTACTCGTGTTCCTCCACGACTATATGCGGCGCGTCACCGTGGTGCAGGAACGCGACATCACAACCATACATAGCCTGCAGCGCGTTGTTGCATTCAGTCTCGCCGGGCCTGCAGTGCGCAACCAGAGACTTGTTCAGGCACGCCAGGGTATCAATATACGCCGCTACCACGCCCACATCGTGCGAAACCATTATCACCGTTACCCCTTCACTCTTCAGTCCCCTGAGGAGTGTATACACATTGCCAGTGGTTGCCACGTCTACTCCAGTTGTTGGTTCATCCAACAGGAGCAGGTCCGGGTTATTTGCGAGTGCTCTCGCGATGAATGCGCGCTGCCTTTGCCCTCCAGATAACCTGCCTATGGGGCGGTCCTTGAGGTCGACAATGCCCACCTTTTCCAACGCAGCCATTGCTGCATCTTTCTCCGCACGCCCCGGCCGCCGCGCAATTCCCAGCCGCCCGTATGTCCCCATAAGCACCATCTCGCATACGGTAACAGGGAAATTGAGGTCAATGGTGAATATCTGGGGCACATATCCAATCTTGGACCGTAAATGCCCAAGTTCACTAATAGGCCTATCAAACACCTTTATCTCACCGGAATCCGGCTGAATCAGGCCGAGAATCGCCTTTACCAGTGTTGTCTTGCCCGCACCGTTGGGGCCGATTATTCCCGCAAACTCGCCCCTTTTTATAGTTAGCGAGATGCGGTCGAGCGTCACCATCCCATTACGTGAGACCGTTACATCGGTAAGCTCCACCGCATGCTCGAAATCGCTCATAATCCTACTTTTGCTCCTGACCGGATGTATTATTTAAGGGCCTTCGCCATCTCGTTGACGTTATCCCGCATCATCTTTATATAATCGAAATCAGGCGGCTGACCGATGGTATTCAACATCAGCACCCGTGCGCCGCATTCGTCTGCGACTACTTCAGCCGCCTTGGGGGAGAATTGAGGCTCCGCGAATATTGCCCTTATATGTTCGCGTTTGCAGAGATCGACAATATCCCCTATCTCCGACGGTGAGGGCTCCCTTCCGGGGCTCTTCTCAATAGCCGCTGCTTCTACAAGCCCATACTCACGAGCGAAGTATACCCAGGTGGGGTGGAATGTGATGAAATCCCTGGACTTGAACGTAGCCACCTCGGCTCTGATGTCTTTATCCAACTTGCGCAGCTTCGCTACGTAATCCGCCGCATTCTTTGTATATTGACTCTTGTGAGAGGGATCTGCCTTGATGAATGCGTCCCGAATTGTCTCCACTTGGTGAATTGCATACATCGGGTTCAACCATACATGTGGATTACCACCAGGATGGACATCACCATGCTCTTCATCCTTGCCTTCGATTACGGGCAGCCCATCAGCGGTGTGCACCACGATCAGCTTCGGGTTATCTGCCGCGTTAATAGCCTTATCCGCCCAAAACTCGAGATGCAAGCCATTGAGGACAAGCACCGATGCCTGGCTGAGCATCTCCATCTGATCCGCGCTGAGCTGGTATGTGTGTGGGCTTGCGCCGGGTTGAACCAGCACCTGTACGTCCACCAGATTCCCACCGACTTCATTCGCAAAATTGCCGAGTGGACCAATACTGGCGGCTACGAGCATTTTACCGCTTGATTTCTGGGGTTTACTCGTGCATCCACCCAACAGAGACATTGCTGCGAATATCGCAACCAACGCTAAACCGAGCTTCCTCACTCCACCAGCCTCCTGCCCTCAAAATATATCATGAATATTATAGCAGACGTGGCAAGCAGGAGGAGCGTTTTGCATGTGCTCACGGCGAAAGTGCTACAGCCTGGACGCGTGTTCCATTCGCTAACGGTCCATCTGAATAGACGATTACTACATCACCACTCGTAAGTCCGCTTGTGATGATAGAGTTATTTCCTGCGGCGCCGGCAACCGTTACCGGTCTGCGTAAAGTCTTGCCATTCTCCACAGTCCAGACCACCGGCCCATCTGTGGATGAGCGAATGGCTGCCGTGGGCACTGACAATCCCTTAACTCTACCGAGAGGCACCTGTGCTTTCACAGCCACCCCCGGCTTGAGTGTCGATTGTGGATCGCGCACAGTCAGCAGGACCCTGTTACGCCGTGTTCCACCATCTGTCGTCGGCGGAATCTCTGTGATCAGTCCTTTATACTCCACGCGTTTTTGAGGCATTGTAACAGTTGCCGGCATCCCAACTTTGAGCTTGTCAGCGCCATCGTCCGACACATCGAACTGCACCATAGATGCGCCCACTGGGCTGATGCGCACGATTTCAGTTGTCGGTGTGGTGAATGCGCCTCGTTTTACATCTACAGAGGTGATTGTGCCATTAACTGGGCTTGTGACATTAACGGACTTGTATCCCTGCCTTGCGATACGAAGTTGGTTTTGAGCTGAAGCAAATGCCGCTTGCTGCCGGGCCACATTCGCACGTGCCGCGTTAGCTGCTGTCGTGGCTGCTGACAATTGCACGCGTTCATTATTCAGCGCCTGGGTTTCCGTTTTGACGCGTGTGCTGGCACTTTGTGTTTGTGCCTGGGCAGTGCTCAGGGATGCTTTTGATTGATCCAGCAAGGCTGTCGCTTCATCTTGAGCAAGCTGTGCCTGCTGAACCTCCTGCATCGACACCGCACCCTGTCTATATAGAGATTCATTTCGCTGGACTATAGCCCTCTGGCTTTGCAGAGCCTGGGCAGCATCACTTACATCTATCTGTGCACGTTTCAGGGCGTCTCGTGAGTTAAACAGATCCGTTCGCGCCTGAGCCAATCTTGTTTGTGCAGTTTTCAGTGCTGCTTGGCGTCCGGCTGTGGTTCCCTGCACACCGCGCAAGTCGGCTCTGGCGGTTGCCAATGCTTGCCTGGATGATTCATAGCGTGCTTCAGCTTCTTCTATAGATCCGTCCGCTACTCTGACAACGGCCAGGGTCTGGCCTTCGCTGACCCGCTGACCTTTTCGTGCCAATACTTGCTGCACCCATCCCGTCTGCCTGGATACCGTAAGTACTTCCGGGTTTGCTATGACAGTCGCGTTCTCTGTGAGGGCAATTACTGCGGTTCGGCTGGTCACACGTGCAGTCTCGACATTCACAATACCCGGCCCCGCTGCAGTTCCTGCGGGCTGTGGCAGAGGAGGTTTGAGCAGTGCGAACGTAATCAGTCCTGTGACTAGTAATGCAATTACAAAGACCGCTGCTGCCACGCGGTTCCTTCGCAGCCAGTTCTCCGTAGGCTCTTCTGAATTGGAGCGTGTATTTTCCATATCAAACCTCTCCAGGTAATTATTCATATACCCTTCGAGTAATGGCAGCTACACGAGATAACTCAAAGTGCTGAGCGTAAGCAAACTACATACGCTCAGCACTTATTTTTGTGATGAATGATTAATTGCCTATTCTTCCGAGTTAGGCCCAATCTGCGCTTTGCACGTGCACTTGTTTTCTATATTTACTCCACCACGCATTCGGTTAGCCATAATCACAGCCGACTTCAGTTTCTCACCAAGCAAGACTTGCTTCTTGCCACTTTCCATGAAATCGCATGCGTTGATTATTAAACCGCCATTGTTGGCAATTATGGCAGGTGTGCCTGCATTATTCTGGTCCCAGCTTGTGAAGTGGCAACTGTTGAAAATCATCTGGCCTGAACCCTCGTTTTTTGCATGGAATTCAGTCTTGCCATAGCCCCAGAATCCACAATTATCAAACTTTACAGGTCCCTCATTAGTTGCTTTGATATCGATACCGGCCATGAACTGGCAGTTGGTAAACACAATACCTGCGTGCCCCTGGCTGCTTTCCACTGACACAGCACACGGACCGATATCTGAACCGGAGTTGTTGAGAATTACATTACCTGGCCCAGCTTTGAATGATGCAAACTGGAATCCAGTCTTGTATGAAATACAGAAACACCCACTTACAAATTCCCAATCTGTTCGACCGAATATGAACGCGGTGCCATTCTCTCTTGTGAAGTTCATTGGCCCATCCGGCGTTTCGTCCCAGAACGGCCAGAGATGCACATCCTCAATTCGCCCCACATCATAACACTGATCAACGAATATCCCCTTTAGGAGTGGTTGGCTGTATAACCCTTTGATGTAGTGCCTACCGCATTCTAGCGTGCCAAAGTCCACAGCTTGCCACGGGTTAGTGAGTACTGTGTCAATAATGCTACAGTTTGCACCATGACCACGGACGCACCATGGATATGGCTTGAGATCACCCTTTGTTTGCTCTGGATAAAAGACGTTAATGCCTTTCAAAGTCGAGTTTGTATTGAGCATGATAAATGGGGTGCCGTCAGCGTTACCCTTGCCCTCGACTGCGAGTAGTGTGCTGCCTTTATACTGCTTGCCTTGGTTTGGAGCACTAAACACACCTTCTAAAGTGACATTTTCCGGAATGTTCAAATGGGTCTTTATCAGATAGTTACCTGTAGGCACAAATACTATTCCACCGCCACTCTCACCGGCAGTATCTAGTGCCTTCTGAAAAGCTTTCGTGTCGTCTGTGACACGATCACCCTTCGCGCCGAATGACGCCACACTATAAACTCCATTTTGACCGACCAACGCTGCTGTGTTACTAGCCTGTGTTGGTGCTCCCGCTGCAAGAACCATCATTGTGAGCATGGCTGGCAAAGAAACCATGTAATGCCTCCCAAATAGTCTGGATTGATGACAAAAGGGTATCAGCCGTGCTTTTTAATGTCAATAGAACGATGATGTCGTTTTAGCTCGCCATTGACTCATTCTCCCTGTTCGCGAGATAATATGAGAAATTGGCCACACTTGAGGTTCAAGTAATGTTAGCAAGTTTTTCGGTTATCCCCATCGGTGCCGGTGAAGAGTTGAAAGAACTTGTCGCCGATATCTTGTCCATAGTGGACAAATCCGGGCTGTCCTATAAGCTCGGCGCAATGCAGACTACTCTCGAGGGCGAACCCGAGCGGGTGATGAGCGTTGTTATGGAATGCCATCGCAGAATGCTCGAACTCGCGCCCAGGGTTCTCACCAACATAACAATTGACGATCGCAAAGACGCTCAAGGCCGCCTTGAGGGCAAGGTTAAGGACGTCGAAGATATATTGGGAAGGGAGCTTTCACATGAGTAATGCGCGTGTTGGCAAGCTCTCACCAAGCAAGACTAAGCTCCTCCTCGCAGACGCATTCGGTAAAGAATGTAAAGAGCTCATAGTCGGTCCCGGCCCCGGCCTGGACGCCGCTGTTCTCGATCTTGGTGACGGGCGCGTGATGGCCATTGCGGAAGACCCCATATTCCCCGCGCCAGGCCTTCCTTTGGAGATGTTCGGCCAGTTCACGGTCCATATAGGAGCCAGTGACGTTGCCGTTACAGGTATAAAGCCTCAATTCATCACATATTCTCTTCTTCTTCCGCCCGGCTTCTCGGAGGAGGACACGCGCACTATTGTCCAGTCCATATCCGACACAGCACGGAGCCTGGATCTCTCGATTATCGGTGGCCACACGGGCTGGTACGGCGGCATCAGCATGCCTATCGTGGGTGGTGTAACAGTCTGGGGCTTCGCTGAAAAGGACAAATGGATATCCCCTGGTGGCGCACGCGAGGGTGACATTATCCTGATGACCAAAGGCCCCGCTATCGAGGCCACAGCCCTGCTCGCCGTGCTCTACCGTGAGCGCCTGAGCGACCGCCTGCCGGTTGCTACTCTGGATAAACTTTGCTCCCGCACGGAAGAGATCACCGTTGTGGATGATGCTCTTACGGCATTCGCTGCCGGAGGTGTTCACGCAATGCACGATGCCACCGAGGGTGGGGTGCTTGGCGGGTTATGGGAGATGGCCGAAGCGTGTGGGCTCAGCGTAGAAGTTGACCTGGACAGCGTCGCTGTACCATCAGACATATCAGATTTTGCCGATGCCCTGAAGTTCGACCCCTGGGCCGCGATCAGCGAGGGAACCCTGATGGCTGCAGTGAGCCCGGATTCAGTAGATCGTGTGTCTGCCGCGTTATCTGACAAGGGTATAGAAACATTCGCTCTGGGCCAATTCGTGTCGCGCGACACAGGCAGCACGATCCATCGCAACGACAACGTAGGCTCACTAGACGAACCCGGTACCGACCCGTTCTGGGAATTATTCTTTGCAGGGTTGGAGTAGGGGTGCGCGTCGCGCGTCCTTAGGGTGTGGAGGGTGTTTCGGGATTTCCGCGGCGAAGAGTGTAATGGCGACAGAACCGCGTTACAATCCGCTCCGGAAATCCCGAAAAAACAATCAGTAGATATACTTATTCTTCCGAATTGAGCCCGATCTGTGCCTTGCACGTGCTCTTGTTTTCTATACTCATCCCGCCGCGAAGTCTATTAGACGTAATCACAGCCGATTTCAATTTCTCGCCAAGTAAAATCTGCTTCTCACCGACAGCCATGAAATCACACCCGGTAACCATTAAGCCGCCACCGTTGGCAATTATGGCAGGTGTGCCTTCATTATTCTGGTCCCAACCTGTGAAGTGGCAACTGTTGAATATCGTTTGGCCTGAGCCCTCAATGTTCGCATGGTATCCGGTCTTACCATAACCCCAGAACCCACAGTTATCGAACTTGACCGGTCCATTGTTTGTTTCCTTGATATCGATACCGGCCATAAACTGGCAGTTAGTAAACGCAACTCCTGCGTGCCCCTGGGTGCTTTCCACTAATACAGCACATGGGCCTATGTCTGAACCGGAGTTATTAACAAGCACATTGCCCGGCCCATCTTTGATTGATGTAAACTGGAACCCAGTTTTGTATTCAATACAAAAACATCCGCTCACAAATTCCCAGTCCGTACGACCGAATATGAACGCGGTTCCGTGTTCTCTGGTAAACTTCATCAGCCCGTTTTTTCTTTCATCCCAGAACGGCCAAAAGTGCACATCTTCGATTCGCCCTACATCATAACACTTATCAACAAGGATTCCCTTAAAGATCGGTTGGGCATACAACCTTTTGATAAAGTGTTTTCCGCTGTTATTTGTACCAAGATCAATGGCCTGCCATGGGTTAAGGATTATTGTATCGAGAATAGTAATAGAACCAAAACCGCGAACGCACCAGGGGTATGGCTTTGGGGCGTCTTTCTCTTGTTCGGGATAAAAGATGCTGATGCCTTTTAAGGTCGCGTTTTGGTTGAGTGTAATAAACGGCTCACCATCAGCGTTGCCTTTACCCTCAACAGCAAGCAAAGCGCTACCAGCATATTCATAACCAGCGCCGCGGGTAGGGGCACGGAACACACCTTCCAAAGTGACACTTTTCGGCACGTTCAAATGAGTCTTTATCAGGTAGCTTCCTGTGGGCACAAATACTATTCCGCCGCCATCATTACCGGCTGCATCCAAAGCATCTTGAAAAGCCTTAGTGTCATCTGTGACACGGTCACCTTTAGCGCCGAACGACGCTACGCTGTAGACTCCTTTTTGGCCAACCAACGCCGCTGTGTCAACAGCCTGCGTTGGTGTGCTTGCGGTAAGGGCCATCATAGCAAGCACGGTTGGCAGTGAAAACATGAGATACCTCCAGTATCATACGACTTGATATCAAAGAGTATCAGACAAACATTTTGATGTCAATGGCTGATACCGTCAAGCAAATGTATTGATAACAATAAGTGGATGTTGGACAATCTCTGCTCGCTGTCCGGTTTGGGGGTGCGGAGTTGGTTATGTGTTAATGCGTTACGTGTTGGGTGTTTTGCGAGTGCGGGGAACCAAGCTCCCCGCACTCATACCATTATGCCATATTTACTTTTTCGGGCAGGCCGGGCATGCTCCGTTCTGCTGCATAGGGCAGGTAGATTTCCCAGTCTTATCAGTGCAGCAAGCTCCGCACTTCGCAGCAGACATCATACAGATAGAATCACCTACCTTGATATCACCCAACTTGTTGGCTGCTTCGGGGGCGAGTTTGATAGTGACCGTGCCCGCAGCCTTGTCGATTCCTGTGATCTTGCCCATAGTGCATGCATTGCAGCGAGGGCATCCATTAGCAGGGGCTTTTCCATTAACCATAGGGCATCCGGCGGGAGGCGTTACCTGCGCGCAGCAACCTCCTTTAGTTACAGGACAGCCGTTGCCGCCTGCAAGCAGAGACGAACCAGCCATCGCCGCTATGATCAACAGCGCGACTGCCATCGTAATCCACAACTGTTTTCTGGTGATGTTTCGCATAGAAATCTCTCCATTTATTGAGCGTTATACTACTAAGACGCGGTAGTATTGGAACAGGTTGCATAATATCTCAGCACTTATTTCCAGGGTGGTTTTTCTTCAATGACAGCATCAATCCGGCTGCGTAGATCTAGGGTCATTCTCACTGCCGCCTTTATTCGATCAGAGTCGCCTGCTGCAGGTATCGAGTAACCGCCTATTGATGTCATTGCATCTTTCCCCCGATCACAATCTACCCTGCCTCGCATAAGGTGAATGTCGATCAACTGCTGCCCGAGCCCGGCAAGTGCCTCTATTAAATTGCGATTGTCGGGAATCGGAACGCGGGGGTAATCCACACCCAGAAAGTCAGCATAACGCTGACGGTATACCGAACTGTGAAGTAGAGCATATATATAGGTAAAGAGCTGGCCATCACACGGCGTGAAATTGTAAGCGCGCTCTGCGCCATTATATACATACTTGGGCAGCAGCATAGCTCCGCCTCTGCGGAACAGGTTCAGATCAGTGGGGCAATCGGTGCAGAACACCACATCCCACTCACTCGACCCCGTCACCTGGCCCGCGCGCCCAAGGGCAATCGCCACATTATCTTTTTGTAGATGCTCCATAAAAGGCAGCCTGGGCCGCTCCATTACCGCTCGTGATAAGTAGGCCCACCTCCGGTCAAATGGCCTGTAGAGCACCTCTACTGCCCTGTCTTCCCATTCGCAATCATCCAGCAATATGCGTCTGGCTAGCTCAATGTCCAAGTCTCCGACAGGATAACGCTCGCGCACTTCTTCCGGCGACACGCGCTCATCTCTCAGCACTCCTATGCGTTTGAGCAAGGCATTGCGATCATTATCAATAGCAAATGCGTCTCGTGATGTCACAAACCCTACGCTACTCTTCCGAAACATATCGATCACAGATTCAAAGCTATAGTATTCTCCCGCAAGGTCCCGGTTGATGGGCCTGAATGTGTGAAACGGCTTCTCTGCGCGCACCTCGCTCCAGTCCATGTCGGCCAATTCGGCAGACGCAAGCAATTTGAGCTTGGATGCCCTGCTGCCTTTGATTTCGCAGTGGCGCACTCTGCATCCATCGCCGGAGCCACTCCTTACCATAAATGAGATAGCCACTCCCATCTGTATGGGGAACACATTCTCATCAACGCTGCCATCTGAATCACGGTGCCCATGTGCGGCGGTCTTTGCATTGCCTGCAAGATCGAGCACAAGGATTTCATCAAAGGTCTTCATCAGACTGGTGCGCATTACCCGGAAAGTGGGGTTGAATATAAAGCTGTGGTTGGTGATGAATGCCACGACTCCGCGTCCTGCTTTTTCCACACGCTCCTGCGCGACTCGAATGAACTTCACATAGTCGTCCTGCAGCCACTTCGGGTTGCGCTCCGTGAGCCCGGCCTTGTAATCCATCATCAGGTCGGCGGCTTTGCCCGCGTTGGATGAATGGCCGGAGTAGGGTGGGTTACCGACGATCACCAGCGGGGCTCCACCAGTGTGAATGTCGATTGCCTCCAACCCGTCCGCTCGGATGATTTCAGACTTGTTCAACAGTGCAGACGCTAGCGCACACGGTACGGGCATCAGTTCCAAACCCAACAACCGTCCGACGGGCAAATTACTCTTCTCAATATACCGTAAAAACGTACCAGCTCCACAGCAGGGGTCGACAACCACCGCTCCATCTAGCCCAATGCCGAAATGCTCTCTCAGCAGCGACTCTACACCCTTTACAATAAACGATACAACACCCGGCGGGCTGTAGTGTACCCCGCGTCCGCGAGCACTCGTGGAGTCGTAGTGCCTCAGAAACTCTTCATAAAAGTAAACCGCGGGATCTTTACCGTCGTCGAAGTAGTCAGCAAAAATCGTTTCAAGGTCGAATCCATCGAGCAGCGTTTCGACTTTCTCGACTAAGCCGTCATTCCTAACCTCACATTGCAGCGTTCCAATACTCGCGTCAGCCTCCCAACGTCTCACGAACAGCCCATACACCACGCTCTGAGCTGCCAAATCCCCATGCGTTTTTCTTGTCTCCGCAGCTACCCCAGCCATTGCCGCCGCCAACTGCCGCCGTTCCCGTGTGTTTGCCATGCTGATAGGGTATCATCCTACAGCACGCTAGTCAACCAATACATAAATATAAAGTAAGCATTAATTGCTGTAGAATACACGAGTTGTTATAATTAAAATAGCGTTCCACGTGGCAAAACAGTAACAGGAGGGCTGTAGACTTGAGAAAGATATTTTATACTGCTCCCATCTTGCTGCTGGCTGCTATCTTGTGCGGATCCGCGCAGGCAAGCACAGTAACATTCGATGTCGTCGGTAAAACATTAAACAGTGACACAACCACCATTGTAGCTAATAAGCCGCAGGTGGAAGGTGATCAGGCTGGCTGCTGGGTTAGCAGCACCTTGCTGGACCCGCAGAAGTTCACATTGAGATATGCTGGTCTCAAGCCTGATGACTATGACATATACGTCAATGGCGATTTTATCGGCAAAAAATCAGCCCGTGCGATGGCTGATGGCATTGAGCTCACGATACCTGGAACAATAGTCCATCCTGATATTATGCGATGTATCAAGGCTTTGAAAGATAAAACCAAGGCCGAGTACAAACGGATTGAGAAAAATAGTGAGGCTGAGCACAAAAGAGCCGGATGGACGCTCAGCCAGGCAAGCGACTGGGTGCGGGCTGGTATCCAACGCGAAGAGGCTTACCGCTCGGCTGTAGTGCTGATTGCTCCGGCTGGGATGATCCTTTCGCGGATGACATGGCCCACACGCACCGACGCCGAAGAAACCGTTAAGGGGTGCACTAATACCTGCTGGCTGCTCCAGCAGGCGAGGGCGCGGATGTATAGCGTCATAAAAGACCCGACCTTGCGCAACGATGTGGTAACCGCCCTGACCCCGGTAGACCTGGCAGTCACATATCGCACTGATGGCGGCAAGCCCAGAGCGTTCGTTCAGGTTATAAATAATTGCAACTTCCCGATTAGCGGTGAGGTTAAGTATTCATTGCCAAAGGGATGGAAAACAAATGCTAAAGCACTGAAGTTTAACGCAGTGCCATCTGGTAAAACATTCAAAGTGCTGCTGAACCTGGTCGGGCCCTCAAAGGCAGCCGTTCCACCCCTGAGCATTCCTGTTTCGGCAAATGTGAAACTCGTTCAGCAAAACTTCACTGCCGCAGTGGATCTTAAAACTGAAACTATCGCTTATCCTTAGCTAACGAGATAATTGAACAGAAATCTCCCGTGAGTCATACCTATTGCCGGTGGGTAAAACTCGTAGTAGGACGTACAAAGCATGGGCAGACGCGCGGGAGGCCGCCAAATGGAGGAACTCGATGTCGAGGCGCGCGAATTCCTGCAAGAGTTCCAGGGGCAGCCGGAAGATGTCCGCAGGGTAGTCATTTATGTGATCTGCCAAACGATGGTTCAGACTGGTACTCTCCAGTTTATGGGCGCTTTTAAGGACATTGGCCTGGGGACTACGCTCATTTATAAGAACTCGGAGACGGATGATGTATTTGAGATACTCAAGCCCGATGTGAGCGAAGAAGAAGAACAGGCTATAAAAGCGCATATCCGGGAGTTGCTTCAGGAAAACGCGCAAGCCGCTTAAACGAAGGGCCCGGAAACCGTTATTGGTTTCCGGGCCCTTACTGCGTACCGCCCCCTCCGAGGTGGACTACGGAGAGGACGGTAATGGTGAATAACGCAGTCTATGGACTAACTCTTGTTAGCGATGTGGCTGACACTACAGCCGGGTTAGTCGCGTTGTTGAGTCTTCCACGCACTGTTACGTAGTTTCCATTAGAAAGCCCGTGGCCGGAGTAGATTACTCTAACCGGCATCCCTGAGCCGTCATCTATGGTGAACTCGTTGGTGTTTATTACCGTCACTTTTCCCCAAAGAGTCCAATCATACTTATCAACCGAGCTTTTTGTTATAGCATCATAAGCTGCACGATTAGTGATCGCAAATGTAGGCTGAGCATACTTATCATTAAAGTTCTGCACCCACTGCATAATATTGGGATACAGGCTTCCGGTATAGTAGCACTGTGGGAAGTGCGATGTGAAATACCAGGTCCAGATGGCGATCAGGTCTACTCCGTCCTGCTCGAACGAGTTCAGCAGAGGCAGCAGGTATGTCGCGGACGGGTCCTGGTCTATGCTTGGCTCGGATTGCCCGGTTTCGCCCACGAAGCACGGCTTACCCTGGCTTTGCGCGAACAGGTTCTCCTGGCGATAGAAGTCGAAGTATGTCAATCGCCCAGGTGCATTTGCGGTATTGTCGCTGCCGACATATTCGTGCATGCAATACATATCCAGCATTTCCTGCGATATCCGCAAGTTGGTCAGGTTCTGCGAGAGCGTATCGGTTCTCCACACAGTGTTGGGGAAGTTGGTCCGCAAGCTCTCGCTGCAGTCTCGTCTCATAGAGTCGCCGCTTTCGAGAAGATGGTTCGGGTCCAGTGACTTGACCATATTGTTGATGTCGTTATAGAACTGCAGTAACACATTGGTCGTCGTACTGTCTTCGAGAACCAGTGTGGATCTATAGTTTGCGTAGCCGGGTGATCCAGGCAGCATCACGCCTAAGCCGGGAGTGCTATTACCGGTCTGGTTCAAATCCGCACCCAGATACATCTCGTTGGATATCTCCCACATCAATACCGTGGGGTCATCCCGGTAGCGCAAGATTACTTCTCGCCCATAATCATGCATTGCCTTATAGGACTGCGATGCAGGGTTGATCATGCTCTGATAGGTTTCCCCAAAGATCATCGGCCACATCGTGCTGTTAAAGTACAGAGATGGCACCAGGCGGATGCCGTTTTGCTTGGCAAGCGCGAAGACCTCATCCATGCGGGTCCAGTATTCTTCAGGGTCATTGAAGTAAAGGGCCATATCCACAGGCCAGAAGCCGGTGCACCAGAACCGCAGCAGCGGAACTCTGTGTTGTCCTGCATCTGCCAGAGCACCGGCAATGAAGCTACGCTGATCTTCTACTGAAGAGTAGTTTGCGCTGTCAAAGCCCAGTGGTGCATACTTAGTGAAAAGGTCAGGCAGGTTGAACCCAAACGCGCGATATGGGAAGCCGTTCAGCGACAGCGACGAACCGTTGCGACTGAGGAACTCGGATGGCTGCCTGGCCGCCAGCTTATCTATCTCAGCCTGTGTTAGCGCCTTATCGTAGATACGGGCTTCTTCTAGATTCACTACAAGGTTGCTGCTGGTAACATTAGCCACAGCGGGAGCCATTAATACAGAGTCGTCATTACTATCGCCGAAGCTTGCAAGATACGCATCATTGAAAGATAATGGGGACCCATAAGGCTGAAGTCCGCTGCCATCGAGCTTATCCAGGTAGAATGTAACGGTGAACTGGCTTCCCGGTAAGTCGTTCCATACAGCTACCAGCTTCACTAGCTTACCCACCGGAATGGCAGGAGGATTGGATACGTAAGGATAACCTACCGCCTCAATGCTCCACGTGTTGCGGGCGATCACACAGAACTGCCCGTTGGACCAGCAGATGCGGTCTCCGGGCTGGTTGGAGGTCTGTGACTTGAACAGCTTCAGCAGATCGATAGAATCATCTGCGTCGGCCCCACTGATTGAGAGCCACATTGTATAGGTCTTCTCTCGATACGCAGGCATATCGGATGCAAGAGTAGCCGAAGCATTACCGATCAACCACTTTGACCCGCTCTGGTAGGCCGAGAAACGCAACTGACCGTCTATAAAGGCTGCCCCAGCCGTGCTGAGTCCCAGTGAAGACCAACTCGTGTCGGGAGCTTTGCTGTAGCGCGCGTCATCGCCGCCGCGTGAGTCGAATGTCCATTCACCAATGAGATGAGCAGCCACCGGAACCGGCCTTTGCGAGGGTAAAAGTCCGCCTATCTCATCTTGAGTGAGGGCTACCTCATAGACCCTGGCTTCATCGATGCTCACCGCGAACGTCTTGCCGGTCAGATTCTGCATAATAGGAGCAAATTGCACAGTATCATCATTCGCTGTGCCGAATGCAGTCAGATAGCTGTCATTAAAGCGCATCGGGCTGCCGTAGACCTGCGGACCCGTGCCATCCATTTTGTCTACATAATATGTGACAGTGAACAGCGCATCGACGTCGTTTTTGACTACGACCGCAAGTTTTACTTCTTTTCCCCGAGGAATAGACATCGGGTTGGATGCGTAAGGATAGGCTGAGGTAATACCGCCCGCTGAGCTCTTAACCTCCGGGTAGAACTGGCTGCTCCAGTCGATACCTTCATATGGCTGATTGGTCGTGGCGTTCTTGCGGAGTCTGAATATACCGGCGACATCGTCGCTGTCTCCAGATTTATCAAGCGTGAGCCACATAACAAAGCTCTTGTCAGAGTAGGGGGTCCGGCTGCTTCTCAAAGTGGCCGAAGCCTGCCCCAAAGTCCATGTTCCCTGGGACTGATAAGCTGATAAATGCAACTTTCCATCCCTAACCTCTGCTCCAGATGAACTGAGGCTGAGTGTATCCCAATTGATCCAGGATACCTTATTATATAGTGGTCCATTATTCCCAGAATAGTCGAAAGTCCAGCATCCCGCCAGCCTGTCTGTATCCGGCCTGGGCGTTAGGGTAATGGCGTCTATTTCTCCGGGCTCAAGAGCCCCAGAGTAGAGTCTGGCTTCGTCATAATAGATGTCACCAGCCACGCTCGGCACAGCCCAGGAATAGCCCATCAGATTGAATGAATCGTAGCGTTTACCTCCCATTGGACTGACCAGGCAATTTGAGCCGGATTGACCATAAGCACTCACATGGTTTGCTGGGATTACACATGTATTACCGACTCGTGTCAGGCCACTGCCGGTATCCCAATACATCGCCTGTTCATAGTTGCCGTCTGTACGCTGCTTGAGCGTGAACGCAACCTTGAACAGTCTGTCTGTGGGCGGAGTTGCTTCAGATCCGAGGAATGTAAAGCTGCCGCTGATTGTGCTGAGTTGTCCTGAACTTGTCGACTCGTAGCTGTAGCGCGAGCCCCATCCTTCAGCCGAACCGGTGCCGTCAGGCGCCTGCCACAGCCAGCTCAAATCTGCCGCGCCGCTGCCTCGTTTCGATATAGACATGATCTGTGACCATAGATCAGGCGTAAATCCAGGCCAGTATATCCATGCAACCTGGGTCTGTTCTTTGAAATAACCGGATGGGCCGAAGTCTGTAAGCAAACTGGCTGTTGCGGAGTTTTGATTCCACGAATCACCGGATTGATAGCGTGTAAGCCTGAGCTTGCCGTCTTCCACACCTCCGCTGCCGACGTTACCAACCGACATTGTGCTCCACGATGTTCCAGCGGCTTTGTTCTGCAGGGCATCAGTGCCCCCAAGGTTATCAAAGGTCCATTGTCCAACTAGATTGGGTTGATTGTTATATGAAAGTGCTGTTATATCAGAGGTAGTCAGCGCACCGGAGTAGAGCCTTACTTCCTCAAATGAAATATTGCCCGTTTTAGTTGAGCTGCCGCTTAGTGAGTCCATAAGTGCAAAGGCATCATAACGCTTGTTGCCAGTGGGTGCGCCTGGAACCAGACACTCGCTTCCACACTGGCCATAAGAATTAATATTTGCGGCTGGTATTGTGATTGCATCACCGAGTTGAACAAGACCATCACCTGTATCCCAGTAGATAACATCCTGATAATTGTTCTCGTCCACCTGGCGGAGCACCATAGCCATTTTGATCAGCCGTGTTGTTGAAGGTGTAGCACCCTCAATCGAGTCATACAATGGAGAACTGCTTGTAAGAGTGGTGCCATTCATATACTCGTATTTACGGCTGCCACGCCACGTGTCACTGTTCCAACTGCCATACATTATGCCCTGGCACGCCTTAAAACTGGACATATAAGTGTTGCTGGATAATTTCGATAGATTTACGATTCGGCCAAGGTGAGCAGTCTCAAAACCGGGCCAATAGAACCATGCTACGATAGTCATCTCTTTGAAGTAGCCGGATGTGCCGAGGTCGGTCTTCAGCATAGTCGTGGCGTAAGCCTGGGTGTATATCCCATTTGAGTAATTTTTGGGGAGAACCAGCTTTCCCTCAGAAACGGCAGCGCTGTTGTATAGGGTTAAGGGATCCCATGTAACTCCAGTGGCCTTGTTTGCGAGAGGAGTTGTCCCCTCGAAGTCCCACTGTCCCACCAATGTCGTCGCTCCTATTGGCGCAACAATGGTGAACAGCGTTAGGGCACATAATGCCAGGACAATGCTTCTCATTCACTACCTCCCGATGGCTTTTGGTAGCCATTTAATGGTCTGGTTTTAGATATTCTGTTTAATATGGAACCGATTGTAATAACTAGAAGGGGGCCGGCATATTGCCGGCCCCCGTGGTGGTATGAACTCCGGCCACTACGAGTAACCACCACATGTTAAGTCATACCGCTTAGCGCGGTGTTATGGTCTTTGCATTGAGCACTGGTGTGCTGCCGCTGAGATTCAAGGTGCCCTTTACTGATACGTAAGGAGTACCTTCCAGGCCGTGACCAGTGGCATTGACTGTGATGAACACGCCGGAACCATCATCGATGGTGAACGTGTTTTCATCAACTACGTGAACTCTGCCCCACAGCACCCAGTCATACTTAGGTGCAGCGGTGGTCATGATCGAGTCAAGGACTGCTTTGTTGGATGCGCCAACAACCTGATTAACAACAGGAGGTACCTGGCCATCATACTTCAATCCGGCGAGGTCACTCTGAGTCAGTGTATCAGAGTAAAGTCTGGCTTCTTCTATCTCAACATATCCTGCCTTAGCTGGAACACCTGGGCAGAAGTAGAAGATGTCGAAAGTATCACTCAGCATACCAGTATCCTGAGTAGGATCAACTGTGTTGGGTGCCATATACTGACCAAACCAACTGATGTTGCTTCCCCACATGCGGTCGGTTGTGCCGATGAGTTTCAGCCCCTGACCATCAAGCAGGTCGATATAGATATCGCCGCGGTGTCGGCCTTCCCAAGGATCTGCCCATGAAGGATGGAACACATAGGCTAGCTTGAAGAGCTGGTTAGCCGGCATCTGGAACTTAAGGCTGGGAGTATAACCGGCTGGTTGATTAGTATACAGGTCAGCATCAGTAACAAGAGCAGAGTCACAGTCTGACCACGATAGTATTCCAGAACCGTTGAGGTAATGTCCACCGCCTCTGGCTTCCCAGAATGTGGAATCGGTTCTAGTGTTGTTGAACCAGATCGTCTGGTAGGGGTTTCCTATCTGTGAACCTGTCTTCCAAGGACCAGCTATCCACTGAGAAGTACCAGGGTCTACGTCAGAATACTTCATCCAGAGAACCATACTGAAGTTCTGGAAGTAAGAACCTCTGGTAGCCATGAGATCGGTATGCAACGGCCAACTTACGCCGTTCTGCTGCCAGGTGCTGCCATCCTGATAACGCTCAAGAGTCAGCTTGCCATTCGCCACTGTATAGCTATTATCTCCATTGTGGAAAATGGGTTTGGCCCAAGTAACATCGGGAACCTTGTTGGAGAGCATTTCGGTTGTGTCAGCGCCATCAAAGTTCCACTTACCGATCATTGTGCCGGTAACATCAGTCGGACCGTTTGTAGCTGCTAGAGCATTGATCTGGTCGGTAGTCATAGCTCCACTGTAGAGCTGGACTTCGTCATAAATCATGTTGCCGGCGCCTGTGCCAGAGTTCCAGGGGAAGCCTGGGAAGTCGAGCTCGTCAAAGCGAGTTCCTGTGCAACTGCTGCTGATGTTCGCGCTGCCGGACTGGCCATAGAAGTACATCTTGTTAGCAGCTATGATAGCACTGCCGTTACTAGCGGGCACCAAGCCTGCGCCCTTGTCCCAATAAGGCTTGATCTCGAAGTTGGCATCATCGATCTGGCGGCACACCCAAGCCATCTTGATGAACTTGTCAGTCGCCGGATACGGATCTGTGTCAAGTTTGGCAAACCCATAATGGTCGTTGCCGTTGACAGTACAGTCAGGATTCTCCCACACAGGGCGGACAGCCCAAGTGTCGTTTACCCAGCAGTTCTGGGAGCCAGCTCTTGTGGCGCCGGTGGAGTCCATTTTCATCAGTGAAACAGTAGAAATAAACTCAGGGCTGGTGAAGTTTTCCCACTTCAGCCAGGATACTACAGTCCATTCCTTAAAGTAACCACTCGCACCAAGATCGGTCTTGAGCTTTGCTCTAGCACCTACCTGGCCATTAGCGCCCTTCGGCAGTATCAGTTTGCCGTCAGCAATGGTCGAACCACTGTCTGTGGTAACGATTGGATCCCAAAGCACACCTGCAGCTTTGCTTGCAGATGGGCTTGTCTGGTTGGAATAATCGAATGTCCACTTGCCGATCAGTTTCGGGGCACCGGAATGCGAATAATCGAGTTTGCCGATCGTTACTGGGTCCATTGCACCAGCATACAACTGGGCTTCTTCAATGGAGATGCTGCCGGCTCCGTTAGGAACTGCAGGGCAGTAAGGCAGAATCGTGAACGAATCGGTGTGGAGCGAAGTGTCCTGATTAGCATCGATCGTGCACGGGGCAGATGCCTGTCCGAAATCGTTAAGTTGGCTTCCCCACACTCTGCTGGGTGTGCCGATGGTTCTTACACCAAGGCCATCATTGAAGTCAGCATAGATGTATGCAAAATAGTTACCTGGTGAATCCGGATCGGCTTTGATCACATAGGCGACCTTTGTAATGGTATTCGCTAATGGTTTGGTTGTCGATCCGAGAGTGGTAGTGTTGCCGGAGATAGTGAGTACATTATTTGTATCGAGGGTTTCGCCCTGATGTCTGTCAGTCCAATTTGCATTGGATGCATCGGTGTTGAACCAGAGTGTGCACTCGGGTCTCTCGTTAGTTGTTGCGCCGAAAGGCGGGTTGCAGGCTTTTCTGAGGGATGTCAGCCATTCAGAATGATTAGCATCCAAATCAGACCATTTTACCCAGACAACCTGAGTCTGCTCTTTGAAATAATTAGCGAGGCCAAGATCAGTAGCAAGCGTGGCGGATGCGCCGGGCTGCCTGTAGGCGCCACCTTCCGGCCAGCGGATGAGTTTGAGCTGCCCGTTCTCTAGAGATACAGTGTTAGCAGTCTGGCCAGTTGCGACCATTGGATTCCAGTTGTAACCCGGAGCTTTGTTAGCCATAGGGCCACTCGCATTGCTCCAGTCAAATGTCCACTTGCCGACAAGTTTAGGCTGACCATCATAAGTGACGGCATCAGCTTCGGCCTGAGTCATTGCGCCTGTATAGACACGAGCTTCTTCGAATGTGAAGTCGATGGTATCTGCGGTAAGGCTGTTAGCTCCAGGGAAGAACCATACTTCGTCGCCGGCATTACCAAGCATGGGAGCGCCAGCTTCGCTGAGTTCTATGCGGGAGCCGTAAGGTCTGAGCCCCTGGCCATCATAGTTGTCCCAGTAGAAATAGACCTTTGAATAAGTATCTTGCAGATCTGAGTCGTCAAGTATTGCAACCTGCACCAGCTTGATCATCTTGCCGGCTTGGATCTCAGGACCCTGTTGCTCAACATAATTCCTCGGAATAGTATTTGTCCAGGAATAGGGCCTGAGCCATTCCTGACCAGCTCTGAGGTCGAACTGCCGCTGGCCTGTTGCTGCGGGACCCTGACACCAATCAATGAGTGGTCCATAAGTCGGGTTTCCACATCTGAACATAAACGAGTAATCGTCATCGTCGCCCAACTTGTCAATGGATACCCACAAGATTGTTGTGTGACTCGTGGATGGTACGCTGCCGGTAGCAGGAGTTACCAGTGTTGAATTCAACGCCTGGGTAGTCCATGTGCCATCGGTTGCTTGGCAGGCATTACAGGTCATCTTGCCATTTGCAAATGTAGGCGTTCGATCTCCAGTGTCTGGAACGGAGCTCTCCCAGGTGTATCCGGGAGCAGAGTTAGCCATCTGAGCGGCAGTGTCAGAACCTTCGAAGTTCCACTTGCCGATCAGCGTGGCCGCTCCCGCCTGCATCGCTAAAAGCGCGAGCAAGACCAGGACAATAGCCACTGTCTTCAGTGATCTTTCTTTCATTCTGTTCCTCTCCTTTTCTAGTGTGCTCCGCCGCATAAACTGCGGTCGGGCGAATTGTATGGTGTATTATGGTGTACCGGTATACCACCACAGGCTGGGCTTGACCTGGCCAATCGAAATCCAGCTTGCGTGACCATCAACCCAGAATATGTTTGCTCCCTTGTTGTGAATAGGGGTGAATTTGTTTTCTAAGTAGGTCTGAGTCGTCTTGTCTCCGGCGTCTTTTCCTTGCGCGCCTGTGGGTAGGTAGTATCCGGTATCACCGGGCCCCCAAGTGCGTCCCCAGTCCCAGTTGCTGCCGTCGTTTAGCATAACTGTGTGACTCGAATTACGAACCGCTGAAGTTTTCAGGCCAGCGTTGGGATAGGTGGCACGGCCATACTGGTCACGCGAGGTATAACCCAAGGCGCCATTCATTGTGTAGTTGGTGACAATGCCAGTGGTTACGCCACTGGCGGCGGTGGAACTTGGGCAGAAGTATACTGTCGAGATGTTCTGCTTGCTGTTGTTGGTTGTTCCAGATGCTCGGTTCTTGATATATGGATCGACCATGGAAACCCATCCATCTTTCCACAGTTTGTTGTTTGGATTCACTTGGGTCGGATACCAAATCGCACCGAGCCTGGGATGTTGAGTCGTCCAAAAGATTGTTGGAAATCTATCGTCGTTGGACTGCGCATAAAGGGCAAAGCCGTTGCCTATCTGCTTGAGGTTAGACAAGCACTTTGTCTGCTGTGCCTTCGCCTTGGCAGTGATAAAGATAGGGAATAGGATAGCCGCTAGTATCGCTATGATTGCGATTACAACCAGCAGCTCAATCAATGTGAAACCTCTTCTGCACTCTCTATTATTCATTTGTCCTCCTCCTCATGGGATCAGCAATTCAGGTAGTGGCATTAACGTGACCCCGATTAGCTAATAAACCGTTGGTGCGGCATCTGCTTCGCAGACCGCACTCAGGGCTTCACCAAGTGCCGGTGTGTCTCGTTCGAGGATCGGCACAGGAAGCACATATCTGACAGGATGCTTCAGATCTCCATTGATCATTTTTAGCAGTACTTCAGCAGCAATTTCGCCTGCTCTAGTAAAGTCGGGCTTGCTTGTTGTAAATCGTGGCCGGATCATCCGTCCGGCCGGCACATCGTCAAAACCAACTACTTCCAGTTCGTCGGGCACGGAGATATCGAGTTCCCGTGCGACACCTATAATCATTGCGGCCATAGAATCTTCGGTGGCTATCAGAGCGGTGGGGCGGTTCGAGGTATCACGCCACTTCCGCAGGCGATCTGCAATCACCTGTGCGCTCTCGGGCTCGTAACCCATGACCACACTCCAGACATCCGATTCCACCACAGGTCTCCCGGCATCTGCCATTGCGTGCCGGTAACCTTTGTAGCGGTTCATGACAGATTGGCTTGGAACGTAATCTATGGCTTCGCGCTGCAGCATGAACGCGATTTGCCTGTGTCCTTTGTATATGAGATGGCGGGTCATATCCCTGCCGAGATTATAGTTATCGAAGAGCACCTGGGAACGGATTTGTGAAGGAAGTCCCAGGTCCACTAATACTATGGGGAAATCGAGATGTTCATGATTGATATAATCGTTCGCTGCTTGTTCAGGAGTGCGACTGCCGGGCATGATCACGAGGCCGTCGCAGCCTGCGGAGATCATTCGCTCTACTTCTCGCTGCTCGCCGAGGTAGCCACCGGCGTCCATTGCAACTGTGAGATGATAGTTATAGCGGCGAATATATGAATCAATACCTCGCTGGGTGTATGTATGCAGCCACGCTTCGTTGTGGCCTCTAAGAAATCCGATCCAGCGGGAGGAAGTGTTGCTGTGTTCATCATTCTCTGTGCTTTGGCTGATGCCGTTGATGTAGCAGCCGCTGCCATGTTTCGATGTCACCACTCCTTGGGCTTCCAAAATGGCAATCGCACTCAGAATGGTGCCGGAGCAGACGCTGTATTTCTTTTGCAGTTCGCGGACTGTGGGCAGTGCATGTCCGGGCATTAAGATGCCACTCGCGATATAGTCTGCAAGTATTGCATCAGCTACCCTATGCCGGAGCATTTTACGCAACACCAACACCCCCTTTACTGCGACAATTGTTGCAAAGACTATGCTAGCAACGAGACACTTGTGTTATATCCCATTATCGGACGCCTGTCAAGGGCTCTATAGATTTTATTGTAATCAACATTATGCAGCTCATAAAGATAGGTTCACTGAGAGAGTTGTGATCAATATGCTTGCTTTCTTACTTGAATTGCTTGTAGTTAAATTGTTTCGATTTTATGCTAGTGACGCAGGAGAAGCCTCTTTGTACAGTTCCAGTTATCAATGATTTTAGCGCCTGATTGGCCATCATATGTAATATTATGATGTTAAATCTTGTGTATTGATAACAACAATAGTGATTGGTGGACACGCAAGATGCAGTGTTGTACGTAAGCTATGCATTATAGTGCAATAGCAATGCTGCTAGAGGCAATTTAAGACGTGAGAATAGGTAGATGTGTTGTTATGACGTGTAGGTCAATGTGGGCAAGCAAAGCAGATTGTTTTGAAGTGTTGCATTTTATTCAGAGGATAATGCTAGTGGAGATAGTTGTAGTTGGTCGGACAAGAGCTAAAAGAATGAACCGCTCTATTAACATAATATGTCATGTGATCGATCGAGAAGTGACATTGGCTGGGGATTCCCTATCATAGCTGTCGAAAGTTAGCGAGCAAACTGAGGTTGCTTCGGACTGCGGAGCGTTGCGGAGCTGCCGAAGCCGCCGCCGAAGGCGGCGAAACAACGCATCAGT
>JAJFTD010000044.1 GCA_021373255.1 bacterium
TCCTGGATGCGCGGTATGTGGATATCACCATAGTGGTAAGAGCACAGGAACTCGCCGAATGTATCGTAGTGCGGCGGGTTGTCCACACCCTTGTCGTAGATCTGAATCTTTGCAAGCGGGTCGAGATCATCGTATACCAGCATCTGCTTGGTACCAACAACGCTCACCGTGCGGACCTTGCGGGGATCAACCCAGCTCACGTGAATCACCGCGCTGGCATTATTGCCGCAGCCAAGCGTCACAAACGCAGCGTCCTCAACTTTCGGATGCAAGAGTTTCATTCCAACCGTGCGCACACTCTTCGGCACCAAACCTGTAGCGTAGAGTATTACAGATAAATCATGCGGCGCCAGGTCCCACACCACATTGATATCACGTTGGAATATACCGAGGTTAAGGCGAGAGCAGTGGACATAGAGAACGTCTCCAAGTATACCGCTCTCGATGATCTCCTTTATCTTGTTGACACCGGCTGTATACTCGAATGTATGATCAACCATGAGCACGCGGCCGTTCTTTTTAGCCAGATCGACGAGTTCTTCAGCCTGCTCCACACTTGCCGTAAGCGGTTTTTCGATCAGCACATGCTTACCGGCAGCCAATGCTTTCTTAGCCAGCGGATAGTGCGCGGATACGTGCGTGCAAACCGCAACTGCATTAATGGTGGGATCATTGATCACGTCATCATAGTTGCTGGTGGTCTGAAGACTCGGATAGAGCCGACCCATATGAGCCAGACGCTTCTCGTCCAGATCGCAGCATACCGACATCTCACACGACGGTATCTGATTGAAGTTCCTAATGATGTTGGGACCCCAATAGCCCGCCCCAACTACAGCGACTTTATTAGCCATTACGCCCCCTGCCAAGGTAATGTAGAATTAAGAGTTGAGAATGAAGAATGCACACGGCATGTTCGACTCAACTCTTAATTCTTAACTCTCAATTATTCTAGCATGCACCGCGACCGACTATGGCTTTGGTGATCGTGCGGAGCATTATGCGGATGTCGAGTAACAACGATTGATGTTCGAGATACCAGATATCCATTTTAACGCTGTCATCGAATGTGACCCTGCTACGCCCGTGGACCTGCCACCAGCCGGTAATCCCTGGAAGCCCCTCAAGGCGGCGGCGGTGCCAGTCCTTATACATATCAACCTCATAAGGAATATGCGGCCTAGGTCCAACTACACTCATATCGCCCTTGAATACATTCAAGAGCTGTGGTAGTTCGTCCAGACTTGTGCGCCGCAGGAACCTGCCGATCGCAGTAACGCGATCATCACCGGTCATCTTATACAGCTTCTTGCCTTTTTGATATTTACTGAGTTCTTCTTCTTTACCTTCTATGAAGAACTTCATATACTGACGGTGCTTGGTGTCGTCACAATCCACGCGCATGCTTCTGAATTTGTAGAATGTGAACGCCTTTCCGTCCTTACCGATCCTTTTCTGCCTAAACAGCACCGGGCCAGGGCTGGAAAGTCTTATCAGAATAGCAATCGCCGCAGCCAAAGGCGCGCCAATAATCAAGCCAATAGAGACGGCTATCAAATCCAAGCCTCTCTTCAGCCTGTATTGTCTGATCGGCTGCTGCACGACGTGTATCTGTTTCACCTTTTCGCTTCCGGCAGCACCCTCCACCGTTGCCATGAAAACGTTACCTCTCTCCAATTCCTCACTTCCAATTATCCACCCGCTCTTAACGGCGGGTTCGGGTAGTGGTTCCGAACATAAAAACTCTGTCCGGTGAGGCAAAATCAAATGTTATACGTTCTGAACGACATCCTTAATGATCCCAGCAGCCTCACTTACCTGCTCAGAGGTCAGTTCAGGGAACATCGGGATTGAAATAATCTGTTTCGCATATTCCTCAGCTACCGGCATATCGCCTTCTTTGCCGCCAAGGAATGCATAAGCCGGCTGCAAGTGCAGGGGCAGTGGATAATGAATTCCACAACCACACCCCTTTTCCTTGAGCTCAGCCATTACCGCATCTCTATTGTTGGTGCGGATTACATACACATAGTAGGAATGCTTTGCATAAGGCTTCTCGATCGGAAGCGTGAGCCCCTGGACATTCCCTAAAAGCTCTTGATAATGCTGCGCATGAGCCCGCCTGGCTTCGACCCATTTGTCTAGATATTTGAGCTTAATACGCAGTATGGCAGCTTGGATGCCATCAAGCCTGGAGTTATACCCGATAATCGCGTGCTCATACCATGTAGTGCGGCCATTATCCCGCAAAAGTTTGAGCGAATCCGCGACTTCATCGCTGTTCGTCAAAATCATGCCCGCATCGCCATAGGCACCAAGTGTCTTACTTGGATAAAAACTGAAACCAGCCGCATCCCCAATGGAACCGGCATGCTTGCCTCTATATAGGGTGCCATGAGCCTGAGCGCAGTCTTCGACCACTTTCAGTCCGTTGGCGCGAGCAATACCCATTATCGCATCCATATCGGCAGGATGACCATAAAGATGAACAGGCATAATGGCCCTGGTCTTCTCGGTTATAGCCGAACCAATCCTGGATGGGTCAATACAATAAGTCTCGGGATCGCAATCGACGAATACGGGAGTTGCTCCGGTGTGCGAAACTGCAGCAGCGGTGGCAATGAATGTGTTGGATGGAACAATAACTTCGTCCCCCTGGCCGATATTCAATGCTTTCAGAGCAAGGAATAGAGCTTCAGTTCCATTAGCCACCCCCACCCCGTGTTTTGCGCCGCAGTAGGAGGCGAATTCTTCCTCAAATTGCTTCATTTCGTCACTGAGGATGAAAGCAGTATTATCGCATACTTTCTTAATGGCTGCTTCAACTTCAGAGGCAATTGATCTGTGTTGAATCTTTAGATCGATAAGGGGAACCATGGTTTTGTCTACCTCTAGTCTTCTTGGGGTACAGAGGAGCCATAATTGAGTATATCTTTGTACGGCCTGTCTGTCAACCCGGACTGGCATTTCAAATCTTGCACACTGCATATCACACGGCCAGGATTCCCTACAACAACAGAACCCGGCGGGACATCTTTTGTCACCACTGTACCAGAGCCTATAACCGAATGTGCACCAATACGAACGAACGGGAGAATGGTGACGTTAACTCCAATCTCGACTCCCTCTTCAATATGAGGACCACGCATGCACTTGTTGGAAAACTCGCAGCCAGGATGTATATCGTTTGCGATGGTAACACCCGGAGCCATAAACGCGTTGTCCTCAACGACGGTGAACTGCGCGATGTAGCAATTGCAGTGTATCTTCACGTTATTGCCGATCTTGCAGCCGTAGTCTATGGTGGTGGAGTTCCAAACGTTGAAGTTGTCGCCGATCTCGTTCTCTTCTCTGATCGTAACGTTGTGGCCTGTGGCGAGTCCATTACCAATGGTGCTGCCCGCATAGATCACGGTACCAAACCTGATGCAGGCCTGACCTCCAATTCGTAGCGTAAAATCTTTGATCTTACGCCCGGTTTTGTAGCCTAACTTGACGCCCTCATCAATGACGGCATCTTTACCAATTATGATCTCCGGAACAATAATCGCCCCATCCTCACGTGCATCACTCAATTATTATCCTCCTGGATAGTCTACACTATCACAGCTCGATAAAACCGGCAGGCTCCATCACATCACTTCCTAACCGGTTTCGATTCAAGTATTTATACTCATCTATTATGGCAAATAGCTCCCGATTTCGAGAGCTAAAACAGCTATTTTAGGTAGTGGCATTATTTGGCATGATAGTTAATCTTACTACGAAGACGAGTGTTGGGCGTGAGCTCACGCCAGACTGATATCACGTTATGGACGCCCAACACCTATTTTACTTTTACTTTGAACTTCTTAACACCGCTCCCAGCAGCCTGCAAACTGGCAATAGTCCAGTATACACTATTCGTGGCACGATCATAATGCCCATCTGATGCCTCGGCGCTGCCGTTCACATAGTTCGTCTCATCAGGCACATTAGCCCGCACGACTACATTACGAGCTTCAGAGCCACTGCTGTTTGTGTATTCCACAGTAACATCAAGTATTTGACCAGGAAAGACGTTCTCAGTCGGAACTGTGATGGTAACATCGACACTACCAGCTCTTCGGAGAAGAATTCTGCCGGTCATTGCCTTTAATGTAATCTCAGTGCCACTAGATATGGGGTTGCCGGACTCATCAACAACATCCATATCAACAACAAACTTCTTTTGGCTGTTGGCATTCCCATTGACAACAACAATTCCTCCAACGCCGCCATCAGATGTGGCCTTGTAGCGCCGGTAACGGAGATATTGGTCGCCATTATATGATTGATGCGCACCATCAGGATCACCAAGCCTTTTGGTGATAGAATAGTCGATATTTGGTTGTGATGCGTACGATGCTCCATCTTTTCCGACCACGTCAATGCCAAACGCTGTATATTCATTCTGACACAAAAGGTAGCTTGCAAGAACGAATCTAGCCCATCCATCATTACCATATGCAGGGTGCTCTGCACTGTCTTTCTGACTTATAGAATAGTGAATGCGTTTTCGTTGATTTGCCGGAAGAGCACTGTTCCATTGCGCCACAATATTAGAATCATTAAGACATGCAAGCCAATATGAGCTGTTTGCACGGAATCCGTTCAATATAAACGAGTATTCGCGGAAAAGCACATCCGGTGTATTATCAGGAGTATTCGCGCTATAGCCACCAGATTCTGTAAATTGGCTATTAGGTTTCCATGATGGGTCAAAATAGGCAAGAGGCGGATTGCCATTCCATGACAAATTACCATTAAGGTTTGCCTCTGCCAGATTAATAACAACTGTCAAACCAGCCGACTTCAACTTAGGAATAACATAATGAAGAAACTGCTGCACTTCATAAGGATCTCTTCGAATTCCATTGTGATCAACGGTAAGAGAGCCACAATCATCAATCCACACACCATCTAACCCAAGATGCCGCACTTTCTCCAAGACAGTGGCAACCCATAATTCCTGATATGTAGTTGCTGTAATATGCGCATAAAATCTATCTTCAAAAGGGGCTGCATATATATAGCCATTCTTGTTAGGAGCCCCAGGTGCTGCGGAATAAAGCCAATCAGGGTGAGATTTACTGGCATCTGAAAATCGCATTGGACAAATAGACCATCGCGAGTTACGCGGAGTATCTGCAATCGTCGTTCCGCCCTGGTATAAGTACAATCGCACATTGGGATTAATTTTTCGCAATGCAGCATAATAACAGTATGACCAAGCAGGCACTGAAATTTCATCGTAATTTGCAGATGTGGGTCTGAGCTTCTTCTCATTTTCCTGCCAGCTAATAAGTTGAGTTGCTATGTTTCTATTCTTAATAGCAGGAATTTCTTCCATCTCACAGGCAGTCTTGCTTGCACGAGTCAGATAGAGATGAGCACCAGACAAGAATACAGCAGGAACGTGAGGACCAAGATTGCCATTCGTGTAAAACTGGAAAAATACTACAATTTGACCTGCTCCTTGTGGCACTTTCATACTAACGGATTTAGAGCAATCAGACTCGGAGTATTCAATCTGCTTTGAAACCAAAGGAAAACCCACAGCAAAGATGTTAATTGACAATGATGTGAAATAACTATCGTTCCAATCACGCATCCTGACACGATCTACAACAAAAGTAACTGTATCACCTGAGTGTGGCCGATACGAATCAGAATCGTCAACTGCAACCGATGTAGCTAGAGATAAAGAACCTTCACCAGAAGTAATATTCCTAAGCGCGATATACTGATAGCCAGGTGCCTCAGTTAGGTTGCATATAAAATTGTTTATGGTCAATCCATCTTGCAACCTGCGGCTCCAACCATTAGCAACTGTATCATTTGGAAGTGACGGTTCCCCATATTGATCACCACCAGCACGCACAGTATATGTACTTGTTGTAAAATCGCCGATACCAATGATAAGATCCATTGGAACCGTGCTTGCATAAGAACGCCCGACGCACGCTAACAGACCCAACAATAATAATAGATATCGTATATTCATCATAAACGCCTGCTGATGTTGCAATTACCACAGATAGCAGTGACTACTTTTATAGCTACATATATAGCTAATCTAGAAGATTTACCAACATTGGTATCGCCTAAGGATTACCAATAACACCCAGACTCCACAACCTGAAAGTTCTCAGGAACCTCGGATGATAGCGGTCTTACCCAGTGTTCATTATAAAGTTGCTGGAAGAAAGGTATATCATCCCAACGCTTGCCTTTAATCCCGAACAGTATTTGAACCGCCCCACCCAGGTGTAGGGCTTTTTTACCAAGCTGGGTCTTTATGAACGACCCCAACGGTAACCCATATGCACCTGCACCAATTATTGCAACGTCGAAGTCGATTTGGCTAGCTTCCTCGCACATCCGATCGAGAGCATCAAACCAACTGTTGAATAAAACTGGCTGTCCAGCGATAGACTGTACAGCTTTCAGTGTTTTTAACTCGAACTCAGGCAATATTCTGGGATCTCTAAACAGATATTCTCGCTTAGCATACTGCTTCTTTATACTTTCTTCAAACGGATGCACTACCAACACTTTCTTGCCGGCAAGAACTTCACTCCAGGGATTTTCGTGGGTATAAGGCTCTATCCCACGTAAATTGATGCGTATTGCGTCGGAAAGATAAGATGATATTCGGCTTTCACTCACAAGCCAGCTACCCAACACATCGATATTTGGAGCAACATTCAACATCAGTTCCCCAAATCTCTCAAGAGAATCATCGTCTATAGGAAAAAAACCCGAACATTGATTCATATTGCGCCGAATATCATCATCCCACCAAAACGGACCAGTCTTGCCAGTTACATAACGCACTGATTTAGGTAATAAACCACCCGGAGCCTGCATCTCAACATAACAAAGTATCGCACTCATTTCTGTCGAACCAAATCGACCTACAAGACAAGGTTCAGACGAAGAAATGACAGCCTTAATGGCATCACTGTCTTCCTGCCGGGCTACAGAATGATCAGGTAACATAAAAGACTGCCTTTCTGATAGCCTCGCATACACACGCCTACTTAGGTTCAAAATATGAGTAATCACCTGATTCATAACAACCTCGAACTTACAATTCTCGCAATCGGTCGAATAGTTCATCACATCGGTAGACCATTTTTTTGAGCCAAGGCCTTACGAAATTGCGCGGTCTTCGAGTGGTCTGGTCTGGCTTCGGAGGATTATAGAAACCACGTTTGATAAAATCAACCTCAATATTATGCTCCCCGAATAACTTTAGGACAGCGTCAGCGTTCCATTTTCCTTTCACAATGCCGGTTCCAATGTATGGAAAGACCATTCTTCCGCTCGGATTGAACAAGTGCCTGTTCAGTGTCAGTATCGTATCATCTATATGGCGGGCACGTATTGAACCATCAATTTCAAATTGCCAGGGAGTTTGTTTGCGTCTAACGTGATTCAAAAAATCATTCTTTCTCCAAAGCCCTGCCTGCAATGATAGCCGATACTTAGAGCGTCTATCTACTTCCCAGAGTAGTGGATTTTCAGATAAATTGAAAGGCCCGCTTCCACTAAAATGAGTTAGTCCAATGCATGCTGCGTTTCGCTTATGCATATAATTAGCAAACTCATTAATCGTACAACTATCGACAGGCGCATTTAGAAAGTAATCGTCCTGAAGATATAGGATAATATCGGTATCGATATCAGCAAGGCATTTAATCATACACTCGCCCCACGCCGAACGATTACCAACATATTGTGCTCCGGTCTTAGATGACCTAATACTCAACCCGCTGAAAGAAAAATCTTTTGTCTCGGTGTTGAGAATAATTGGTAGTTTGCAATCGGGCCAATATATAGAAAGCAACTTAAAAAATGGATACCAACAATCTTCAAACGAATCTGTAGAATTGACCAATATGGTATAGTCAGACAATCTCAGACTCCTATCTTAGCTGAGAACGAACTCAGCCACTAATTCTTAAATCGTCAGATGATGGTCCTAGATTCCACCTCTAGCTCGGTAGTGACCTATTTCCTCTGAAACCAGAAGCACCCACATCCAAACTCTTGCTCCATAACTATCTCCGGTCTCGGATTGAGTAGTGGATATGTATTCACATCATCAGGAATCATTACAAACTCTACAAGCTCAAGCTCAGCGAACATAGATATAACTTGCTCATAACTGTATATCCTGTGAGCATTAAACACTACTTGCGGCTTTCCGACCGGCACGACAAATAATAGAGATCCGCCGTCATTAAGCACTCGTTGCAATTCGACACATGCTTTCAAATCGCCATCTGGATCTAATGGGTCCCCATAACGACCAAGCCCAATATGCTCTACTACGTGCATACAAGAAAGCGAATTGATGCTCTTGTTCTCAAATTGGAGTGCAGTGACATCAGCGGCACCTGTAGTCAGATTGTCAAGTTTAATATCAGCTGGTCGGTAATCATAAAATTTGACAGGAACAAATGCAGACACCAATGTAGAAAACTGAAGCTGTGACGAGATATCTATATGTACTTCTGGCTTGATATCAGCAACTATTCGCGCAGCCCAGGATGTATGATAGAGATAATGGCGATCGAATCCGGCATCGGCGGTCGCCTCCCCCAAACACGGTCGGCAATTTGACCAGCTCATACAAAAACGATTATCAGAGCCTCTAGATAGTGCTTTGAACCGTTCAAAATCACGTAGAAAGAGCGCCTTATCACGAGTCACAGCAAGACTCATAGGGATCGATTTAATCAAACGCTTTGCAGTCATAACCCCAGGCAGTTTCTTAATAGACTTTTTTATTGTCTTCACATCCATACCCATTCACCCAACTGAACAATGCAGCGTTCCTTTGGTCATTATGAAAGTTTATACACACCTAGAGATTATCTATCTCTACCCCCCGTAATCGGGCCAATAGTCCACTGTTACTTATAGATATTCTTGTAATAATAGGAACCATAGATTCCATCATATATCTGCGCCAAACTCCACGCCCCGGTCGAAAAACATCAGCCACAGCAACACCAGCAAGGCACGGGAGTTTTGAGGCTAGCTTCAGAGATTCTAAAAGAAGTTGTTTGAGCATTCTAATAGGGCTTCGGGCAGAATATCCCCAGGCCCCCATCATCACACAGTCACGGCCTGTAGCCCAGGCAGATTTAACGCACCAATTGATCCTCATTTTGGAAGGAAACACTTCATGGCGACAAGCTGCTCCTGGAAGGTAGATTATAAAGATATCCGGATTTGATTTTCTCGCACGCATCATCAGGTTTGTTTCTTCGCCATAAGCAACCTTCCGACCTGACATACCTAGTCTTTCCTCGAAACCACCTAGTTCGATTGCCAAGTTGCGCCTAACGATGAAATTTCCGCCTGATGGAGCTATCTTGGTCGGAACAATCTCTTCGCCGCAATAACTATAAGTTCCCCATTCATCTTTATACCAATAGGGCTTCTTGGCACGATAGATGGGGTATATTGGCCCAGCACAAAAATCCGGATTATATTCCTTGCACCCGCAAATAAGTGCATTAAGCCACCCCGGTTCGGCAACGCAATCGTCATCAAGATAGGCAATATATTCTCCGCGTGCCTCCCTTGCGCCGATATTACGTGCACGACTCAGGTTTGCAATATTGTCAAACAACACCCTGACCGGCAATTGTTCTTTGAAACTCTCAATAACCTGTCTTACTTCCTCTGAGGGTTGGGTGTCGTTTTCGATCACAAGGAGTTCCCAACTTTTGCCCTGCCAAGTTTGCTTGGTAAGGCTCTCAAGGAGCAAATTAAGGCTACCCGGCCTACAATGAGTGCATATGATTGCACTTATAAATATATCTTCCGACACGACTAGCTCCTCGCACTAATTCCAACATCCGACTTTAATAGCCTTAGCCAAATTTCAAAAGATATTACTATAGCGGCAATCTCATCAATAGCAGCGATACTCAGTCAGTCCATTCGATGAAATCATGTGATCCGTTAAAATTGACTACTCGGGCAGGAATTCCGACTACAACTGCATTGTCCGGCACATCTTTAGTAACGACTGCATTTGCCCCAATAGCAACGTCATTTCCTATGGTGATCTTGCCTAGCACCTTTGCACCTGCGCCAATGTAGACTCTATCTCCGATCACAGGGCAACCTTTCTTGTCTCCTCTACCAGACCATCCAATCGTAATTCCCTGATGTACAGTACAGCGTCGCCCCATTTTGACCTGTCCCGCGATAAAAATGCCGCCGAAATGGCTTATTAGAAACTCGGGACCAATCTCTGCATTCGGATCTATACTTATCCCAGTAGCTATCTGCACAGATTTATGCCAAAAGAATCCAAACGCTTTCAACACCATTCTCAACGGCCTGTTTCTACAACAATGGTGCATCCAATAACTGTATCGATACTCTAGAATTGCCCAAGCTCCCTGAACAGTCAGAACATAGCGCCACCAAGATAGTCCAGTAGCACGGGTAAATCGCAAAACATCGGCCTTAGCATTATCAAACATTACTTGCTCCTCTCAGGTATAGACTGGCTAACCTCTGATACGCTTAAAGAAGCGAATGAACTTCCATAACAATGGATAGACCAATCTCTCTAAGAAGGAAAAATGTTCTACAAGTATCTTTTTGTATTCAATCCGCATTGATTTAAGATTACTGCTAATTCCAGCACTATCGAAATCGCAAATTATGACATCAATATGTTGCCATTGAGCTCCATTAGCAATGGATCGAAGAATCCAATGCCAATCTGCCATTATGCGGTATTTCAAATTAAACAATCCAACTACATCATAAAGCTGCCTTGATGAAAAAGCGGTCTGGTGACATATAGGCATACTATACAACAGAAACTTGCTCGGTCTTTTCATCTGATGCTTTAATTCTTTTGTTTCAAAGTTTGCATCAACACGAACAACATCTCCATAATAGCAATCGTATCTTGGACATGCGTTTATCGCCGAAACAACTTCTGCCAACGTTAAGTCAGAATGGTATCTATCGCCAACATTCATGAAATTAATAAATTCACCAGTGGCATGTTTGATGCCTTTGTTCATTGCATCATATATACCATCATCTGGCTCAGAAATTAGGCAGCTAATCCTTTCGTTGTATTCAAGCATAACTGCCAATGTCTCATCACCAGATCCACCATCAACAACAATCCATTCAATGTTTTGATACGTCTGCAAGATGATGCTGGAGAAAGTATCTCTAATCTTTTCGAGAGGCTCATTAAAACAAACAGTTATGACAGAAATAACAGGAAGCCCACCATGCCTGATTTCGTGTAACAACGCTTTATCTCCTTCCACAGCGGTGGGGCAACTCTCGACTAACCATCAAGGTGTAGTCTTTTCTTCAGTCTGTAAGCATCCACAGCTTCCCTGCTCATAGGTTAACACTGGCCGAAATCGATTCTTCAACGCAGGCTTGATAATCTGTGCCCGGCTACATGGACCTTCCTGGAATTGTGGCATATTCCCCCATCCAAGTAACCCATTAATCAACGAGACAAGCCTCGCTGCACCAACATCAGGACTCCATAACTGCTCGATATATTGTCTAGCGCGGTTACCCATCTCCCACGACTTATCTCTATCAGCAATTAAGTATGCAAGATGTTTAGCTAAGTCTTTAACACTACATACAGGAAACCGGAACCCATTATCCCCATGATTAATAAGTACAGGTGCTGCTCCTGCACCATCACAGGCAATCACAGCACAGCCTTCAGTCATTGCCTCGTTGATTACTGCTCCCCAACCCTCTTCATAATTGCTTGGTAGGACATATATATCTGTCTGTGCCATAAGCAGTCGAATTTCGCCTGATTTCATGAAAGGAAGTATTTCCACTTCGCTAGACAGATGTAAATCGTTTTGCAGCTTCACTAGATAATCGCGCTCTGGTCCGTCGCCGACTATCTTGGCCCGAAACCGTAAGCCGCGTTCCTTTACCTCTGCCAGAGCATATAACAGCGTATCAACACACTTCCAGTCCAGCATTCGACCAGCCCATAATATAGTCGCAATATCGCCGGGCTCACTGCGTTTACTTGTCGAATCTTCTACAAAATATCCCCAAGTCCACATACGGTTGTGAAACATACCTATGCGTGCTTCATCCCAAGCAGCATAAGCGCCCATCGCGAGCATATGGCACTTATCAGCGTTCATTGATTGCGCTATTCTCATATGCTTTAGTAGGCGATAATAGTGAATCGGCAAGCGGATTATTCTTGGCCTATCAGTAAGTGTCGGCTTGAGAGTCCACAGCTTTCGTGAAGGCTTCCAATGCCGTTCGCAATACGTAAAGCAAAGCTGACTATTGGCTAATCTACGTCGTATCCACTCGGGATTACCATAAGTATAGTACTCAGAGCAGACAAGTGCGTCGCTTTCATCAACGAGACGATGAAACTCGGCATTAGCGTGTTCGGACTCCCAAGTTCGGATAATCCAGGGGTAATCACGCCAATTATCATTCCAGCCCATTGCTTTTCGCTCATCATCGACAGGCTCATTGAATACAACTCTGAGATTATCACCAAGGAGTCGATAAAGCGCTTCGGCTACTGGTACTATATGATGGCTCGGTATACTGTTGACTATAAGAATTGATGGTTTCTTTTTCATCAAGTTACTACACTAAGTGTTTAATAGATAATATGACATGACGAAAGAACACGTCATCTACTCCAACAATATTTAGCAAATACATCTGACACGAGGAAAGGATGCCTGAGGTACGTTCAGCTATACCTTACCCAGTTATTGATCGGAGCCAGGTCCAACTGATGGTCTTCCTATGCAGTGATATGTAAATCCTTTACTTCTAACTTGTTCAGGATTCAACACGTTTCTTCCATCGAATATGACAGGTGATTTCATCAAGCCTCTCAGTCTTTCCAGGTCGAGGAACTTGAACTCTTTCCACTCGGTTACCAGAACTACTGCATCTGCTCCCCGTGCAGCATCGTAAGCAGAGTCACAATAAGTAATGTAAGGCAGCTCTTTTTTCGCATTATCCATCGCTACAGGATCGTATGCACGAATTGTCGCACCCGCAGAACAAAGTTGAGAAACAATCTCCAATGATTTGCCGTCACGAAGATCATCAGTATTAGGCTTGAATGCCAGCCCCAGAACAGTTATGGTCTTGTCACTGACATCACCCATAGTGTTCAGTATTTTTTCTACAAATCGCCTTGGTTGCTGCTCGTTTACAGAAACAACAGCCTTTAGCAAGTCGAAGTCATAACCATATTTATCCGCAGTTGCGACCAGACAGGCTGTATCCTTGCCAAAACAAGAGCCGCCCCATCCAAGCCCTGCATTTAGAAATGCACTTCCAATACGCTTATCAAGCCCCATGCCCTTGGACACCTGTAGAATATCCGCACCAACCAGCTCACAAATATTGGCTATTGCGTTCACAAATGATATTTTTGTCGCTAAAAATGCATTGGATGCATATTTGATAACCTCGGCTGAATATGGGTCAGTGACAATAATAGGCCTTTCCAATGGAGTATATAGCTCCACAAGGCTCATCGCAGATTTTTGATTGAACGCACCTATGATTATCCTGTCAGGTTGCAGTGTGTCTTGAATAGCATTCCCTTCTCGCAGGAATTCCGGGTTTGACACCACATCGAAATCAATATCTGGTTGAACCTTATGAGCGGCGATCAAATCATGCACCATCTGAGCCGTTCCGGCAGGTACAGTGCTCTTATTGACTATAACTTTGTAGCTGCAGAGGTTTTGGGCAATCGTTAGGGCAACTTCACGGATAGCAGTAAGATCAGCGTAACCATCTTTTCCAGGCGGAGTTCCTACTGCAAGGAAAATAATATCTGATTCACCTATGCACTTTGCAACAGCAGAAGAGAAATGTAGGCTACCGTCTTCTACGTTGCGCTGCACCATTTCTTCTAGTCCGGGTTCATATATAGGCATTTCTCCTGCGCATAACATAGCTATTTTAGATTCGTCTTTGTCTACACAACAAACATTGTATCCAAAGTCAGCGAAAACCGTGCCAGTCACCAAACCAACATAGCCTGTGCCAACAACACAAAGATTCATTATCAGCAACTCCTGAGGTAATTTCTGAGTTATTCTCTAGAGATAACTTTGCAATAACAGCATAGTATCTCAACACTCATCAGGTCATGTCCAAAACAAGAACCACAACATTATACGATAAAACAACGGAACACATTCCAATTGTGTGGCAAATAAGCAGACTCTCTAGTTATCCCCACGTCTGCACTCATTCTGCCATATACACGCAGTCAACTAACATGACACTGATTCTTGTCGATAGTAGACACAGGAAGTCCTGCAAGCTCATCTACAAGAGTTTTCATTGTGTCAGCCTAGATATCTTAGCTACGCTTTACTCTGACTATTGAACTCCATAGCTCTGGGCATCATTGTTATTATGCTGAGTATCGCTAACATTATCTGAATACTAATGCAAGTTTCTTAAATTTTGCCATTCCATACTTTTATAATATGGCATACCAATTAACCAATCAAAACCGAAGTAAGCCTGACTCAATTAAAATCAGCCTTAATGTAAACATGTAGCTACACTGACTCATACACTTGCGGTTTGCTCCGCTAGTAAAGGCAATGCTATTAAAACTTAAAGTTTTAATTCCATAAAACAGATAGAAATCCTGCTCAGCTAGCCAAAAGCAGACTTGGGTCGTAATGGATTTTCTATACATCTGACGTAATACCATATGGTATAATAGTTTAGGTTCCAGGTTAGATCTGCGTAAAGTAGTCGAGGAATAATATTGATTAGCACTTACGAAGATGTAGTAGCACCACCAAAAAGATTCGTATCTATCGACTGGGGCGAATTGTGGCGATATCGAGACCTTTTTCTGGTTCTAGCTTGGCGAGACATAGCCGTGCGATATAAGCAGACAGCTTTAGGTGTAGCATGGTCTATTCTTCAACCGCTCATTACAATGGTCATCTTCACATTCATCTTCAACAGGATGGCTGGTATAAAGAGCGGAGACAACACCCCTTATCCGATATTTCTTTATGTTGGTCAGCTTTTCTGGCTCTATTTCTCGGGCACTCTTTCAGATGCATCGAACTCTATGGTCCAGAATGCACAAATGATTCAGAAGATATATTTCCCTAGATTGATAGTTCCTGCCACAGCAGCCACCACGCGTCTTATTGATCTGGCGGTGGCTGCTCTGATTCTCATCGGGATGATGATATACTACGGGTTTGCACCGAAACTGATTGGAGTGATAATCATCCCTCTGCTATTACTGAGTTCGATAATGTCAGCTTTGGGCATTGGACTTTTCTTAGCTGCAATCAATGTAAAATACCGAGATGTACGTTACGCTCTGCCTTTTTTCATACAGACAATCATGTACATCACCCCGGTCATATATCCAATAACAATGCTTAACAAGCATCATGTAGTCAAAATTCTGATGCTGTGGTTAAATCCAATGTCTGGTGTTATTACTAATGCACGAGCAGGAATTATCGGGAACAGCCCCATTGACTGGTACGCAATGGGAACATCGCTCATATCGAGCTTCGTATACCTTATGTTTGGACTCTACTACTTCCGAAATACCGAACGTTTCTTCGCAGACATAGTGTAATGGATAAGCCAATCTTAGAAATTGAAAATCTGGGAAAGCGCTATAGAATTGGTGCAAACAAGGAGAAATATCTCAGTCTACGTGACGAGATGTCAAAATGGTTCTCCAGCACCATCAGACGCAAGCGCGCAGCACAGTCTGAATTTTGGGCGTTAAGTAATGTGTCATTCCCGGTATACCAGGGTGAATCAGTCGGAATCATTGGAAAAAACGGTGCAGGAAAAAGCACACTGTTGAAATTGCTTTCCAAGATTACTCCTCCAACCACAGGACGAATCGTTCGAAGGGGTCGTGTAGCAAGTCTGCTTGAGGTAGGAACGGGTTTTCATCCTGAACTGACAGGACGGGAAAATATATATCTAAATGGTGCCATTCTGGGAATGAGCAGGAAAGAGATTGCCCGTAAATTCGACGAGATAGTAGCTTTTTCTGAAGTCGAGAAGTTCCTCGACACGCCAGTAAAACGATATTCCAGTGGAATGTATGTAAGGTTGGCGTTTGCTGTCGCGGCACACCTTGAGCCTGAGATACTCGTTGTAGACGAAGTTCTTGCAGTAGGAGATGTAGAATTTCAGAGAAAATGTTTAGGCAAGATGAGTGATGTTGCGACTGCCGGTCGAACAGTACTGTTTGTTAGCCATAATATGTCGGCAGTGAGTCAGTTATGTACCAGAGGAATTTTCCTGGAGAATGGTGCTGTAGCCTGTGATGGCACTGTAGAAGAAGCACTCACAAAGTACACATGCGGTCAGCGTAACGATGCCGGGGAATTGGTATTAGACACTGATTCTAGCAAAGGTATAGCCACACTTTCTCGCCTCTATCTGACAAACAAAGATGGCAATATTGTTGACTCGTTCTTTGTAGATGAAGAGATGACACTCAATTTTGAGATAAAATTTTTCAAGCCGATAGACGAGTTTCAAGTATCATTCTTGATTCAGTCTTCTCTAGGAACAGGCATCTATCATTGTATATCCCGTGACCAATCCGGTTGTTGCATGCTAGCTAACAGCAATAATGTTCGAGTCAGTGCTATATTCTTACGCAACAAATTATATCCAGGAAGATATACAGTGAATGGAATATGGATAGCTGACAAAAGAGGCGAGATGCTGTACTACAGTGAGGGACAGGGAGTCAGTTTCGACGTGCCTGATACAAGTCCTTATGTTTACCGTCGGCTGTGGAATGATAGAGCAATAGTACATGAGGTTCCAATCTGGGATTCCTCTTCAATTTGAAACTGATTATTTCTACATTATACTTGTATTTGCTGCCCTGAGTTTGTTTCAGGTTAAGCTAGACCAAATTCAGCATAACATACTGTAGGCCCATCCCGTAAGTCACTTGTAGTCTATATAAGTAAGTAGATATCGGATATTGAGCAAAAGTTTTGTTCAAGTGACCTAAGCAGTGAATGATAATGTAGAGGGTAGCAATTCTATCAGATGATGGAAGTAGAACGAGTTGGAGAACAATTCTATGCTAAAGACAGCATTAATTACAGGTATTACTGGCCAGGACGGTTCCTACCTAGCCGAACTGTTAGTTAAAAAGGGTTATGAAGTTCATGGGCTGATCCGACGCGCCAGCACATTCAACACCGGTCGCATAGATCACCTCTACAGTGATCCACATGAGAGTGGAGCGTCTGTCAAGTTGCATTACGGCGATCTTTCTGATGGAACTGGGCTTGGACGGATTCTGGAATTGGTCCAGCCAGATGAAGTTTATAATTTGGGCGCGCAATCACATGTCAGAGTATCTTTCGACGAACCGGAATATACTGCAGACGTAGTTGCAACCGGTACTCTTCGGTTACTTGAAGCATTCAGACACTATATCGCCTCCTCCGGCAAACAAGCACGCTTCTACCAAGCTGGTTCATCAGAAATGTTTGGAGCGACTCCACCGCCTCAGACCGAAAACACACCTTTCCACCCGCGAAGTCCTTATGCAGTCGCCAAGGTTGCAGCACATCACTTTGTAGTCAATTACCGCGAAGCCTATGGACTGTTTCTCTGCAACGGTATATTGTTTAACCATGAGTCACCCCGCCGCGGCGAAACATTTGTTACACGCAAGATCACACGTGCTGTAGGACGAATTAAAATGGGTCTTCAGGACAAGTTGTTTCTTGGAAATCTTGATGCAAAGCGGGACTGGGGATTTGCAGGAGATTATGTAGAAGCAATGTGGCTAATGCTGCAACAAGATAAGTCTGATAATTATGTAGTCGCAACCGGGGAATCACACTCCGTAAAAGAGTTTTTGGAAAAGGCATTTGAATATGTTGGGCTAGATTGGCAAAAATACGTTGAGATCGACCAACGTTACTTCCGACCATCAGAGGTTGATTATCTGATGGGAGATTCATCAAAAGCTCACAAACAACTTGGCTGGAAACCAAAAGTAAGCTTTGAAGAACTGTTGAAGATGATGGTTGATAATGACCTTGAACTAGCAAAGAGAGAGATAACACTGTTGGATGCAGGACACAAGGTCACATGCGGAGGTCGTTGGTGATGAACAAAGACAGCCTTATTTATGTTGCGGGCCACAGAGGGCTTGTAGGTTCATCAATCACGAGACGCCTAAATAGTGCAGGTTATACAAACTTGGTTTTACGAACATCAAGCGAGCTTGACTTACGTGACCAATATGCAACACGCAAATTTTTTGAAGACATAAAGCCCGAATATGTTTTTCTTGCTGCGGCTAAGGTCGGCGGCATTCTAGCCAACAATACTTATCCATCTGATTTCATTCGAGACAATCTACTCATTCAAACAAACATAATAGATTCAGCATACTGCAATGGAGCAAAGAAATTATTGTTCTTGGGTTCATCTTGCATCTACCCCAAACTTGCTCCACAACCAATAACAGAAGACTGCCTTATGACCGGGCCGCTTGAACCGACAAATGATGCTTATGCTATCGCAAAGATAGCTGGAATAAAAATGTGTCAATCATACACAAAGCAATATGGCTTCAATACCATTAGTCTTATGCCGACCAATCTTTACGGACCTGAAGATAATTTCCATCCCGAGAATTCGCACGTTCTTCCAGCACTGATAAGACGATTTCACGAAGCAAAGATAACAAATGCTCCTGAAATAACAATATGGGGAACCGGTAAACCCATGCGTGAATTTCTGCATGTAGATGACATGGCCGACGCTGCTGCATTTTTGATGAATAACTATGATTCGCCTGACATCGTAAACGTGGGTACGGGCGATGATTTGAGCATACGCGAACTTGCAGAAATAATAGCAGACGTGGTTGGATTCAAAGGTGAATTGCGTTTCGATAGTTCCAAACCTGATGGCACACCAAGAAAACTCTTGGATATTTCGAGGATTCTTTCGCTTGGTTGGAAACCTTCTATTGGTTTGGTCGACGGGATCAAAGCCACCTACCAATGGTATATCGATCAGTATGCAACTTCATAACACAGTGACTTCAGATCGATTCAGAGGAATCCATGAGCAGTAAGACTCAAAACAGCCAAAACTCAACAAATGTCTGCTTGGTTATCATCTTCAACCACAGGTACGAAGCCAACCTTGAGAAGCTCGATTTTATATACAAGGACAGATTTCCAAACGTACGCTACTTGATGCCGTTTTATGATGGACCAAGAAAAGATGTTATTGGTGTTTTTGAGGATTCAATATTATTCGAAGGACATATAGCTCAAGCCTGTTCTAGCTTTATAGATAGCCAATTTACTCATTATGTGTTTGCCGCGGATGACCTCATACTGAATCCAACGATTAATGCATCTAATATAATTGACTCTCTCTGTCTTGAGCCAGGTGCTGCATACATCAAAAACCTGACTACCTTATCAGACGTGTATCTGTGGTGGATACAAGTACAAAGAATATTTGAATCATTTCGGTTCACTCGTTTTAACTACCGAAGCCAACTGCCTCCAGCGGAAGAAGCAGAAAAAAGGCTTAAGCATCATGGCTTAGAGCCTGGCTATTTAACATTTAATAATCTACGACATTGGGACGGAAATTTTAGAATTACGGACTTCTGTGGTTATAGAAATTTTGCGAGAAAAGCTATACATTACCGCAAACCAAGACCACTTCCCTATCCGATGGCTGCAGGATATTCGGATTTCTTCATCGTTCCCGCCAATATCATTAGCGAATTTTGCAGGCTATGTGGGGTATTTGCAGCTATGAATCTATGGGTAGAGGTAGCTATTCCCACTGCTCTTGTTCTATGTTGCAATTCGATAAAAACTGAATTTGTAATAGGCGAGAATTGGGTCACAGGCTCACATTACTCAAAACCTGGCTGCTGGAAGGGAACTGAATTATGGGAATGGACCGAAGCGACTGTGCAGAGTATAGAGACAAATAACGACCTATATCTAAACCAACTGAACAACAGCTTTGGAGACAAAGAGCTGTATATTCACCCAATTAAGTTGTCGAAGTGGAGAATGTGACCAGTGACTAAGAAATTCATCATTATAACCAGCATTTTTAGCCCCACTGAAGCCGTTAAAGCTTTCGCAGCGCTCGATGAATATAAGCTAATCGTTGTCGGTGACAACAAAACGCCTAAAGACTGGCATGAAGACAATGTTATCTTTTATCCAATTGAAGATCAGCTTAATGAGGGCGGTTCTTTTGCTCGGTTGCTTCCAGAAAATCATTACACAAGAAAAATGCTCGGTTACCTTAAAGCGGCAAAGATGGGTGCTAATATCATTATTGATACAGATGATGATAACATACCTAAAACATATTGGTCATTTCCAAGCTTTGAAGGGCGATTTCAAGTGTCTGAGCCAAATATGGGCTTTGTAAATACTTACAGTTACTTCACTGACATGCACATATGGCCGCGTGGTTTACCGCTTAGTCAGATCAAGGCAGGAGCTGGCAGTATCGGAGAAGCACAATTGTCAGAATCAGAAACATGTATTGGTGTCTGGCAAGGGCTTGCTGATGAAGACCCTGATGTCGACGCCATATATAGGCTTACAAACAATGCCCCGTGCTTCTTCAGCGAGCGTGATCCGATAGTATTGAAAAAAGGAACAGTATGCCCATTCAATTCACAGAACACAGCATTCCGCAAAGAACTATTCGCCCTACTCTACCTTCCTGCGTTCGTGACATTCAGATTCACAGATATCTTACGTGGTCTAGTAGCACAACCCATAATGTGGCTTTACGATTATTATCTCGGCTTCACGAAAGCGACAGTAATCCAGAAAAGGAACGAGCACGACTACACAAAAGATTTTGAATCAGAGATACCTTGCTATCTCCAATCAAGCAAGATATTAGAAATAGTGTCTGAATGCCTAGACGCATCAAAAAATATATCAGATAATTTGTGTGCAGCTTATGCTGGGCTAGCCAAACATAATATTGTTTGTGATAGAGAGGTAGAATGCGTAAAGGCTTGGTGCAGTGAACTCGCTAGCCAGATATAACCCCTAAACATCATTACTATCAACATTAACTATTAGCTTATTTGCTGCAGCCATTTCTCCTAATCGCACGACTGCAGCAAATAAAACGAAGATTATGGCATACATGTATAGCCAGTTCTGGAACTCATCGGTTATCATCGTAAGCAACACCCCGAATACAAATGCAATCACGAGTGCTGCAAATTCTGCGCCAAATACACCTGCTTTATCGAGTTTACTACGCACGCGAAAAGCAGTAATTATGAAAGTTATGTAGCAGCCGAAATAAAGCAAGAAACCTACTATTCCTTGCTCTGCTAACACCAGCAAGTATTCATTATGTGGGCGAGACCAGTATGTTGCGACTCCAAAAGCAGATCCCCGATGTAAATGCTTTATACTCGAAACATAATCTGGCACAGATTCCTGATATCTACGAAGGCCTATTCCAAACACAGGATGAGCTTTAAACATGTTCATACTTGTAGCATTAAACGCTAATCTGGAAGAAGATGAGCTCTCCAATCTACCTTCGAGAACCTTATCAGACACCCATACCGATAGTAAAATCGTTACTACAACGACAATAGCAGCTGTGAACACAAAGTAGCGTTTAAAACTCAATCTGACAAGAAGCAACATAAGTAACAACGCAAATGCGAATGCCAAATACGGTGCGCGTGAATAACCGTAATACAGACCGAGCAACAAAATAGGAAGCAGTGAGTAGTGGAGTACTTTAGAGGTTATCTTACGCGTCCATCCTGCTCGGTGCATAGTTATAAGTATTGCAAGAATTATAGCATTGCCATATAGATAGTAATGCCCTGCAGGGCCTAACGAACGGTGCCCTGATCCCATAGATTCACCTTGGGCTTGTACATCAAATCCAACTAACGGACTCAACCAAGAGTGTCCGCTCTGTTGTTCATAAATTCCCAACAGTGTCCAGCTTAACCCGACAAGCAGCATAGCCAACAATATCCAGCCAATATGCTCTTTCTTAACAATAGCCGACTTAGCAACGAAATACACCACAAGTGGTGTGAGTATGATCTGCGAAAGGTAAGCTGGAGTTGCAATAGCACTGGCATTCCGCAACACCATCGAATATACAAACGATGCTATCAAAAGCCATTCTGGCAATATCAACTTTGGTAGTCGCGTTCGATGAGCTAAAGCGCGAAACAAGATTGCCGTAACTAATAGGCCTAGCAGAAGCATGTCAAAGCCTATGCGAATCGGTAGAAATGTACGTATGAAGTATTTTGCAAAAGGAGAGAAGAAAAGCCAGAAAATAAATCCCCAAGTGGGAGACACAATTATCAGCATCATAGCAATTACAATTGATATGATGATAAAAATGTTAATAAACATAGCTGCATTGATAGCATTTGCCAATTGTAACTCTATACCGACAAATAACGCTAGACCCGCAACTATTAGAAGTATCCGCACAAGTCTTCTATATAAGGCGGCAAGAAATGATCGTAATGCCCCCATTCTAACAAGCATTCCTTGAGTATATTGCAAGAATTTCTGTGTTGTAGCTTTTGATCGTGTTATTGGTCTCATTAGATAAACCTGTTACCGGTATTGTATAGTAAGTAAATAGCCTGCATAATCAAATAGATCGCATAAGCAATGGCAGAACTTACGCGTTAAGCGCCAGGCAGTAGTTGATAAAGAAATTGCTATGCCACTTAGTTGTATTCATTTTGCATCTTGTTGCTAATGTCCTTCAAAGACTCCTGTTTCAAGCTATCTGCCCTAGTTATATATCTTCTGCCATATAATACTAGCCTTGTAGACAACAGCCTCGTTTGGAATGACTATACTATAATATGAATATGTCTTTGCAGCAAAGTTAGTTTCTAGAGTAACAGTTGTTACTCAGCCACACGTAAAGGCTGTATTGACCCTGCCACTAATTGATGGTATAAGTTACTTGAGACTATACATTATACAGGAGATATCTAGACTTTGAGCATCCCCTATACAAGCCCAAAGATAACAATAGGCATTCCTTTCTACAATTGTGAAGAAACTCTAGCTGATACAGTGCGCTCAGTATTCGCCCAGTCATTCCAGGATTGGGAACTAATCTTGCTCGATGACGGTTCCACAGATAACTCATTGGCTATAGCTAAATCTATTAATGACGAACGCGTCCGAGTTATCAGCGACGGCATAAACAAGGGCATCGGCGCCAGACGTCACCAAATTGTCGAACTGGCTTCCGCAGACTTCCTTGCATGGCAAGATGCAGATGACTTGATGCATCCCGAACGATTAACTATACAATATGATTATCTACAGAAATATTCTAATATTGGCTTAGTAGATGCTTGGAGTTACCTCATAGACACCGCAAATAATATCGTAGGCATTAGCCGCCTGAAACCGCTCGATCTGCACTATGAAGACCTAATCAGAGGTCCAGTATTAACCAATGGTACATCGCTCGGACGGATAGAATTATACCGCAACAATCAATTTGACCCCAGCTTCAATCTAGTAGAAGATTGGGATGTCTGGGTACGCGCTTTTAAAAGCTATCAGTTCGGACGTATTCCGCAACCGTTGTACTTCCGTAGATATGTTAGTTCAGACGGTCGACTTTTCGAACTGAAACAATGGCGGCATCTTCCTTATGCACGAAGAATCATGCTGACTTACGGTCCAAAAATGATTGGTTGGAAGCGGACTCTATCTGCGCTTGCAGATTATCACATCCGCTTAATTGCACGAACTCTCTTGTCTATTGCCGGACTAGAGCGACTCCGACCAGGATCACACGGGAGAATGATCTCTGAAGACGAAAAGATTGTTGCAACCACAGCAGTCAACCAAATAATAAATACCACTGTGCTTGGGTTCTAGTATTTGTTGTATTTTTACATGCGTAAAAATATCTTATTAGATACCATGCCAATTGCGTTCTGTCGCAGGATTTTACCTATTAGTGTGATGGCATAAGGACTGACTTGACTGCATTTACCGCTACATCAATGTCTTCACGATCTACATCAAGATGTGTTACAGCACGTACAGTAGTTCCGCGATACGAACTCATTCGCACTCCAAATTCCATAAGTCTGCTCATAAACTCATCAGGCAATAAGCCTGTATTAGCTATATCATAAACCACTATGTTCGTCTGAACGTGCGATGGATCAATTCGAATAGCTGGTATCTCAGACAAGCCACAAGCAAGCCTACTTGCATTCGCGTGATCTTCGCATAACCTATCGATATTATGTGTAAGTGCGTAAATCCCGGCTGCAGCAATTATCCCAGCCTGACGCATTGCACCACCGAAAGCTCTTCTCCATCTTAGAGCCTCGGTAATAAACTCCTTGCTGCCAGCCAGCACAGAACCCACTGGAGCTCCTAATCCTTTAGTCAGAGCAATCATGCAAGAGTCGAATGAGGAGCAATAATCACGTGGATTAACCCCAGTTGCCATGCAGGCATTAAATAAACGTGATCCATCTAAATGCAAAGCGATACCATTTCGCTTTGCCTCCTCGCAAACCGTCTTAAGTTGATCTAACGGCCAGATAGTGCCACCACAAAGATTATGTGTGTTTTCAATAAAAACAACCCTACTGCGAGGATATAGAACATCATTAGGTCTAATCGCAGCCCTAAGAGTCTCTGCAGTAAATGTACCTCGATCGCCTTTAACAGGATATATCATCAATTGGCAAAGAGAGGCAATAGCGCCGCCTTCAAGATGGGCTGGATGTGATTCCTCATGCATAATCACCTCGTCACTTGGTTTGGTATGCACTCGGAAAGCAATCTGGTTACACATTGTACCTGAAGGTAAATATACCGCAGCTTCTTTGCCTAACAAATCTGCGACCATTTCCTCCAACTTGTTAACTGTGGGATCCTCACCTTTCTGGAGATCTCCCACTGGAGCCGAAGCCATAAATCTCCTCATCTCCTGAGAAGGCTGAGTCACTGTATCAGTAGAAAGATCAATTAGCTTTGCCATCGCCCGCATCTCCTGCCATCATACTGTAATTTTATTACCGGTCTGAACCACTCAATCCAGCAGCCTTAAGTCCACACGTAGATATAAATAACCGCCGTTTACCAGCAGCCGTAACCGGAATGCTCTTAACGATGTTCATCTCCACTTTTACATCAGGCCCGACATATTCTAGAGTCTTCTGGAGCACTTCATCTTTCACCGTATTGAAACCAGAGCCAGGAACAACAGAAATTGAAAACAAATTCGGTCTCTCTTGTATAACTTGAAAACCAGTAACCGCAGGAGCAAGTTTCATAAACATTCCAGTAAAGAAGTGCACTACGATCACTTTCCCAGAAGGAGTTATTCCAACATCTGTAAGTCTGCCAGAGAGATTTGACAGCATTGGCAAACCGCGTCCGCATAAACAGGCTTCTTGTGACACACTAGCCATGTCTTGAATGTTATATCGAATAAACGGCATTGAGTAGTGGTTGAGATCAGTCAGAACCAACTGGCCTAAAACCCCAGGAGCGCATCGATTACCATTGGCGTCTACTACCTCGGCTATAACGCTCTCGGCATTAACATGGAATCCACTGTGCTCGCACTCATTGGCAATCTCCATGCCTTCTCCACCATAGCCATTGAACACTTTGCAATGAAAAGCAGACTCTATCGATTCTCTCTGAAAGTCGAATAATGTCTCGCCGGTCGAGCAGATTGCTTTGAGCCGCACATCGAGACCGCGCTTGATGATGATTTGTGCCACGTAATAGAGCGACGAAGCATAGCCTCTCAGCATCACAGGATTGAATTCTAATAATCTATCTACACAAGCGTGAGCATTGTTATTATATAGCTCAAATGCTGGTATGCTCATTACTCCTGAGAATCGATCTTCGATAAATGCTCCTAGCCGACTGTTCTTGAATGCCCGCAAAGGAGAGCCAAGCATTGTCGCATAACGATCGCCAATATCCCATCCGCTCCAAGTCCAAAAGCGGAACAACCCAGCCCATTTACGTGCCTTTTCGTCTTGGCTCATATAATACTTGAATGGTTCTCCGGTTGAGCCACTGCTGCTCATAATAACAAGCTTGTTCGCATCGTATTTGGAAGACAACATTTTTTCGGGAAACGCTGCCCTTATAGCATTTTTTGTCAGTATAGGTAACTTGACTAAGTCATCTATCGTGCGAATGTCCTGTGGCTCTAGACCTCGCTCGTCCATTAATTGCCTATAGAACGGTACCGTCTCGTATGAGTGTTGGATAAGATTAGCAAGTTTGTTGTTTTGCAACTCGCGAATCTGTTCTGCAGTCAGCCACTGTGATTCATTCAGTTCCTCTAGATATTTTCGCAAGGGCCAGTTCTTAAGGTGCTCTGCTACAGGATATGCTATATGTTTGATGACAAACTTACTAAGCATTGACATTCTCGATTCCGTAAAGCATAGCAAGGTGATGTGCACATCTAGGCCAATTATACTTTTCTGCATTTTCTCTTGCAGCCTTGCCCATTACACAAGCACGTTTAGGATTACGAATAAGTGAAACTACATTTTCTGCTAATGAGTGATAATCCCCAACAGGAACGATGAGACCATTAACGTTATTTTCGATCATGTCTTGTATACCGCCAGCATCGGTTGTCACAATAGGCAGTCCGGAAGCTGAAGCCTCAAGCAAACATGTCGGAAAGCCATCACTATTCGACGAGTTGAGAAATATATCAGCCTTGCCGAACTCAAACGGCACTTGCTCATTGGGCAACCTGCCCGTAAATCTCACACCCTCAATTCTCTTTTCTTTGATGAATCTGTCTAGTGCCGGTTTAAGCTCACCATCACCGATAAGTGTAATAGTCGCTTCAGGAATTTGCTCCCGAATTTCGGCGAACGCTTTCAGAGCTGTCAATGGATCACACATATCGATAAAGTGCCTTATCCACACGATGTTCGGCTTTATGCTTTTCCGTTCACGATAATGGAATCTATCTAGATTGACTAAATTCCACAAGACCTCTGAAGATAGTCCCACCTTTTCAAAGGCAGTTTTGAGCAAAGGGCTAACAACAACAACCGTGTCGGCCATACGCAGAAAAGGTACAGTAAAGCTGGCATATCTGCAAACCCACAAATGACCTCGAGCACCATGGAAGCTAATTATCATGCGCTTCTTAATCAACCATTTGTTGAGAGGGGCACAGACAAAAACCGGTAAGAATCCCCACATTGAACTTGCATGTATATGAACAATATCGCAGCTTGGTGCACTCTTCAGAAAGCGTACAGCAGTAAATAATGGCTGCAGTAACATCCTCAGAGGCAACAAGAATCGCGAACTCAAACTGTGAAGAATGGTATCGACACAGACAACTTTGGCACCTTCAGATATCAAGCCGTCCATCATCATGTGCGCTTGTATAGTTACTCCACCACGCCGTGGAAGGTATGGAGCAACCATACAAATCCGCAATCTACGAAACGCCGAATGCATATCTGTATTCTTCTCTTCAGCCAGCTTCATCACTACTGGTATCCTTCTGCTATGACAGGTGAGTCATTATCAACTCCGAACAAAATTCCATACGCATGCAGTAAGGCACATTTGCTATTGTCCCACGACAACGACTCAACAATACGACGACGACCAAACGCACCCATTTTCTCACGAATGGCTGGAGAATCTAGTAGTTGAATGATCTTTTCTCCGAAATCGGTGCAATCATTATTTTCTGCGTAGAGCGCCGCCTCTTTTGCTGTATATCTTGATTCTTTAAGATCAAACGAAACTACTGGCTTCCCGATAGCCATATACTCTGCGATCTTGATAAGAGTGCAGTTATCGTTCAAATCATTCTTGGGGTCTGGCGCTACACATATATCCGATGTAGAAATATATGTAGCTAGCTGTTTATCGTCGTTAATTCTGCCTGTAAACACGACATAATCAGCAATACCTAACTCTACGGCTAGTTGCTTTAACTCATCTAGTATGTCACCAGAGCCTATTAGGACGAACGCCACATCAGTTCGTCCACGGGTGTTGACAACATGATTGATAGCTCTGAGAAGATAGTCTATGCCATCTTGTGTAGCCATTACACCCACATAACACACCATGTATTCTTTTCCGAACTTGAGATCCGCATTTGGAGCACAAGGGGTAAATTTGCGGAGATCTGGTCCATTACGAACAACAAATACGGAATTAACAGGCTTGCCGCCACGTATCATTGCGATCTGCTTGAATGATTCATTGGTTGATATCACCATATCTGCAGCTTTGAATGTACGTCGCTCAAGCCAAAGGAGCATCTTGTATGCAAAAGATTTCTTATCTGGATCAAACTTGAGCGAAAACAACTCCGGTGAGAGATCATGATGATCAAAGACGATTTTTTTTCTGCCGAAGACTTTGTGAAACAAGCCGATTAGAAAGAGAATATCGGGCGGGTTACAGACCTGTATTGCATCAAAACCCTCGTGACGGCGGACAACAAGAGATAATCGAAACGCAGCTAAAAGTGAATACGCGAATTCTTTGATATATCCGATCACCCCAGCGCTCTCAATTGGCGCTGGATAGCGATAAATCGATACACCATCAATAATCTCTTTAAGCTCAGAGTTTTGCCCATTGGGACAGATCACAGACACCTTGTATCCAGCTTCCGTTAAAGCGAGAGACTCTGCCCAAACGCGCCTATCAAATGGTACTGATAAGTTCTCGACTATGATGAGTATCTTGCCATTCTTACTCCCATTTCTGGAATTCAACATATCGTTAGCCAGGCTGCCCATTACCAAGATTTAACTACCTAATCATTATATTTGCCAACGTTTTCTACGTTGATTATGGACCCTTCAATAAAGCTCCTCAAGAACATCCCGTCGCTTACATCTTCATGTGTCTTTGTGGAGGACTGATACTACATTATTTGATGTCAGCTTTTCGCCGGAGTCCCAAAGCCGGGATGGTTTGCTATGAACTCGGTTACAAACTTCTTCATGAACGGAATGTCACTGCTATCATCGCCCTGCATATCAGTGACAAACCTATACCATATATACTGCCTGGTCTTTACCTGATGTCTCAAGCGAGGTAACTCCCACGGCTTAGTCACAATAGTCTTTAGATCATGTATTGTATTGTAGCGCCTTGCAGTGCCCAGATTTTCAGTGCGTGGGTAGCATTGGTCCCCTCGCATATACCAGTAGAGCACCAGTGAAGTGCCGTAATTACCCTCAGCATGAAGAACAGTCGCCTTGATAGTTATAGGTGTGGGTTTGTCAAACTTTATGGTAACCATACGATCTTTTGAAATTGGGCTACCGCCACCGGGGAGACACAGATGTGGATCGTGGAAAGCCATCAGGTCCATAGAGGCATCTAAAAAGACCTGTACGCTACGTCCTGTATCTGAATCGGTGTAGATACGATTCATAAGGTCACCTGAACCCAGAGTGTCACGTACTATCTTCTCTATGGGTATCTTTTCACTATTCCAGTTACCGAATGCAACAGGTATGTTCTCCCTCGGCAGTTTACCATGCGGCAGATTGTACAGCGGCTCAATCGCATTGCTGGATAGCGAAAGTGCACCGAGAACAACAACAACAGCAGTAATGTGCCAGCCAAAATTGATCGGCTTACGCCACGATGAGTCTTCATCCAACTCGATAGGCTCGCTGCTTGAGAATCGGAAATCTCCAACACGAATGAGTTTGGCAATCCCAAAAAGTAACACAAAACACACGACTAGCCCGATATAGCCGCTGTAGTCGTGGAACGTGTTCATCGCCTCACCCGACCCTGTCCAGAAGCCGGCGTATCCAATCATGGTTATCCTTAACGCATTGATGAACACAGCCAGAGGGAGTGACAGGAGGATTAAAAACACTTTCTTCCAGCGCGCAGCCTCAATGACGTAAGTAAAGAACCAGCTAAACGTAATGAGGGAGATCAGCAACCTCAACCCACTGCAAGGAGTTCCCACCAGCAGAGGATGCGGAAGTTGGTGTATGAACGAATTGGAGTCGATCGAGCTCCCATATCTGATGACATCATATCCCGACCAGCTCAGAAAGTGCTCGGCAACCGCAGCAGATACAAGCTGAGCCCGCCCCGTCGAGGCATCCAGCGCCCAGTTCGCCACCGGGATCATGGTTATCATGAACGCCATCGGCACAAAAAGAATCTTGAAAATGCGCCAACCGAAGATAAGCAGAATGCAGCCGAAAAGGATGCCATAAAACGTGACCATATAAAGGACACGAAGCTCCATCAAGGTGGCGATGAAATGCACTGGAGCGGCCAATCCAAGCAGCAGCAGGCCCCATAAACAGGGCTTGATGGTAGCTTTCGCTAAAAGACGCCTATTGCACCATACCATAAACCCAGCTATAAACGGAACTATTGGTCCGTGGGAATAATAGCTTTCTTTCTCGTCCCATATAGTCCACCAGTTTTTGAATGTCGGCCACTGGCTGAGTACGAAAAGTACCGCAATCAGAGCAAGCGGCCAATACATTCGTGCTAATTCTAAAAGCCGGTCGGTCTGTGACGAGGCTGAAGAGCTTGGACGTTCGTTCATCTATCGATGTCTCCACAAATAATTAAAAGTAGTTGAGTGCTGGTCGCAGATAGCTAGTCCAATAATATGATGAAAAAAAGCTAGCTCATCGCAGGCTTGTTGCTGCCAGGCAAGCGACCAATTCCTACACCGGAGTAAGAGCGATGATAGTGGAAGTATCCACTGCTGTCTTCCCTCTTCACCCTGTTAAGCACAGCGCCCAACACATGAACACCAACGGAAGCAAGTCTCTCATTGAGTTCGGCTTCACTTCCGCGCGGCACCCTGCCTGCCGAATGCACAATCACAGCGCTGCCTACATTGGCTGCCACGAGTATGGGATCTGGGAACGCAACACCAGCCGGTGTATCATAAATTACAAAATCAGCAATCTCTTTGACCTGGTCCGAAAAGTCCTTCATCTCTGACGATCTAAGGAATTTGACCGGGTTTCCTGGAACTGGTCCGCTGGGCACAAGGAGCAGCCCTTGAACTCTCGTTGGTATAAGAACATCCTCAATACTGGCGCCACCACTCAGCAGATTAGTAAGACCAACCTTGTTGTCAGCTCCAAAGATCAGATGCTGGGTAGGCTGACGCATGTCAGCATCTACAAGGATAACCCTAGCACCCTCCTGAGCCAGAGCTGTGGCCAGGTTAGATGCTATCACGCTGCGTCCGGCATCCGGCTCGGCACTAACCATAGCGAGCGCGCTGGCTTCACGATTCTGGCTCGCAACCCAAAGGCTCGAAGTCAACATCTGGTAAGAAACATCAACGATCTCAGGGCACTTCTGCCTTACCAACGAGTGAGCCCGTGCGATAGGCACAGCAGATAGTATAGGCAAACCCAGCAACTTTTCAGCCTCGCTTGGGGTCTTGATCGTGTTATCAGTGTAATGAAGAAGGAAAGCAACACCGATGCCGAGCAGTGGGCCCAGAATCAGCGCCATCATCAGCTTCAGGCCCTTCTTCTGATCAACAGGATATACATACGCAGGGTCAATGGTCTTGAGCGCAACTTCATTCTTAGCCTGCTGCTCTTTGATCTTAGCCTCGTCGAGTTTGTTTCTCATAAGGCTGTAAGTGTTGTATGTAGCAGCCACATCGGCTTCAAGCTCGGCCAGCTTCGCCTGCTGGACCGGCAGTTCACTGAACTCACCTCGTATATCACTAATCACAGTCTGCAAAGCCTGCATCTGAGCTGACAGCCCCATCTCATCGACATTGGTCTGTAACCAGCGCATAGCAGTATCTTGGTGCATCTGACTCTTAGCCTTACCTTCACCTGATACATAGCGCTCATTAATGGTCTTGCTTTTAGCTTTCAGTTCATTGATCTGCCTCTGCACATCGACCACTTCCGGGTGCTTGTTAAGTTTACGCGGTTCACCAGACTCACCACTGAGCATTGCCGCTTTCCTTGTCTCCAGCGCAATCAATTGTGTATTTATGCTATCCCATTGCGGGTCGCGCGATATCTGCTTGTTGATAGTCTCCCATTCAGGAAGTTTCTGAAGTTCAGCCTGCAGTTTATTCGCCCGGGCAACTGTGGCCTGGTGCTCAGCCATTATCGTGTTGAGATCGCTCTTTGCGCGAGTCAGCCTGTCTACCGCAGCCGAACTCTGTTGATCAAGCTGAACGATACCATTCTGTTCTTTATACTTCTTAACAGCATTCTGCGCCGCGACCATAGCAGCACGTGTGGTAGTAAGCTGGGCTTCAATGAACTCACGGCTTTGCCTGACAGAGGCATTATTGAGTTCGCCATAAACCTTCTTGAACTCAGCCGCGATGACATCAGCCGCCACTTTGGCATCTCCCGGCCGCGGCAGGGTAACTTCGATGGCGAGAATGTTGGTATCTTTCACAGGCTGCACATTGGTGTGAGCGAGAATCTCATCAGCGGTAAAGTTGAGGTTAAGATCTCCCAGTGTCTCCGCTGAATCCTGCAACACCTTTTGGCTGGTGGCAATATTTGCTAGGTTGGAAAGTTTGAGCTGCATATCTGTCTGCAGATACTGCTCCGGGTATAGCGGAATTCCTCCACCGGACATCTGGTCCGGCTCCATAACAGTAGTGCGGCCTGTATACTCAGGCTGCAGTGTCATGTTCTTAAATGCCACTGCTCCAATACACACCACCATACCAAGAATTATCAGCCAACGGCGCCTGCGGATGATCCTATAATAACGCCAAAATTCCACGAGTCATTCCTCCCGAAGTAACGGAAAACAGCTACCTGCAGCTCATAAAATTGTGACCGACCCCTGCATTATAGCGGGGAAAGGTCAATAAAGAACATCAAACATTAACTCAGGTTAAAACAGTCCGTATCTGCGAATTGCACTAATAGAAGTCAGCGAGCCAAGTATCTGGGAAATCTTGCCCCAATCCGGCCTCTTGCTCTCAGGAACAATCACTACATCTCCAGGCTGGAGTATGATATCCTGCTTCATATCGGCTTTATCGAAAAGTTTTGTCAGATCACAAGGAACCCTTTCGGGTTTGGCCGGATCCCCACGCACGACCACGGTGGATCTGAGAACGCCGCGCTCAGTGGGGCCGCCTGCAAGGCTGACTGCCGACAACACAGAAGTCTTGTCCTTGAGGTCGTAGATACCCGGCCTATAGACCTGCCCGAGAACATAAAACTTGTTTCTATAATCCGCCGGCGGGATGTATATGGTGTCGCCCTTTTGGAGTTGGAAATTCTGAGTAAGGTCACCGGCAATCATTTTCTTAATATCAATAGTAATAGGTTTGTCGGAGTCCTTGTGGGTAACGGTGCATTGTTCCAGCCACGCATTATCGGCTTGATAACTGCCAGCCCCAGCAAGGGCATCGAGTATCTTGTCGCCATCCTTAAATTCGACTTCACCAGGACGATTCACAGCGCCATATACACGAACAGTCGGCCGGTGAATTTGTATAAGGGTTATCTGGACTTTGGCATCTGCAATGATCTCATTCTTTTCAAGAGCTTTGACTATATTGTCAGTAAGTTCTTGTTGAGTAAGCCCGGAGGCTTGCATTTCGCCCAGGTAAGGAACATTGATCTTGCCACCAGGGGTAACCTGCATCTGCATACCACTCAGTGCCTCTTCGCCCCAAACATCCAGCCTCAGCACATCTTCTTCGGCAATGCGATAATCTACATCAACTGCCGGCTTGCCATCCGGAGCTTTAACATCACCTGCCGGAACTTTTGTTTCAGCGGGGACACTAGCCGGTACGGCCGGTGAATCGGCTGCAAAGACAGCAGACGCCATAAACAGCACGACAACTGCCGGGCTAATCATCGCCAGAAATACCAGCAACGATTTTTTCACAGTTCTTCCTCCTACTTGCGCCATAACATCAGGCCCGCACTATCAATTATTGAACGTCGAACGCTCATCTTTAGTCCATATTGCCGATTACGCGCATACACGCTTCAATACGCCACTGTTTGCAAGGTTAGTTCCCGTTGAGTCTATTTACCCAGAACCGAGCAGACACTAACCCGATATATTCACAATTAGACCCGCGCAGCGCTATCATCTGCCACAGCATATGCTGGCAGAATAACACTGGACAAAGTATGTTCTTCCACGTTAAAGGCCGATGTATGGCAATAAAACCAATACCTGAACAATACTATTATACCGATTGGCACGTTTTGTGCAACAAAGAGTGTGAGCTGTAGGTAAAATTGCAACTCCAACCTATAAACACAGGTGGCAGTACACGCCTGCGGCTGGGTTCGTGCCACATCTGCGAACCAGTTCAGGCGCGGTACCTGTACTAATAAGCGCATCAGCGCGGGAACAAGTTCCCGAAACACCTGATGCAAATGTTGCAGATATTGGCTTGGGTGTTTTTCACTAAAGCCGAAGGAGGAGCGAGACGTGACCAAACGCATTCCTTTGTCAGTTGTTACCGTGCTGGCGGCAACCGTGCTTATATCCGGTGCCGTAACAGCAAGCGAGCGAACGCCCGCCGGGTCGTTTCTAAAATACCGGGCTACAACTGTAAACCAGTTGGCAAACCAGGTATCTAATGATTCATCCGTAAGGGCTATGTACGCTCGGCACTTCCAGACCACGCAGAACGATGTATTAACTACCATTAAGGACGACCTCAAGCTCGTGACTTTAAAGAGCCCACTCAGGGTCCAAACATGGTATGTAACAAGCAGTGGCAGGATGGCAAGAAAGACCAAAGTCCTACCCAAGGGGAGCTATGTATTCGCAACCAACGACGGCACCCCATTGCTCGCGTGGTCCTGCGGCAACCCCTTGCGTGCCAGCATACCGGCTCGCATGGCGAAGAAAACAGCAGCTTTTTCAGATACAGTGGCAACGCAGCCAAAGCCAAAACCGGCTATAGCACTCAATGTGCCCCCTGAGCCGGATGTCCAGGCAATGTCAGTAGAGACAAAGGTCCTGCCTAACCCGGCTGAAACCATAGCAGCCGCGGCAGTTACCGTTCCGCCTGGCTTCGTAACAGAAGCTGTCCCGGCTATGACCGTGGCGGAGCCTGTGGCAGCCGCACCTATAGCCGCAGTGGCTGCTATCCCTGTAGCTTCAGCTATGCCGCCCATCGCAATTGGCGGAGGCAGCGGTTTGGGCTGGCTCGGTGGACTAGCCGGACTTGCCGGTGGACTTGCTATAGCAGGCGGTGGCGGAAGCAACGACCCGCTAGTTCCGGAACCCGCCAGCCTTATGGTGCTGATAAGCGGAGCCGGAGTATTGGTGGCGACGCTTAAACGGTCGCGAGCGCGCCGTTAGGACCTATGTTCTCATCTTCAAGGGAGCCCTCGGCTGAAAGCCTTACTGATATCAGTTTGCTGATGCCGGGCTCCTGCATGGTGACACCGTAGAGACTATTAGCAGCTTCCATTGTGGCTCTGTTATGAGTCACAACTATAAACTGAGAATTGCTCGCAAAATCCTTCAGAACTTCGGCGAACCGCTCGACGTTACTTTCGTCGAGCGGTGCGTCTACTTCATCCATAACCACGAACGGACTCGGCCTGGACATCAGCAGCGCAAATACAAGCGCGGTTGCAGTAAGCGCCCTCTCTCCACCTGAAAGCAAAGCCATATCCTGCAGTTTCTTCCCCGGAGGCTGAACCACTATGTCCACACCTGTATCCAACAGATTCTCCGGGTCAGTAAGCGAAAGTTTAGTAGTTCCACCATTGAACAGGCGTCGGAATATCGCGTCGAAATTCACCGCAACACTATTGAAAGTCTCCATAAACAGCCCACGAGTGCTTGAGTCGATCTCTCTGATAGCCTCGTTGATCTGATCACGCGCGCTTTCCAGGTCGGTTCGCTGCTCTGTTAGGAAGTCCCAGCGCTCTTTGATTCGTTCGTATTCTTGAATTGCACCCGTGTTTACGGTGCCCATATCTTTGATCTCGCGCCGCAGCCTGGCGACCTCGCTGGCTTGACCACGTTCCACTTCGATCTCATCCGGCCAGTCAATGGCTTGCTCGTAGCTGACTTCATACTCTTCCATCAGGCGCTCAGTAACTTGCTGAATCTGCACTTCCAAGCGCGCTTCTTTGATCTCGGCGTCATGTGAGTCCTGCGCGAGTTGATTGCGCTTTGAGCTAATTTCTCTAAGCTGAGAATCCACCCTTGCCGATTTCTCAAGTTCACCTGTACGCTTCGCAATTAATTCGTTCAGGCTCTTTTCGGCGGCTTCGCAAAGCTCGCGCTGAATGCCCAGCTCATTCACTGTATTTTTGTGATCCTGCTCCAGCGCGGTTACATCGACAAAAATCCCATCGATCTGCGAGCGCCGGGAGTCCAGCGAGGCAGTTGTTTCAGCCAGAGTGGCATTGGTTTCCTTGAGTGACGTCTTAAGGGCACTTGTGCGTTCAGCGGCGCTGGCAAGCTCAACATTCAGCCGCATCAGCTCTTCGCGAACACTGGCACGTTCTTTTGCAAGCTCCTCTATGTCGTGCTCGGCACCAGCAACTTTCTCGTCGAGGTCGGTGTTTTCCTGACCAGCGGTCTGAAGCTCATTTTCCAAGCGGGTGACACTGCTGCTCTCCTCGCTGCGCAGAAGCTCAGCCTCGTCTCTTTCAACGGCCACCGTATCAAGCTGCCGCGATATCCGCTCTACTTCATGTGTAGAGAAATCCACGCGCCTCTGGTGCTCCGCGAACGCGATTCTTCGATCACCCAGCGATTTCTCCTCAGCAACGGAGTTAGCTCTCAACTCAGCCAGCGTGCTTTCGGTAGCCTGCTGCGCCTTTTGACAATCCGAATCTGCACGCTCAAGTTTTTTGATATCATCGGTAAGGGAGTCGATCTCCTGCTTGCGTGCCAGCAGTTCAGGGCCTCTGTTCTTCTTCGCACCACCGGTAATAGCCCCGCTGGGGACTATCAGCTCACCGTCGAGGGTAACAATCTTGTTCCAACCATCGAGTTCTCTGGACAGAGCTACAGCGTTGTCGATATGGTCAACAACAACAGTCCGGCCCAACAACGACCAGATAGCAGGATCGTATTTGTCATCGTAACCGATCAAATCGGCGGCAATCCCAAGAGCGCCGGAGCGCTGATCCATTTTGCCGCGGACTTCATGGTTGGAAGGATAAATGTTGTCCAACGGAAGGAACGTCGCTCGGCCAGCTCGATTATCCTTGAGGAACGCAATAGCCTGCTTTGCCTCGCTTACAGAATCGGTAATGATATCCTGAACATTAGCACCTAACGCTATTTCAATAGCGGTCTCGTAGCCCTTAGGAACGCTGATCACGTCGGCGACAACAGCAAACTCACCGCGCAACCTGCCTGCCTTGCTGGCAGCAGTCACACTGCGCACACCATCGAAGAACCCCTCATGCGATTCAGCCATTTCCCTGAGCGTGCTCAGACGAGAAGATTTTGCAGCGATCTCGCGGCCGATGTCTGAGTGCTTCCTGTTGAGTTCGGACAACTGCTGCTCAGCCTTCTTACGCTCTTCGCCAAGGCGAGATATCTCCATAGCCGACTCCTGGATCTGAGTCTTCAGAGACTCGACCTCAAGAGCAGCCTCCTCGCCAATCTTTATCGCATCCTGCTTTTGAGCCTGCAGCGCCTCAATCTCACTGCTATACTTGCTCAACGCCGTCTCAAGCTGCGCGACCCGTTCACGCGCATTTTGGAGGGCATTGCGTTTGGCGGCGAGTTCCTTGGCGAGTTCGAGATATGTGGCTTTCTGATCGTTCACCGCACGAGAAACCGCTTCATAACGCCGATCCAACTCGGCAAGCACAGCAGACTTGGCCTGCGCAGCATCATGCGCATGCATTTCTGTTTCGCCTGAAACGCCGATCTCCATTTCCAGGCGCTCGATACGCTCGCGGGCTTCCTCGATCTTTCGCTCAAGAGTAACAATATCCTCATCAGCCTGCTCACGAGCAGAGCCAGCGGATTTCAACCTCTCCTCTACAAGCGCAGCCTTGCTCTCCAGCCGCTGAACATTCGCGCCCAGGTTCTGCGACACCCGGCGTGCGCCTTCAACTTCTTCTTCAAGCTCCGTCAAGCGAGTATTCTGCTTTTCTTTCTCCCACTCAAGGTCGCCCAGTTGCTTGTCATAGGCCTCTATCTTATCTGCCGCGCCTGTCTTGGATGTGCGCACCTCATCAAGGTTTTCAGTAAACCGCCTGAGATCTCTTATCAAAAGCCCGATCTCAATCTCTCGCAGTCGCTCTTGATATTCGATGTATCTCTTGGCCTGTTCAGCCTGCTCGGAAAGCGGACCCAACTGGCCGCTGATCTCCGACATGATATCCCGCACGCGCTGCAGGTTGGCTTCGGTCTTTTCGAGTTTACGTGTAGCTTCCGAGCGGCGATACCTGTATTTCTTGATCCCGGCAGCTTCCTCAAGAAGCTCACGGCGATCCTCAGCTTTCGCCGAAAGGACCGCGTCTATCTCACCCTGTGTAATAAACGAATACGCCTCACGCCCAACTCCGGTGTCGAGGAACAGCTCATAGATGTCCTTGAGTCGGCAGCGAGTCTTGTTTATGAAATACTCGGCTTCACCAGACCTGAACGCCCGCCTGGTAACAGTGACCTCGTTATAATTAATCGGAAGCGTGCCGCAGGTGTTGTCAAACGTAATCGAAACCTCGGCTAACCCAAGAGGCTTGCGCTTTTCCGTGCCATTGAATATAACATCAGTAGCACGCGTGCCCCTGAGATTGCGGACGTTAGACTCGCCCAGCACCCACTGCAGAGCATCCGCGACATTGCTCTTGCCCGACCCATTAGGGCCGACAATAGCCGTAATGCCGTGATCAAACTCCACCGAGGTTTTCTCAGCAAAAGTCTTAAAGCCAAAGAGATCGATTTTCTTTACGAACATAGGGTCCTCGCGTTGGCACGTTATGCGTTGCGCATTTTTGCGTTATGGGTTGTGCGTTAATGCGTTGCGCGTTATTTGTTGTGTGTTGTGCGTTCAGGTTTCTTGGTGTTGAATTCTTTTAGGTAGTTCATTAGGCTGCCAATCATTCTACTGACTTTGTCAGCAGATTCGTAGGTCGATGCGAATGTACATTTATCGATATAGCCAAGGTCAAGCGCCACGTATAGCTGTGCTTTAACCTCGGCTGCTGATCCTTTTGCGATGGCAAGAAATCGATGGAACTCAGTATTTGCCTTGCGATCGAAACCTTCAGCAATATTGGACATCACGGAAACTACTGCCCGTCTAATCTGATCGCAAAGTCCAAAATCACGCGCCCAATCTCCCTGCGACGAAAGACCATATATGATCTTCGTCAGAGCACGCGCCTCCTGCCAAGCCTGTATATCCTCAAATCTCTCAATAGATGACATTATACCGTCCTATCCACCCACCCTCCAAGAATAAACAACGCATAACGCTCCAACGCGCAACGCATAACCCCTCTTTCACTCCGCCCCCCGGGCCCTCTTCTCGGCCCAGGCTCTCAGGTAGGCTATTTGCTCGGCCATTGTGACCGAGATGGGGATGCTGGCTTGGATTGTTGAAAGGATATCGCTAGTTTGCAGGTCTCTGTTGGCGGCAAATGCGTCGAACATGGCAGATACTACGGCCTGCTCTATCTCGGCGCCGCTGAAGCCATCGGATGCAGCGGCTAGGGCGGCAAGATCAAATGCGGACGGATCACGGTGCCGCTTGGTAATGTGTATGGCAAATATGTCTTTTCTATCGATTTCGCGCGGGAGGTCGACAAAAAATATCTCATCGAACCGTCCCTTGCGTAAAAGCTCGGGTGGAAGCTGGCTTATGTCGTTGGCGGTGGCGACAACGAATACGGGCGCGGTCTTTTCCTGAAGCCATGTTACGAATGTGCCGAATACTCGCGACGTGGTGCCTGCGTCGGAGAGAGGTGAGCTTTGAACACCGGCAAAACCCTTTTCCATCTCGTCCATCCACAGCACCACCGGTGCGACCGATTCCGCAACTTGAATGGCGCGCCGCACGTTTTGCTCGCTGGAGCCAACTATTCCACTGAATATTTTCCCCACGTCCAACCGTAAGATGGGGAGATTCCACAGGCTGCCTACCGCCTTAGCCGACAGACTCTTGCCGCAGCCCTGCACTCCCAGGAGCAGTATCCCCCGTGGCTCCGGCAGTCCGAACTCGCGCGCACTGCGGCTGAAGGCCGTTCCACGCTTTACAAGCCAATCCTTGAGCGACACCAATCCGCCGACGTCTGCGAGTTTCTCCTGAGCAGGATAATATTCCAACAGCCCACTCTTTCGGACGATCTGCTCTTTTTCTTTTACTATCACGCTGATATCGAACGAACGCTTTTCCACCAGGCTGCGCGCGAAGACGTTTTCAGCCTCGGAAAGAGTAAGCCCCTGCGCTGCCTTGATCACACTGTCGCGCTGGTCGGCGGTAAGATCCACATTCACATCAGCCTTGTCGCGCTTCATCTTGTCAATGATCAGGTCTAATAACTCACCCAGCTCATCGTACGATGGCAGATTATAATCCACCACAGTGACATCTTTTTCCAGGTCGGCTGGCAGACGGAGTATCGGCGATAGGATCAGGAGCGTCTTGCGGCTGTTTTTGAGGCCGTTGACCAGATCACGCAGCCTGCGGATCACAATGCTGTCTGAGAGGACCGCGTGCATGTCCTTGAAGATAAACAGCGCATCCTCATCGCACCCCTCCACAAATTCCAGCGCCGCCAGCACCGTAAGCGCCTGGCCGCCGGTTTTGGGAGTGGGTTGAATACCATGTGTGAGGCTCCACGTGTAGACTTTCTTGCCCGGGCGCGCGATCTCCCGTAAGGCATCCTCCACCCTGCGCTCCTCCCAGGAAACGACATAGATGATAGGATACCTCGCTCGGATGAGCGTGCTGATCTCATTGTCTACTCTACTCAGGGGCAAGAACAATCGACCTCCATACAGGTTAATTGCAGTGGTCAATCACATAATACCTTGTTCGATATATGCACAACCTACTCCCTCGCCTTAATCCTCTCCTCTCAGGCGACAGCATTTCCGAAGGAAATGCGAAAGCCCCCAGGAGAGGAGATACAATGTGCAACAACCAAAGCGAGCGAGGTATGATGTGACCGACAACTACAGCTTGTCTGTGGCAACAGTAAGGTTAACATAGGAGCGGCCGACAGTCAATAGAAATAGACAGTCCGGGGGTCCGGGGGTCAAAAAGTGCGATATGGCAGGTAGTAATTATTAGCATTACCACCTGCCACGTGATGTAATTTATACTGAACAGGTCTTATGAGCTACTCTTCATCTTCATCAAGCTCACGTACTTCCACTGTGCTACCTTCGTGGATTACTTCTTCGCCTGGTTCCACGCCGTGGCGGGGTTCCTGACCTCTGCGGATCACAACTACCGTTGTGTGCCCACGACCTGATGGAGCAGTGAATTCACGCTCGGCGCCTTCTTCGGCTTGGGCCTCCGGCTGCTCGGTAGTCGAAGGTTCTTCTTTTGACCAATAATCATAGTATGGCTCGTAATCTGTGGTACCGGCTTTGTATGGCGGTGCGGAATTCGCCTGCGCTGCTGTGCCATGGAATTTCACAAGTTTATACGGTGGGTCCAGGTCGACCTTATCCAGCGGGATAAGAGTAAGTCCTCTTCCTCTGGCTTCAGCAGTCGAGGGGGCGACAGTGGCGAATATGGCCTCACTAGCATCTGTGTCTACCACTATGTCGTCAACTAACCCAACATCGTCACCGTTGCGGTCAATCACCCGCCAACCTCTGAAGTCCGGCTGGCCCTCAGTAACATCCCATCCACGCAATTCTTTCAGCAGCCCCAGCTTGCTCGGCCTACGAGTATAAAACCCTTCATCATGGCCGGGTTCAGGTGCTCTCTGGTACATTTGTAAACCTCCTGTACGTCACCCTGCAGCATTCCATTTGACAAGGTGCGTAAATAGGGGGAATGACATCGTTTATAATGAATGCGGTGCGCATTGCCCCATATATATGTGTACCCAAGCGGCTCACACCAGACACGGGGCAGGCGAGTTCAGATTACAAATTGATGAGTGCAACGTGGAAAGAGAGGCGGTGGACGCGGCTGTGCCACTGGACCCAGCTTGCCAGACAATCGCTGTGCCAGCCATACATGGCTTCCCAGTCATACAGGCTGCCTGCCTCAATGTCATAGCTTAGAACGACTCCGAATACATGTTTACGCAAGCGCGCCTGGAATGCCGCCTGAGCCTCTTGCTTGATATCAATATTATCGAACTGGAACGGAGTGATTCCGCTCTCGTGACGTCCGATGTAGCGAAGAGATGCAAATGAGCCATTGGACAACAATCTGCTGGCATCGATAGCATACGCGGACTGCTGATAGAAATCACCGGTATCATAAGTAGACCACGTATGTGAATATATTGGTTGAATGGCCATATTGGAACCGAGTGGTATGACATTGGCAGCTACAGTGCCTGTGACGCTTCTTCGGGTTGTAAAGCCAGACATCCCCGGGCTCTCCTTGAAGCGCCCCCAGTCACCAGTAATTTCGGGGTGGATCTGCAGCCGAGGATCCAGTGGAGTCTTGGTGAGGTTGATCCCATTGGCGATGTAGTTTAACCCCAATTCCGGCTGCCTATAAACGATAAGATTCTCGTCGCTAATATCATAAGTCGGCTGCTTCAGTGAGAGTATTCCAAATGCGCGCAGGTGCGCGGCATCAATGGGTTGAAGCTCGCTGGGCGGACACGGAGCCCCAACCGGTTCTCGCGGAAAATCGAGCACATGTGATCGCAGCGACTGGTATGACAAGAACCGGCCGGGAAAGCTACTCAAGTTTCCGTCCAATCCATACTGGCCGCTCACATCGCCCTGAACCCCACTCTTAGAAGTGATACGAAGATTAACGCTCATGCGGGCTCGATCGTCGTCGATTACTCTGAGCCTCTGTGATAAGGTAAAACCATCAACTTTATCATAGCCCGGAGTGGGAAAGATGTTGGATGATGCTGCACCACCACCGACGGTGAGCTTGAGTGATGGCACGCTGAGTACCTTCAAGCGACCAATAAACAGCGATGCATGCTGGGCACGGAGCTTGTTATTCGGAAGGAGCCTGATCTCCCTGGCTGTAATTTTATAATCAGGCCTGGCGGAGGCGCATGTGGTAAATGTTACCTTGGTGAGGAGACCTGTCTTTGTATCATAATTGTAAACAGCATCCGCAGCTGTGATTCGGATGTTTCCGCGCTCGAATGCTACTCCTCCGTTGGCACGAATCATGGAGCCGCTACTTTCAATGGACGGCGCTTGGATGGAAACCGGTTCGTTTTGCGACGCAGCTGCCGCGCACACAGGCTGAGGAGGAAGCCCCTCTTCATCTTGTGAAGGATCTTCCTGGGCAAAAACAGGCAGCACGAAAAGCGCGGATAGAAGCACCAATAATGCGAAGATATAAGTAAAACGCAATTTCATCTCAGCGACAATCTAGCACAGCTGTAGTGGCATTGTCAATTAATGACGGTGGGAACAATGGAATATGCCCATCCGTATGTGTTTACATCTCTGCCTATTTCTACTATATTGGAACCGATGAAAACTCGACTACTCCTCATATTAAGCTTATTACTAACATTTGCCGCAGCATCGCTTTGTGGCGCGACGGAAACAATCGTCTTCTGGTATGGCGCCACGCAGGACGAGCAGGCGGCTTACAAGCAGATGATTACCGACTTTGAGCACGCGAACCCCGGCATCAAAGTAAACGCGATGCTGGTCCCGCAGAGTTATGTTGAGCGCAAGCTGATACTCTCCGTAGCCGGTGGCGTACCGCCTGATGTGGTGCGCTTTTATGCCCACCTCGGCGGAGAGATAATGTCGCGCGGCGGACTGGAACCGCTGGATGGGCTGGTCCAGCGAGATAAGTTTGATACAGATGATTTCTATAAAGTCGGCATAACTCAGAACACCTACGGTGATAAGCTCTACGGCATCCCATGGGTGCTGAGCCCTAACGCGCTGTTCTACAACAAGAAACTTTTCCGCGAGGCGGGGCTCGACCCCAATCGCCCACCCCGCACCTGGGCAGAGCTTGAGCAGTATGCAATGAAGCTCACCAAACGCGACAAGGACGGCAAGGTCGAACGCGTGGGTTACGCCGATTTCCTCTATAACCCCAACAACTTCGCCTGGTATCTCTGGCAATCCGGGGGCGAGATGCTTTCACCCGATGGCCGCACTGCTCGGTTCAATGGTCCCAAAGGTGCAGTTGCATTGGGTTGGATGAAATCATTCCTCAATCGTGAGGTCGGCGGAGTAAAGGATCTTCAGACTTTTGCCGCTAACTTCAAAGGTGCTACCCAGGACCCATTCGGGCAGGGCCTGGTCGCGATGCGAGTGGACAGCCCGTTCAGAATTCCAGACCTGAAAAAATATTTCCCCAACCTTGATTACGGCGTCGCAGCGATACCATTTAGTAAACAACCGGCGGCTGAAGTAGTGGGCAACTCACTCGTGATCCCCAGGGGAAGCAAGCACCGTGAGGCAGCGTGGAAGTTTATCAAATTTGCATCAAGCCCGGAGCAATTGGCGAGGATATGTAAGGTAGCCGGACGCATTCCGGCACGGGTGTCAGTAGCTCACTCATCTGAGTTTTATTCGGATCCAATCAAACGCGGGTTCATAGATCAGATCGACAATGGACGCAGCGTGCCGGTGGTGCCGGGTTGGCAGGAAGTTGCGGACGGGCTGGCGCGCGAGATAGAAAAGGCTCTGAAAGGGCAGAAGAGTGTACAAGCCGCACTGGACGATGCCGCAGCCTCCGCCGGAACAATCCTGGGAAAAGCAAACGAGAATGTAACGCGCCTCCCCGAAGTGCCGTGGAAAGTGTTGGGCGTGTTGGCTGTGCTGGCGCTGGTTTTAGGTGCGGTGGCAATGACAGGATATGTGAGAAAGCACACAGCCCACAGCACAATCGAACGGCGCGAAGCGAAGCAGTTCTACCT
>JAJFTD010000048.1 GCA_021373255.1 bacterium
TGTATCGGCTACTTACGGTATGGCTGGCGGCAGGCGGACTAAAGAGCGCGAGGATGTCCACTACGCGTCTACAATAGATAACCTTATCACCCGGGCAAGCAAAAATTGCACAGCCAACAAACCACATCGCGTGGAAGAAGCAGCACAGGCTGCAGTTGCGCCTGTGCCCCAGGCTACCCTTGGAGAACCCGCGCAAGCCGTGGTCCTCCCCGAAGGCGCTCGTGCGCCCAGGCTGAAGATTCACACTATCAGCTTCTCCAGCACAGGCGCGGAAGCCAAGGCTGGAGTTACATTAAGGCGACTGGACCAGGAGTTCAAGCGTGAGTCCAGCGGCTATGCGGTCGGTGGGGACAGTATCCTGCGCCTGTTTGCCGAAGCTGCGGCGGGTGCGGTGTGCAAATCACTCGCTCCTGAGCACGGAATAGTGGTGGAAGACGCGTTTGTTCACCAGTCCGGCAAAGAGGATGAGATCGTCACTGTTGTCGCAATGTATATAAGCCCCAAAACAAGCACCCGCCTGACCGGCAGCGCCCTCATAAGACGCGGTGACCAATACCGCGCCGCCGCCGCCGCTCTGCTCGACGCCGTTAACCGGCTGGTAGAAACGGCTCCGCAGGCAGTTTTTGAAGAAGAGCCACAGATGGCCTAATGCCTTTTAAGAATCAGCTGGGTGACTCCAACCTCGGCTGATTCAATAAGTCTCAGAACATTGGTTAATGAATTTTCGCTTCAACTCGACAGGAAATGGCAGTAGGACAGGCCGTGGGATCCCGCGCAGTCGATGTATTATAGCGACAATAAGGCGTGTAGACTGAGGATCCTGGGGATCCCATGGAATTACTACACGAACTCCATGTATCCAGCGGAGATCAATGCCATAGTTCACCCATTTTGTGGAAACCAGCTCACCCCAAGGCATCTTCAGAGTTGCACGTTGGCCTTGTCCTGTTGCCAAACCGATCGCAATTGTGTCCCGTCCAACCAGAACTCTATCAATTATTGGCGATCGTAAAACACGGACAAGCATGATAACAATAAGTCCAACTGCAACTACAGCCGAAACTTGCCACAAACCAAAGCAAACGAACGCAACTGTTACAATTGTACCGAAGATAAGCAACAAGAGCTGAATGAAACAAGCCATGCTTGATCCCACTTTCTTTTCATCTTCCCAACCAACTTCATCCTGAACCGTGTCGGGGATCGGTTCCCAGAATAATTCTGCGGCACTTGATAGCTTAATCTCGGCTGAGAGGCCGACGCTGTTCAGATGCTGCCAAATAGAGGCACAAATGTAGATGTCCCGTGCTGGAATTATAACCGTAAACTTTTTGGATTGCAGTGTGTAGCAGGATGTCATCCACCACAGATTGCGCTTTGTCTCCGCTCTAGGCACATCAGTCCATGGCAAGAATCGTCCACCAATAATACTCTTTATTCTAAGTCCGTCAGAAGTAGTCTCCCAGCGGTGATCGTAGAGCGAGGTCCTGAGTAAAAACACCAATAATAAGAGCAGCACGACACCAATAACTGATCCTTGCCATGTTATTGGAAGCCCACATAACTTATCAAGAATGGCACACAGAAGAATAAAAACGAAAGAAAAAGCGAGGAACAAGCCGATGAAGGCAGCGAGGCCACTGATCCCACCACACCATTTCACTTTTTCCAGTCCGGGTAGATTAGGACAGTCATTCACTTGATCGTGCCTCCAATTCGGTGTGGCAGTATCCACCTATAGAAAGTATCATTTATCGCCACTCGTCTCTTTAATCTTCTGCTTAATGATCTTAACAGCAGCTTTGGGCAAGTCATATACGTATCTATCTCCACCGAAATGGCTAGATCCTGCATTCGGTAGATACATTGTTAGATTCGGAGACATAACCCCAGCGCTCGGGTATTCACCTGGTTTGTCGAGGTTGAAATGAGTGTCCTTCAAGGTTGCCAGGTCAAGTATTTCGGCTTGGTGCTCAGGGCCGGTGTTCTTTTGATATATCAGAACATCTTTAGAAAGATACATATAGCAGTATGATCGAAAATACTTCAGATGCCTTGTTATGATCGCCCGTTCTTTGCCTGTGTCTAGCTCTTGGAAGTGGAGCTTGTTGTCCCACCGATTCTCGTATATAAAACCCGAACCGTCTATAGCAGGAAAGAACATGCCGCCGTAGTTGCTGGTCAACTTGGTCAATCTGCCATCTGGAACTGATAGTTTATATACATCATCAAGGCCAGTTGGGGTTCTACCGATCATTAAGATGATATCGGGTCGTATCCAGTGCATGTCGTACAAGTCGAGTTTACCACGTGCCTGCCATAATACTGATTTTCTGTATGTCTTCAAATCGATACTGTAAAGACTATTCTCATACTCATAGTTGCTTAATATCATTCGACCATTTGGAGATACGCTTAGCAGACCACCGAATTTTATATTTTTATAGAAATACCTCTTCCATGTCTTTGTGTCATACCGATAAAGCCTGCCTTCGCCATATTGGCCTTCCATCGTAAAAAGATACCTTCCATCAGCCGTCCAATATGCTAGTCCAGCTTCCCTGATATTATGAGCACCCTCTCCACTGAAGTGAAATGGTGAGTAATCGAAAAACATGAAGAATAAAAACGCCAATATACTTATCGTTATTGCTGCTACCAAGATCGCTGTTATTAGAACTGCTTTTGTGATCCAGCTAAAGACTGATGACATCTTAATCCTCCACGGCAAAACAAGATGTTTTGGGATTTCTGAATCGGATGGTTAGGCACTTCTTGGAGCTTGCTATATCAGCCGGGGGAGCTTAGCCCCCGGCATCATCAGATACTATCCGTCTACAGCCCACACATGAAGTTGAAGATGATATCTCCTGAATCGGGCAGACCTTCGTGGCCGAAGTCGGGGTAGATGACTACGTTCTTTTTCGATGTGATCTTGTTGTAGATCGCGAACTGGGTTGACGGTGGGCAGATGTTGTCCATTAGTCCGGTGAGCATCAGAATATCACCCTTGATGCGCTTTGCCAGGTGCTGCAGGTCGATGTAGCCCAGCTTGTTGAAGATCTCATCTTCGCACTCGTGCCTGGGGTCGAAGAACTTGAAGAACGTCTTCAACTCGGCATATGCGCCCTCTGCCAAGTCCATTTCCCACACCCGAAGGTAGTCGGTGAGGAATGGAAATACTGGTGCGGCTCGCTTGATTCTTGGCTCTAGCGCTGCGCAGGCAACAGTGAGTCCGCCGCCCTGTGAGCCACCCGTAGCTCCGACACGCTCTGCATCTACTTCGGGCATGTTCATCACTATACCCGCGAGCTGGGCGCAGTCGAGGTAAATGGATCGGAACAGGAGCTTATCAGGTGAATCCGCAAGGCCTCGGATGATGTGGCCGTTGTGCGTGTTGCCAGTTACCCCGCCGGTATCCTCAGAGTATCCACCCTGACCGCGGCAGTCGAGTCCCGCTGTGCAGAACCCTTCTGCTGCCCATGCTCGGTATCCGAACCAGTCACCGGCATTGCCTGTATAGCCGTGGAAATTTACCACTGCAGGGCACTTGCCGCTGATGTTCTTGGGTCTGAGATACTTGGCATGGATTCGCGCTCCGCCGACACCGGTGAAGTAGAGGTCGAAGTACTCCACATTCCTAGACTCAGTCTTGCAGGGCACCAACTCTACTTGCGGGTCTATGCTCTTCATTTCGGCTAAAGCCGTATCCCAATACTCATCAAGATCTTTTGGACGCGGGTTGCGTCCCTGATAACTCTTCAGCTCCTCAAGGGGCATATCGATCAAAGGCATAACTGTTCTCCATTGCATGGGTTTAGTGTCAATCATTACTTACTACACGAACATTGCAATAGAGTCCTGCCTTGACTGTAGCTGCCAAGCGCAATATACTACTGGTGAAGTGATGAACGTTTGGGCTTGGGTAAACTCTACTAACCGCATTATTCATCGTAGCTGAATACCCTAAGCGCGATAGCGCGCCTCCCGTTTCGGGAACTTGTTCCCGAAACACCCTAAGCGCGATAGCGCGCCTCCCGTTTCGGGAACTTGTTCCCGAAACACCGTAAGTAACAATGCGGCATACTACGAATAATGCGGGCCAAACCCTCTTTCCTGCCCCTCTGGCAGGGCAGGTTTTTAAGGAACCGCAGGAGGACTACTTCGCATGTCAGCAAGAATCGGATTCGATGTCGGTTCTGACACTGTCAAAACCATCATTATACGTGACGATGAGCGCATTGAGCCGCTTGATATCGTCCGCATTCAAGGTCAGCCCATACAGCGCATCAAAGAGATACTTGAGAAAGTACTCACGACAAACGATGAAAGCAGCGTTATCTGTGGCGTAACAGGCTCAGGTGCTGGTACGCTTAAGGATCTTATAGGTGCAGATGCCATTCACGAGCCCAATGCGCTTGCGGCTGCCATAGATAAACTTTATCCAGAAGTGCGCACGATCATTGAGATGGGCCGGGAGTCGCAGAAGTACCTGCTGTTTGAGAGAGACCCCGTGAGCGGGAGGCTTCTGGTAGAGGACTCAAACCTCGGCAACAAGTGTGCGTCAGGAAGCGGCTCGTTCCTGGATCACATGGCCAGGCGATTGAACTATTCATCTATAGAGGAGTTCGCGCGGGTAGCTCTGGAAACCGAGAGTCCTGCGAGCCTGTCGGGCCGGTGCGCGGTTTTCACGGAGTCTGACATCACCCACCTCTATCAAAAAGGCACCCCTCGCAACAGAATTGCCGCCGGTATTCATCAGGCTATCAGCCGCAATTACCGGTCCGCTATTGCCAGGGGCAAAGAGTTCAGGGACAAGATTGCCTTTATCGGTGGTGTATCGGAGAACCCTGCAGTAAGAAAACATTTGGCAGAAGAATTGGGTCTGGGCACGCGGATGTTCGTGCCGAAACACAACCGCACCCTGGGTGCCATAGGCGCTGCGCTGCGGTCTGAATCTGTCATTGACATTAAAGAAGCGATTGGCAAGCTCGAAGCATTTCTAAAGAAACCGTTGGATTACCCCGGCACTAATCCTATTAAAATGGAACTCTCCGAGATCATGCCCCCACTCGCGCCGGACAGCAATTCCGACATCCCCAAGGATATCGAGCGTGCGGCGTTGGGTGTGGATATCGGTTCGGTGAGCACCAAGGCCGCGCTGGTTACGGAGATCGACGGCAAGCTCCACGTGCTTGCGGCATATTACCGGCGCACAGATGGCGATCCGCTGTCCGCCGTTCGTGATACATTGGCCAATATTCAAAACCAGATCAAAGAAAAGGGATACAACATCGGCAAGGTATCTGCTGCTACCACAGGCAGCGGGCGGTATCTCACCGGAGACTATATCGGTGCGGACCTTATTCGTAATGAGATCACGGCTCAGGCAAGCGGTGCGCTTTCGTATGCCGATGATGTGGACACCATCTTCGAAATCGGCGGACAGGACAGCAAGTATATTCGCCTAGATGGCGACGTTATCATAGATTTTGAGATGAACAAGGCATGCGCGGCGGGCACCGGTGCGTTTTTAGAGAAGCAGGCTGCAAGGCTTGGGGTGCCACTGGAGGAGTTTGGTGACCTTGCGCTCAACAACACCCGCCCGCCTGAGTTGGACTGGACATGCACTGTGTTCTCCGAGTCCGCGATGGTTTACTATCAGCAGAATAACGTCCCAGCGGCTGATTTAGCTGCGGGTATCTGCCTTGCCAGTGTAAAGAATTACCTCCACAAGAACGTTGCCAGCCGCGAGATTGGCAAGAAAGTGGCGTTCCAGGGAGCGGTGGCGTTCAACAAGGGTATGGTTGCCGCTTATGAGACGATCCTTGGGCGTAAGATAGTTGTTCCGCCGTATCCGCACATCACCGGTGCAGTCGGCGCTGCGCGACTTGCGTATCTCGCCAATCCCGAGCAGAGCAGCTTCCGTGGGTTCGACAGGATCGCCGAAGCGGATTATGAGATGAGCTCGTTTGAGTGCAAGAGCTGCGCGAACCGCTGCGATGTAAATACCTTCCAAATGAAGGGTGGCCCTAAGTATTTCTATAACGACCGCTGCGAGAAGTTCAGCGCGGCGCATAAGAAGAACTTGGGCGAGCACCTGCCCGACCTGTTCGCAGAGCGCGAGCAGATGATGTTCGACATATACACCAAGAAAGCCCCTGAAGGCGCACCCAGAGTCGGTGTGCCTCGTGGGCTTATGTTCTCGGAGATGTTCCCGCTGTATAACGCGTTCCTCACCGAGCTTGGGTTTGATGTGGTTGTCTCCGACCAGACCAACAAGCGCATTGTTGAGATGGGGTTGGATGTCGCCATAGGCGAGCCGTGCTTCCCGTTCAAGGTGGCCCATGGGCATTATATGGACCTTGTGACGAAGAATGTGGATGTTATCTTCGCTCCACGGATCATCTCCACCGAGCAGCCCAACTCTAATATGCGCCAGGCTCAGACCTGCCCTTACCTGCAGGCGGCGCCGGATGTGATCTCATCGTGTGTAGGCTTGACTGAGCGTGGTATCAGGCATATTTCACCAGTCCTGCACTTCAAGCGCGGCAAGAAGCATCTGGAAAAGGCGTTTGTTCAGGCGGGCGCTGAACTTGGCAAGTCGGCATCCGAGTGCAGAGCTGCGCTGAATGTTGGGCTCGATGTCCTAAGGGAATTCAGGCGGTGGCAGGAGAAGCGCGGAGCTGAAGTGCTGTCCGGTCTTGAGCCGAATCAGATGGCGTTCATCGTGATCGGGCGGCCTTACACACTGTGGGACCCCTGCGTGAACATGGACATCGGCAAAAAAATCCAGGATCTCGGCATACTTGCGGTTCCACAGGACTTTCTGCCGCTGGAGGTCGTCGATATCAGCGACCATTGGCCAAATGCCTACTCTCGGCAGATTCAGAAGAAACTGATGGCGGCCAGGCTGGTCCGGCAGGACGCGAGGCTGCGGGCAGTGGTGCTTACTTACTTCGCCTGTGGGCCGGACTCGTTCGGCAACCCGTTCTTCAAGGACGAAGTGGGTGAGCCGTGCTACATGATGCAGATCGACGAGCATACCGCCGACGCTGGTGTTATTACCCGCATAGAGGCGTTTGCCGATACGGCCAGCAAGGGCGTGGCCAAGGACTTCAGGGTTATTCGTAGTGACGATACCCCAATCACGCGGCTCAAGGGTCGCAAGCTGTGGGTTCCGTATGCCAGCGATGCCGCCCGGATGCTCGCCGCGACGATGTGTGCTTATGGGATAGAAGCCGAAGCGCTGCCGAGGTCACCCGATGCGGCGTTGAACCTGGGTCGAAAGGCGATATCCGAAGACGTCTGCCTGCCGGCACTTATGACCACAGAAGACTTGCTCTACAGGGTTCAACAGCCGGACTTCGACCCGGACAAGGAAGCCTTCTTCCAAGGCAACTCCGAGGGGCCGTGCCGGTTCGGAATGTACAGCATGCTCCAGCGCCGGATATTGGACAAGATGGGTTATGGGAATGTGGACATCGTGACCCTCGGCTCCAAGAGCGAGCACGGTGGGCTGGGGACTATGTTCGCACTGGTCGTCTGGGACGCGATAATGTGTCACGACCTGCTGTTCAAGATGGTCCTACGCACCCGCCCATATGAGATCAACAATGGCGAGAGCGACGCGCTGTTCGAGAAGTATCTGCAAAAGGTCATTCAAATGATTCCCGCGCACAAGGAGCGAGTTGAAAAGCGAAAGCTCGCCGTTCTAATGAGCACGAAGCATCTGGACGAGTTCGAGGAGCTGCTCCGCAGAGCTCAGGATGATTTCCGCCGGATTCCTGTTCGCAAAGAAGAAAGGCCGCTTGTGGGAGTGGTTGGTGAGTTTTATGTGAGGCTGCACGACTGTGCCAACCAAGACATCCTCCGCAAGCTGGAGGCCGAAGGAGCAGAGACGTGGCTCGCCCCGATGACGGAATTCTTCGCCTATGCAAACTTCATCGGAAAAATCCTATCCGGCGACCGCCTCAAGGATGCCGGGTTTACGATGGATGAGCTGAAAGAATTCACTGCGCACTGGATCAATGCGAAGCTGGTAAATAAAGAAGAACACGCGCTCTTCCACGCCACCCTACCGTTCCTTGACGGCTACGATGACATAGGCTCGGCCGAGGTGATAGGCAAGGGCTCGAAGTATGTCGACTACAACTTCGGTGGTGAGGCTATCTGCTCGATGGGCAAGAGCGAAGACTTCGCCAGTCGCGGCCTCGCGGGTATAGTGAGTGTAATCCCATTCAACTGCATGCCCGGCAACACTGTAACCGCCCTGAGCCAGTCGCTCCGCCGCCGTCACAACAACATCCCATTCCTGAACCTGGACTACGATGGATTCGTTGACTCCTCTCGCGACTCCAAGATAGTCAACTTCATGTGGCAAGTAAAAGAGCGCTACCAAGGCCAGAAAATGGCCCTCCGAGAAGCCGCCGAAGCCCTGGAACTCTCCGCAGCCGAAGGACGGAAGGGTGGGAGTGTGGAATAGGGGACATAATATTAATCTCTACTCCAAAACACCCTACGCTCTGGCGTGGGGTGTTTAGTTGCTTCGGTTGCACGCAGCCGAAGCCGTGACCACAGGTCACGCGAACAGCGTAATGTATAAGCACATGCCAAGATGGCACAACAACTATCCTGATGGTCATGCGTTCTTCTGTACATACAGCGTACAGGATTGGTCGCCTTGCCTTGATAATAATGCTATCCCCGTTCTCTATGATGAATGGGAAAAAGCAAGGCAGGCCTTGGGTGTGCGTGTACTTGCATATTGCGTGATGCCGGATCATGTACATATCGTGATTTGGAACGAGTTGGGCGAGAATGCTTGTAAATTCTTGCATCGCACCATTGCCCAAACTTCTCGCCGCCTAAAGCCCGGTGGAGGTTTATGGAAAGAGCGGCCTCGCGTGATTCTGGTTTACTCACGGCGTGTCTTGAATATCAAAGTAGACTATGTTCACAATAACCCCGTACGACGTGGTTTGGTTGCAAGCCCTGAGCTATGGCCGCATTCCAGCTTTTGTCAGTTGGAGTTTGGCGATTCTTCTGATGGTTTTCGCTGTGATGAT
>JAJFTD010000193.1 GCA_021373255.1 bacterium
TTTCAGCTCATCGTTTTCAGCGCCGGGATTTAGTATGACCCTGCGTGGGTGCTTGGCGATGATTTCGTCGATGAGCGGGGTGGAGTTCTTCTCACCCAGGTAGACCGTAATCGTATCCAGGGGCTCATCAATGTCACCAAGGCTTGCATAACATTTGACCCCATCAATTGGTCGCTCTGATGGGTGAACGGGGAACACCTGGTAGCCATGCTCTGCAAGCAGCTTCACAGCCTTATAAGAATATCGTTCCGGATTGGACGACGCGCCCATTACTGCTACGTTATAACTCATCATTCCACCTCCGAACCGTGTTGTATTCTATTATATCCGATTCAGCCAATGATCGACGATAAACGAGCATGCGTTCGGTTGACATGCCTGTAATCGATGGGGTATTATGTTCGACACAAGGATCAACGCTTCAGCAATTTCTACATAACAAGGAGGTCAACGAGTTGAGCGTTCGCACAATGCCCAAACATAGTCATGAGCGAACACCGCCTCGCAGGCGGAGACCCAGACGCTCAGTCTGGCGAAAAACCGTTTGGCCACTGCTGAAGTTTATGTTCCTGGTGTCCGCATTGGTGTTTGGGCTCCAAAGAGTAACCCAACCTCTCGTTTTGTATAGCCGAGAGTCTCGTGAGACGCGAGATGTTCAGACGGAGCTCCAGCGCCTCCAGAAAGAGAATGCTGATCTGGAGCGCAGGATCAAGCACCTGCAAACTCCCGAGGGAGCCGCTCAAGCAGCTCGTGATCTGGGTTGGGTCAAGCCAGGCGAGATCACCCTCATATTACCTGACGAGACTAACAAAAAGCACGGGAAGTAAAGTCGTACTGCCTCAGTTTCCGCCGAGTTCCAGCGTGGGTACCATAGAAATGGGTTGATTGTGATTTACACATATCAATGCCGTTTCAGAGGAGTAAGCGCCATGGACTCCAAAAGCAACGATAAACCATTCGTTCCTAAGTGGGTACTGGTGACGGCGGCAGTAGCGTTCCTGATGATCGTGGGGGCTGTGTGGTGGGCATCGGCTGTGAGCAAGGCCGATAGCAACCGAATCGACATAGATCGTAAGCCTGAGACACACCCAGCAGATTCCGCGATGGGACCGGCTATACGCTATCCCGTTGTGCCGCATATCCAGCCTACCCCATATAATAATCCTATTCACAGCTCAAAGGCTAGAGTTACTGTAACACCTGTTGAACCGACTACTAACGGCAGCCAACCTGCCGACAAGCCAACTGTCAAACCCGCACCTAGTCAAAAGGCTTCAGCCACATCACAGGTGCGTGACATGTTCCCCGTCGGGCCGATCTTACCAACCAAGACCAGTGAACCGGTCCATCAGCCTGTAAAGCAGATTGCAAAGCAGGCTCCCGAGCCAAAGCCGGAACCTGCGGAACAATTCTCGAGCTTCACATATGGTGGTAAAACCTGGAGTTTCACCGGTACATTTGCAAGTTCGGAACAGATAGAGACAGTCGCGACAGGCTTTTCGACCAATGGTCAGGAGGTTTATTCACTTCCGGGGTCTGGAGACGAACCGGATGTGCTATTCGTACAGAGCACCAAAGACTCGAGCAAGTTCGCCATTTATCGAGGAGAATAACATTTCGGGCCTGGGTATAATCCCGGGCCCGATTACTGGTAGTTTTTATTCAGTTCCAGATTTGCGGCCTACGGATATCTTAGGCCACCAGGACTTCTTGTGGGGTGAGGTAGACACATCAAGCGCGACAGCGCGTTTCTCCGTTTCGGGAACAAGTTCCCGAAACACCCCATCTTCATCCTGACCCGTGATCTCACTTATCCTGACTTTTATCTCCGGTTCATCAGGATCAGCGGCAGGTTCGGGATGCCGAGCATCTTCATGATCAACGGGCTCAGCTTCCACCCTCGGTGGTGTGCGTTGCTGAGTTCGTTCCCATACAAACTCTCGCCCTCCAAACGCCTCGTCTGACTCTTTCTTCAGATCATCACTGGGCTCATCAGAGCCTATCAACTGGGCGTCGGGAATGCCGGTCTTCTTGAAGAGGTCGTTGATCTTGGACAGGCGATCAGAAAATTCTGCTTTTTTGGGCTCGGGAAGTGCTTTAGCCATCTCGTTGAACTCGATAGAGGTGAGGGCCATGGCTTCCTGGGTCCTGCTGAGCATTATGTTAGCGCGGTTCAATATAACATTGAGTTCACGCTGCCTTTCCAGCAGTTCCGTTACGAGCTCATTGGAATTCTTCTCGCGCTGTCTGGCATCATCGCACTGCGTCTCCAGAATCTTGGCCTTTTCTTTCAAGCCCGCCATCTGGCGCAAGGTGCGGTTAAGTTTATCTTTTATCTGGTCAAGTCTCTCGTTTTCGTTCAACGTTCGGACCTCCATCACGACCATTATCGGACGGAATAGCGATTTTCGCAAGTGCCTGAGCATGATAAAACACAGCACAAGGCTCATGCACTAGGTATAATACGTACATGAGCCCGTAATATTGTTCCGCCTGTTGATGAGGTCTAAACGTATTCTTGAGTCTATCTTACGGCTTGATAACCACTTTTACGCAGTTGTCTTCTTTGTTATTGAACATTTTATATGCCTGCGGGGCCTCATCGATGCCTATCCTATGCGTGATGATATCATCTGCTCGGATCTTGCCCTCCCGGATCAGGTCCATGAGTTGGTCGATGTAATCCTGCACAGGCGCCTGGCCACCGCGCAGCGTCAGTCCCTTGTCGAATATCTGTCCAAAGGGGAAATTATCATAGACGGTTGCATATACACCCATCACAGAGACTCTCCCGCCGCGCCGGACGGAGGATATGGCCATGGAGAGCGCCTCTATGGTTCCGGTCTCGGCGTGCACCGCGGCTTCCAGCTTGCGGACTGCGCTGATGTGAGCTTCCATACCGGCTGCATCCACAACGGCATCAGGACCGCGGCCATCAGTCATTTCTCTGAGCTTTTGCACGTGCTCACCATCTTTAACAAGAATAGTCTCGGCGTTAGCTGTTTTCTTTGCCATGTCCATACGGTAAGGCTCTACATCCAAGCCGAAAACCTTGCTGGCTCCATGCAGCCATGCGGACTTCATCGCCATCAAGCCCACTGGCCCGCACCCGTATACAGCCACACTGTCGCCTTCCTTGACATCAGCCCACTCAATACTTATCCAACCCGTAGGCAATATATCGGTTAGGAACAAGACCTGCTCATCGGTAAGCTCATCGGGGACTTTGCGGGGATTCACATCGGCATATGGCACCCGAACCATCTCCGCTTGCCCTCCAGGGTATCCGCCGTAGAGATCGGTATAGCCGAAAAGCCCTCCGCCTTTTTGATCCAATACCGCGCCTTCGGGACCATATTTATCGCGGTTGGAGTTTTCACAATGTATCGGTAAGCCGTGCTCGCAAAACCAGCAGCGCCCACAGGATATTGGGAACGGCACAACCACTCTGTCGCCTTTCTTGAGGTTTTGCACCTCTGATCCGACTTCTTCTACAACCCCCATGAACTCATGCCCGAGTATCAGCGGGTTGATCTGAGGGAACAGTCCATTGTAGATGTGAAGGTCCGAGCCGCAGATAGCGGTAAGGGTGATTCGTAATATTGCATCTTGGGGATCTTCAATCTTGGGATCATCTACAGTTTCTACTCGAATATCTTTAGGTTTATGGAAAACCACTGCCTTCATTGCCATTCCTCCCTTTGCCCGTGTTTATTGGAGCGTACCCGGCCCGACATGGCCCAAAACCATGTGTTTCCCTTGCACAGCGCGCGGGTATATGTGCTAAAGTAGAGCTTGAATTATATGCTAGCAAGATACTGGAGAACACGTTGACGGACGGAATATGCGGCGTGGTTAAGGAAAGAGTGGAAGCGGCAGGATTGTGGGGGGCTGGGCGCGAGGAGACTGAAGAACCTCGCACTCATCTCATCGCTGCTGAGCCGTTTTCGCTGAGTAAAGAACAGCTTACATTACTCAATAGGTTGGGTCCGGCGCTGGTCAAGTTCTATGAGGCGGTTAACGATCTATATTTGCGCTCAGGACCGGAGTGGGTTAGGGAGTATCTGGATGCGGGCAAGGGTGATGATCTGGTTCGCCATGCTGCTATGAAATATCAGAAGCACACTATCCCCGGCATCATCCGCCCGGATATCCTGATGACGCCGGATGGGTTCGCGATCACTGAGCTGGACAGCGTCCCGGGCGGCTTTGGGCGATTGGATTGCCTCTCCCAAGCCTACGAGCAAGAGGGCTGGGAGCTGATAGGCTCGCCGAGGGGCATTCGTGACGGCTTTGCGGCAATGCTTCGCTCGGTTGCAGGCAAAGATGATCCCGTGTGCGCAATTATAGTCTCGGATGAGTCTGTGGATTACCTGCCTGAGATGGTTTACATAGCCGGAGAACTGCGTGAGATTGGGCTCAGCGCATTTACAGTGCGGCCGCGGGAGGTCACGTTTACGGAAGAGGGGCTGTTCATTGATGTGGATGGAGAGAAGCTGCATGTAGATCTGGTCTACAGGTTCTTCGAGCTCTTCGATCTGCTGAATATCCCGAAATCCGAGCTTATATCCTATGCAGCCAGAAAAAAGCTGGTGGTAGTGACGCCGCCGTATAAACACTTTTTGGAAGAAAAATCGCTGCTGGCTATGATACACAATGAGTCTCTTCGAGATTATTGGGCTTTATCGCTGGGTGAAGAGGATTTTGATCTACTGCGTCGAATCACAGCACCGACATGGGTCTTGGACCCGCGCCCTGTGCCACCACATGCGGAGATATCCGGCTTCCGCTGGAAAGATAAGCCGGTAAGGGATTGGCGAGAGATAGTGCAGGGCACGCAGAAGGAGCGGCGGATGATCATAAAACCATCCGGCTTCTCGCCGCTGGCATGGGGGGCGCGCGGGGTAAAAGTCGGCCACGACATGCCCCAGGAAGAATGGGCCGAGGCTGTTGAAGAGGCGCTCGATGGGTTCCACAAACTCCCTTATGTGCTGCAGCCATTCCAGGAAACAGACCTTTTCAGGGTAACCTACTTTGGGGAAGGTTGTGAAGGACCCAGTGAGATGGAAGCCAGGGTGCGGCTGTGCCCATATTATTTCGTAGTGGATGGACAAGCCAAACTGGGCGGGGTATTGGCAACCGCCTGCCCCAAAGACAAGAAACTGATACACGGCATGGTGGACGCCGTGATGACACCATGCCGGTTGGGGTAATAACTAGATATGCTGTTCAAGACTTCGGAATATGTAGAATGTCTGATGGTGGTGGAAGAAGCGGTCCGGCGCCAGTTTGAGGTGAGCGAACAGGAGCTTGAAAACGAAGCGCATGGTGACGCCGACCCACTGCGAGAGAAAGAACACGAGGTAGTGCCGGGGTTGATTAACAAATACGGCAACCGCGTGCTTGCGTTGCTCACTACCGAGTGCGCTGCTTACTGCCGCTTCTGCACCAGGCGAAGGCTGGTGTCGGATACCCAGCGCGGAACAGTAGACCGCTCGCATGTGGACGCGTGGATGAATTACTTGCGCAAGCATGGTGAGGTGCGAGAGGTTATACTATCGGGCGGAGACCCGTTTATTGTAGAAGATGATCTGTTTGAATACGTGCTGAGCGAGATATCGGGGCTGGACTCCATAAAAGTGATCAGGATCGGAACCCGCGCGCCTGTGAGTGATCCATGCCTGGTAAACGATCGGAAGCTCGAAATTATTTCACGGATTGAGCAGCCCATATACGTGGGAATCCACTTCGAGCACCCGGCTGAGATGACGCGGGCCACAGTGAGATGCATCAAGAATCTCCGATCAGCAGGAGCCATACTCTATTCCCAAACCGTTTTCCTAAAGGGCGTGAATGACGACTACCAGACACTGTTCGATTTGTTCACCGGCCTGATCGAGATCGGTGTGAGGCCATACTATCTTTATCAATGCGACCCGGTGCCGGGAGCGGAGCATTTTCGAGTTGACCCCGAGAAGGAGAGGCATATCATGACCCAGCTTCGACGCAGCCTATCCGGTCTCGCATGCCCCAATTATGTAATAGATGCTCCCAACGGCAGCGGTAAGATCCCCGTGCCTTTGGAGTTTTGGAACTGCGACACGACTAAGTATACGGACTTCGAGGGTAGCATTCATCGGAACAAGTGATTGTTGAGTAGGAGAATAACACTATGCTGAAGCTCTACCAAGCCGAGTGGTGCCCAT
>JAJFTD010000060.1 GCA_021373255.1 bacterium
AGTTTTCCGACACTCTCCGGCCGATAATATCTTCAATACCCTCAAAAGCCCCGCCACAGATGAACAGGACGTTTGTCGTATCAATGTGGACATACTCCTGCTGCGGGTGCTTCCTGCCGCCCTGCGGGGGAACAGCCGCCACTGTGCCCTCAAGAATCTTGAGCAAGGCCTGTTGCACGCCTTCACCGGAGACATCACGCGTAATAGAAGGGTTCTCAGACTTGCGAGAGATCTTATCGATCTCATCTATGTAGATGATACCCCTCTGCGCATTCTTGATGGTGTTCTGAATGCTGTCACCGGTATCCGCAGCCTGAAGCAGCTTAAGGAGAATGTTTTCAACGTCCTCTCCCACATACCCCGCCTCAGTAAGCGAGGTCGCGTCCGCCACAGCAAAGGGAACGTTCAGGATCTTTGCAAGAGTCTGGGCAAGCAGAGTCTTACCTGAACCAGTGGGGCCGATCAGCAGAATATTGGACTTCTGCAGTTCAACATCGGAAGCCCCTGCATTAATTCGCTTAAAATGATTGTACACCGCCACCGACAGGGAGCGCTTGGCTTTTTCCTGTCCTACGACGTGTTGGCTCAGAATACGATAAATTTCCTTCGGCTTGGGCATGGACCCAGCGGAAGCAAGATCATCCGTCTGACCTGTCTCACCCTTGATAATGTCATTACACAGCTCGACGCATTCGACACATATACCGCCGTATACGCCCACGAGCAGTTTCTTGACTTGATCGCGGCTCTTGCCGCAGAGAGCGCACCGCTCACCGGTGCGATCGTAGCCGATCCTTGCCAAGTTGGTAATCCCCCTAAAGAATGCGGTGACGTAATGCCAGAGAGGCAAGAATGCGGGGCCATAGCCCTGCACTGCGATAAATCGCCGCTAAAGCCGGATCACTTAGATCCGGCTTTAGCTGAATATACACACGGGCTTATTCTTGGCCCGGGGTAAGCACTTTGTCAATTAAGCCGTAATCCGCGGCTTCGCCTGGCGACATGTAGTAGTCACGGTCGATATCCTTCTCGACCTTCTCGCGGGGCTGCCCACTATGCTTTGCAAGCAGGTCAACCAGCAGCGACTTATACCGTAGAACTTCCTTAGCGACAATATCAATGTCGGAAGGCGTTCCTTGGAAACCTGCGCTGCCCTGGTGAATCATGATCCTCGAGTTGGGAAGCGCAAGCCTCTTGCCTTTCGCCCCACCAGCCAGCAATACTGCACCCATGCTCATTGCGTGACCCACGCACATAGTAGCCACGTCGGGCTTTACTATTTGCATTGTATCATAAATCGCCAGTCCAGCGATCACTGATCCACCGGGACTGTTGATATAAAGCTCTATATCACGATCAGGGTCTTCCTTCTGAAGGAACAGCATCTGCGCAACAACAAGGTTTGCAATATCATCATCAATAGGAGTACCTATGAAGATGATCCTGTCCTTCAAGAGCCGGGAGTATATATCATACGCACGTTCTCCGCGCGCGCTCTGCTCCACTACCATCGGTACTAGCGCCATGAACTTGAACTCCTTTCAAATTAGGCGCAGGTGAGGGGCTCTATTCCAGAACCCGCTACCCTACGTTATTAATATTGGAAGCCTGGACCAAAAAGTCCATGACTTTTTTTGTGAGTATGCGATTTCTGATAGCCTGCATACCGCCGGTCTTGTCAAGATACGCTCTCACAGTCTCTACAGGCACATGGCTTTCTTCAGCCATATCCTGCAAATCTTTGTCGACATCCTCGTCTTCGATTGTGATCTTTTCTTTCTCGACTATCTCACGGAGAGTAAGGCTGGCTTTGAGCTGCTCGCTCGCTTCAGCCTCAAACTCCTTGCGAAGGTCTTCCATACTTATATCACGATACTTGAGGAAATCATCAAGTGTCAGCTTTCGCTTCTTGAGATTTTCTATCAGTTCATCGATGTGCTCATCAATCTGATCCTGCAGCATAACGCCCGGGAAGCAGACATTTGAACCCTCGACAACCTTTCCAACTACTTTATTCCGTACTTCGCTGTCAGCCGCAGCCACAGCAGACTTTTCCATCAAACTCTTTATTCGTTCCTTGAGCTTTGCAACCGTATCCACTAATTCCTCAGCAGGCTCCGGCGCGCCCTCGGGAGCGGTACCAAACTGCTCTTTCACCCATTCGTCTGTGAGTTCCGGCATTTTCTTCTCCCGGATCTCAAGAAGTTTTACATGAGTATGCTCTGTCTTTCCACGCAGTTCCTCATTTGCATAGTCCTCGGGATATGTAACATCGATATCTTTCTCATCATCAATGTTCATACCCTCAAGTCCCTTGTCAAAGTCAGGCAGGTTAGTGCCGATTTCAACTACGTGTACCGCAGGCTCAGCGTCCGGCTTCTCTACATCACGAGACTCTATCCGCACCAAATCGCCTTTTTGAGCTTCGCGCTCGAATACTTCAGGATACTGCGCGCTTCTTTCCAGCAAGTGCTCGATCTCATGATCTACATCTTCATCACTAACGGGCTGTACCTTGCGCTCGACTTCCAGGCCGGTATATGTTCCCAACTCGACTTTCGGGTCAAGCGGCACAATGGCCTTGAAGACCAGCGGCTGGCCGAGTTCAAATGTTTCTACTTCGACATCAGCCGGTGCAAAAGGCTCGAGTTTGCTCTCTTCCAACGCTTCGATATATGCGCCCTTAAGAAGTTTATCAGCTACGCGCTCCTTGACTCTCTCTTCATCAAGCACGCGCTCCAGCACGACTCTTGGAGCCTTGCCTTTTCGGAACCCTGGAATGTTGGTAACCTTGCCCAGTTCGGCATATGTGTCATCAACAGCCGCGTCGACTTTTTCGGCATCGATTTGAATCTGCAGTTCGACCTCGCAAGGGCTTACCTGCTCCTGTTTAACCAGCATTTCTCGCTTTTCTCCATTTGTCGTACTTGGGAATTGGTCCTGCAGGACATAATGTATGCCTCAGGGACACTGCCCATACTTGGAATATGATACAAAAAAAGGATACAGGACAGCGACACATTAATGCGCTGGCAACCAGCGTGTCCGCTATCCTATACCCTGTTTTTGCAAATCTGGAGCGGGGGACGGGACTCGAACCCGCGACATCCACCTTGGCAAGGTGGCGTTCTACCACTGAACCACCCCCGCACAGTCTCTACTTACCACCTGGCAGTGGTGGGCGAGAGGAGAGTTGAACTCCTACGCCTTTCGGCACTAGATCCTAAATCTAGCGTGTCTGCCATTCCACCACTCGCCCACGCTTCGTAGGGGAGATGGTGGACGATCAGGGACTCGAACCCTGGACCAATGGATTAAGAGTCCACTGCTCTACCAACTGAGCTAATCGTCCAAGCCATTCTCGCGGCCGGGATTAATTATATCAAACCGCGCTCGGATTCGTCAAGCGCAACGCTAAAACATTCCGCTCATTCCGAAGCATAACAACTCTCGGCCACCACAGTCGAGCAAGCAAATTATAACAACTCGCACGGCCATTGTCAATACGAAAATTCAAAGAAACGAGTTATGCGTTGTGGGTTGGAGCGTTGCGCGTTATGCGTTTCCTATGCGTCTGTGGATACGGCAGTATTGGCGGAAGGGCTTCCTGATACAACCAGAATTGCGCCTCAACTCCCATCACTTGTTACAATGTGGCCATTCTTCTGGATTATGATCATAATAGGGCAGTTAGGTCCTAATCTTAGTTTGATCTGCCGTCTTATCTCTTCACTCTTACCTTTGTTTGAATGCACAATGATGTCAGCAGTCTCCCGACCGATCAACTTCTTATCTCCAATGCGTGGACCAGCGCCGCACTCAACAGAATAAGCACCAATATTCGAATCCATGCCACCGCCACCGCGCCGAAACTTTACGCTTACTGATGCTTTGTCATCTGTATCATTGGCCACGAAGAAGACCTGAGGTCCAAGGGGATCGCCTGGGTCGGGCTCCAAAACATCACAATTAGTGTAGCCGTCGCCCATTACCATTTCAACTAGCTCATGCTTGGATGAGTCTAGTCTGCAACTTCTATTCTCAACTTCACCGGTCGCATATCGAACCATCAAGCTCAAGTCTCGGCTCTGTAAATGCAGAGGTCGAAAAGCCTGTGAATTCCGACCGATGCGGCCAAAATCATATTTTACGCCATTTGCATCACGCACAGTGATGGACGAAATCTCTTTTCTCGTTCGGTTGCTTATGCGGATTCCAAATGGAGGGCCATAGGTTTTCACTTCGCCACAACCACTCAGCACTAAAACAACAGCCGATAATGTCACGATTAGTCGTCCAGCTAGCAAGTAGCTCATTTGTACACCTTTAGCAGATTGCTTGCCTCTTATCTTATCACGTTGACTACACTGTCGTGAACTCATCGCACATCGAGAAAAGACGATCCTTGAGCCAGCTTACCATGATGCAGTGCTGAACATATACACGACGCTTCGCCGTGGGCCGTTATCTACAATGAGGATCTGTATTTCCTTAAACACATTGGCTTTGGGGGGATAATGTGCACTAATAGCAGTGAATGAAGCTGCGGAATCCGGATCCCACCAAGCAATTTGGCTGTGACTGTAATCTGACATCGAGTTGCTTATGCCAAATCTGTCGGTTCGCGAAGTCCTGTGAGATGACGGTATAGAATCCACAAATCTCTGTACACTTGATTTGTTCATCACTAGTTTTGCCCTGAGCTCCCACCCTTGTCCGCCTACGAAACAGGAACCGAGCAATTTTGTCGTCGAAGGAAAAGTAACCTCGGTTAGCTCCTCTATTCGGTGCAAAGATACTCTCTTTACAGGCCGAAAAAGGCTGGGTGCCAAACGCCACACAGCAAGAACAACCAGTGCGAGTATAACAAACAAAACCAAGCCAGTCCCTAACCATATCCTCGTGTTGTCTTTCATGTGTTTCGGCACTCCCTGTCCAGTAGCGTATGTGGATACGGCGGTATCGAGAAGAGGGCTTCCCGATACAACGAACACGAAAATTCAAGGAAAAAGAGCTATGCGTTGTGGGTTGGAGCGTTGCGCGTTATGCGTTATGAGTCAGGCGTCTTGCGTCAAGCGTCGCGCGTCTCTCTACTTCAAACGTGAGAAGAGGGAGGACCAGCCTCCCTCCAAACCGTATAGAACCATCAGACAGCGGAACTACTCCAGGTCAGCACCTTCGGTGTCTAGCCTGCATCGGTCTATGAGATGATTAACATCAGCGAAACCCAAGCAGATGCAGGTGTCTGCAGCGCCGTAGTATATCTTCAGCTTGCCGCCATCTTCAAGGATAGCGCCACAGGAGAAGACAACGTTGCCTACGTCCCCTACCCGTTCGTAATACTCCCGAGGGGTGAGAATAGGCACAGCACTTCGGCATAGCACCTTGGACGGGTTTTCCAAGTCCAGCAATGCGGCACCCATTCTGTAGATAGGTCCTGCACTTGTGTTTTTTACGCCGTGATAAATCTCAAGCCAGCCCTGCTCCGTCTCGATAGGAGGAGCGCACGCGCCGATCCGGTCGGTATCCCAGAAACCGCCGCGAGTGGTCATCACTACCTCAGAGTCTCCCCAATGAAGGAGGTCGTCAGAGTACGATAGCCATATATTGCCTATGCCGCCGCCGTAGGGCCTGTCCAAACGGACATATCTTCCCTTGATCTTTCTGGGGAATAAACAGCCGTCTTTGTTATCCGGCTGAGAGATCAAACCGAGTCTCTCATAAGTCTTAAAGTCGTTAGTCTTGCACAGGGCCAGGCGCGCGCCATAGCGAGAATAGGCCGTGTACATTATGTAGTATTCGCCTTCCAGATACGTTATCCGTGGGTCTTCAATTCCGCGGCGCTCGTAAGAACGGAAAGGTTCTTCCTTCGACGGTTCCAGCGCGGGAGCTGGATCAACCGTGAAGTGGTAACCATCATCACTTCTTGCAAGCGCAAAAACTGAACGACCAGCCAGGTCCTCAATGCGAAGGAGCAATATATACTCGTCACCCATCTTTGTGGCAGCCGCATTGAATACCGTATTGCACGGGAAGGGAACATGTTCGAGTGTGATGATCGGGTTCTTATACCATCGCTCGACTACGTCTCTTCCAAGCCTCATTGGCATTAATATCCTCCGTGAATTACAATTATCCTGTCCATTATATCGGGTGAAAGCCCTGTCGGATAGAGGGCATCCACGCTATTTTGCGTATTAACCCAGCATTATTACCAGGACTGAGAGCTTTACCAGGATACGGCGGCAGTGCATGTATAAGTTCCCATTGTCACAAAACCCGCGATGTGTGTATAATATACTCGATAAGCGTTCGCTGCCCGACGGCGCGTGGCTACTCGCTGTAAATAGCTTATTCACGAGGTGCCCAATGAAAACACTGTCGACACGCCGCGCAACGTTGCTCCGGTATGTCCTACCCGCACTGGTCTTCTTGTCCGTATCTTCTTATCACGCCTACGCATCTTCAGGCAGCCACGCAGCCGGCGGAGAGATGGGATTGCCCCAGGTCTTGCTCGGTCTCATAGTGATACTCGTCACAGCAAAGCTGGGCGGCGATGTCATGGTAAGACTTGGACAGCCTGCGGTGCTCGGTGAACTGATCTTCGGCATAATCATCGGCAACGTGTACCTGACAGGATTCCACAGTTTCGAGTTTATTAAAACAAACCCCAATATTGAGATGCTCTCCGAGATTGGCGTGATATTGTTGCTTTTCCAGGTAGGGCTGGAATCGGACATGGCGAAGATGATGAAAGTCGGAGCCTCTTCTCTAATCGTGGCAACCCTTGGTGTGATTGCTCCATTCTTCCTGGGATGGGCAGTTTCCACTGTATTCCTGCCTCATGAAAGCGTATATGTGCACGTTTTCGTTGGAGCGGCGCTGTGCGCCACCAGCGTGGGAATTACTGCCCGTGTGCTGATGGACCTGGGACGCGTGCAAACAGCAGAAGCGCGAATAATCCTTGGGGCTGCTGTAATTGACGACGTGCAGGGGCTGGTGATCCTCGCGGTAGTGAGCGGAATAATCCAGGCGGCTACTACCGGAGCGCAGATGTCGTCATTAGCAGTCTTGTTGATTATCATCAAGGCGGCAGGATTCCTGGTTGCTGCCCTGCTGATCGGTCAGCGCCTATCCCCCCGCGTATTCCACTTGACTGCTCGAATGAAGTCCTCTGACCTGCTCATTTGCACATCGCTGGCAATCTGCTTCGGCTTTGCATATATGGCAACAAGAATCGGCCTGGCACCTATAGTCGGAGCCTTTGCCGCAGGGCTTATACTCGACGAGGTCCACTGGCGCAACTTCGCCGAACGTGGAGAGCACTCAGTAGATGATCTCGTAAAACCACTGGCGGCTTTTCTTGTGCCAATCTTCTTTGTTCGTATGGGAGCAAAGGTGGAGCTGGCAAAGTTGGTCTCACCCGAAGTATTGGGGTTTGCTGCTGCGCTTACCATTATAGCAATCATCGGCAAACAGGTATGCGGGCTTGGAGTGCTGCAAAAAGGTCTGGACCGTGTCAGCATCGGCATTGGAATGATCCCAAGAGGTGAGGTAGGCCTGATTTTTGCCGCTATAGGCAGCAAGATCATAATGAATGGTGAGCCGGTGGTAAACCAGGCGACTTTCTCAGCAGTTGTGTTGATGGTAGTCGTGACCACTATGATCACGCCTCCGGCGTTGAAATGGAGCCTCAACAGGTCCGATAATGCCAGGCGTAAACTTGCAGATGGAGTGAATAAATCCGACGCTATCCGGGAATCAACCATTGGCTCACAGACCACTGGCGCAATGACCGGAAAGGACTCGGACGATGAGTGAACAAGACATTAGGGAACGTGCACGTGCTATTATCAACTCTTCAGAGAACTCCGTGCTGATAACTCAAGACGAGCACGGCTTCCCACACCCACGGACTATGTGGACCGCTGGGGTGGACGATGATTTCACAACATACTTTGTAACTGGCCGACCACTGCTCAAGATACACCAGGTAGAAGCAAACAACAAAGTCTGCTGTTTCTGGACGCAGGTGGACGGGAAATCTATTGGCTGGAACTACGCTCACATTAAAGGAGAGGCGTCGGTTTCAGACGATCAGGCACTCCGCGACCGCTTCTGGAACGACATGCTCAAGGATTACTTCCCACAGGGTAAAGACGACCCAAACTTCGTGGTACTCGTTATCAAGCCCAAGGAACTAATGGTAATGGACTCCCACAAGTATCCTTTGGACAAGATTGAATTTTAACAAGGAGAGAGGGGAATGGCTGATAGCTAGCTATCCCCCTCTCTTAACTCTTCATTTTCTTACTGCTGGTTGGTGATTTCCAGGCCAGCGCCCACTGCATAGCGAACGTCTGCCAGTCACGCATACTCATCAAGCACAAGTGCATCTTCACTGATTAATCTATCCCCAGGGGAGGGTAGACTCGCCACGAACAAGTTAGCGAAGATGGCGTTAAGGAGGACTCGGGATGTGGCATAGCAGTGCTAAAGTAGATGGACTCGACATTTTTTATCGTGAGGCAGGTAAGAAAGACAAGCCGACAATCCTCTTACTACATGGTTTTCCGACCTCATCCTACCAGTTTCGGAACCTGATACCACTGCTGGCGGATCAATTTCATGTCGTGGCTCCGGATTATCCGGGCTTCGGCAACAGCTCAATGCCTAGCGTAGATGAGTTCGACTACACTTTCGATCATCTCTCAGAGATTGTCGAACGGTTTATAGAAGCGTTGGGACTACGACAATATAGCCTCTACCTCTTTGACTACGGTGCGCCTATAGGATTCCGAATTGCGTCCAAATACCCAGAGCGAGTCGAATCACTCATCATTCAAAACGGCAATGCATACAACGAGGGGCTTCGGGAGTTCTGGGAGCCATTCAAGGCATATTGGAAAGATCGCTCGCCGGAGAACGCTAATGCGCTCCGCAAATTCTTAACCATCGACGCCACCAAGTGGCAGTATACAAACGGCACGCGCAACCCCGACAGAATCAGTCCCGACAACTGGAACATGGACCAGTTCTTTTTGGACCGTCCAGGAAACGATGAGATTCAGCTCCAATTGTTTTACAGCTACGGAAGCAATCCTCCACTCTATCCCAAATGGCAGGAGTACTTCCGGCAGCATCAGCCTCCGACACTTCTAGCTTGGGGAAAGAACGACGCTATATTCCCAGGAGAAGGGGCGTATCCCTACCAGCGGGATCTGAAGAACATCGAGTTCCATCTGCTCGACACCGGGCACTTTGCCCTCGTTGAAGACGGGAACGAGATCGCTGGTTTGATCCGGCAGTTCCTGATTACCAGTTTGCCGATAGAGATGGCGGCTATTTAGCGAGTCGATCAGATGTTACTAATCACAACGGAGATGTGCCATGACCGCAATTACGACTAAAGACGGTACTCAGATTTACTACAAAGACTGGGGCAGCGGACAGCCTGTGGTTTTCAGCCATGGCTGGCCGCTCTCCGCAGATGCCTTTGAGGACCAGATGTTCTTTCTGGCTTCGCACGGATACCGATGCATCGCGCACGACCGACGCGGCCATGGCCGCTCAAGCCAACCGTGGAACGGAAATGACATGGACACATACGCCGACGATCTGGCGACACTTGTTGAATCGCTGGATTTGAGCAACGCTATCCTTGTCGGGCATTCTACTGGTGGCGGCGAAGTTGCTCGCTATATTGGCCGCCATGGCACTAAGCGTGTGGCTAAAGCAGTATTGATTAGCGCTATCCCGCCGCTGATGCTGAAGACACCGACCAATCCTGGCGGTATGCCGATAGAAGCGTTCAATCAGATGCGCGATAGCCTCCAAGCCAACCGCGCACAGTTTTGGAAGGATCTCAGCCTGCCGTTCTATGGCTATAACAGACCGGGCGCAAAGATCTCAGAAGGCGTGCGTGAGTCATTCTGGCTACAGGGAATGATGGCAAGCCTCCCTGCCTCGTACTTTTGTGTCAAGGCGTTTTCCGAAACTGATCTCACCGAGGACCTCAAGGCATTCGATATACCGACACTGATCCTTCATGGTGACGACGATCAAATTGTCCCGATTGCGGATTCTGCTCTGCTTTCTTCGAAGATCATCAAGGACGCGACACTTAAAATCTACGAAGGTGCCCCGCATGGTATGTGCACGACTCTCAAGGACCGGGTCAACGAGGACTTGCTCGCATTCTTCAAGACGTAGGCGATTACCTGTTTCAGGGTGAGAATTCAGATATCTTCACTCAGAAATAGGGGAATGGCTGATAGCTAGCCATTCCCCTATTTTAACTCTTCATTCTCAAATCTTACTTCTTAATTACTACCCAATGCCGGCCAGCATTTCAGATGTCTCAGCTACTGACTCGCTAATCGCGGCGACGGCGCGGTCCAGCTCAGACTCCTCAATGATCAGCGGGGGTTCCACGCGGATCACTTTTGGATTGTTGAGGCTGTAAGCGACCAGAACATCTTTTCGGCCGCACCCGGCTATCATCAGAGCGGCGAAATCCTCGTGGTCGAACTCTATTCCCGCCAACAAACCCTTGCCTCGAACATCTTTAACTATGTTCGGGTATTGTGCTTGAACACTCTTCAGGCCATCCAGCAGCTTTGCGCCGAGACGAGCGGAGCGCTCAACCAGGCCCTCTTCAATTGTTGTCTTGATAGCGGCTATTACGGCTGCACAGGCCAGTGGGTTGCCCCCGAAAGTAGTTGAATGCAGATATGGGTTCGATCCGAACAGCGAGTCCCATATTTCAGCATTAGCAGCAAATGCGCCAACCGGCATCACACCGCCGCCCAGAGCTTTTGCCATTGTGACGATATCTGGCTTAATTCCATAATGCTCGGATGCGAACATCTTGCCAGTGCGGCCGAAACCGGTGCGGACTTCATCAAGAATGAGCATCGCACCGTTGGCTGTGCATATTTCGCGAACCTTGGGGAAGAAACCGTCCGGGGCGATATTCACTCCCGCCTCCCCCTGCACAACCTCAAGAATAACAGCGGCGGTCTGGTCAGTTACGGCTTCAGCTACGGCGTCTGCGTCGCCAAACGGCACATGCTTAGCTACAGGAAGCAGCGGTTTGAATTTCTCCTTATAAACCTCTCTGCCGGACACGGACAAGCTGCCGTAACTCTTGCCATGGAAACCGTTTATGGCTCCAACATATTCAGTTCGGCCGGTATGGATTCTGGCGGCCTTGAGCGCCCCCTCTACTGCTTCCGTGCCGGAATTGCATAGGAATGAGTAGTTGATATCACCCGGCAGCACATTCGCCATCGCCTCGCAAGCCTCAGCCAGTTCGATGGACATAAAGAAGTGGCTCTTTAACGCTTCTTTGTCCAACTGTGCTTTCACAGCCTCGACTACCTTCGGATGCCTGTGACCCAGGCTGAATGCGCCATAACCACCTACACAGTCCAAAAACTTCCTGCCGGACACATCATATATATAGCACCCCTCGGCCCAGTCCTCCGGCACATCGAACCCGCTGAACTTCAGTATATTCGCAATTCCAGGGTTCACGTAATTGCGATATTTTTCAGCGATCTCCTCGCTCACGCGCTCGATCGAATCCTCATCACGTATCATTTTGCCTCCAGTAAACACTTAGTGGACCTAAAATCCACTAACGCTACCTACCGCCCAGACCGGAGAGCTTGATGCCCTCCACAAAGTAGCGCTGATTAAAAATGAACAGCAGGATCACGGGAACAACAACCATCATCGACGCAGCCATTAGCTGCGTGTAGTTGGTTAAGTGCAATCCCACGAAATAGCTTAAACCGATAGGTAGAGTCCTGATCTGCTCAGAAATAGTTACGACCAACGGCCACATAAAATTGCCCCAGAAGCCCATAAATGTGAACGTTGTAAGCGTCGCGATAGCAGGTTTGCTCAGCGGCAGAATAACCTGCCTCAAGATACTCGTATAGCCACAGCCGTCGATTTTTGCAGCATCCTCAAGCTCAGCAGGCAGGCTCATGAAGAATTGCCGGAGCATAAATGTGCCGCCCGCGCTGAACATACCGGGAATGATCAACGCCGAATATGTATCGATCAATCCGATGTGCTTCAAAATAACGAATACAGGGATCATCGTGACTGATCCTGGAATCATCATCGTGCCAAGATACGCAAGGAACAGCCTGTCCCTGCCTGGGAACTGCAGTCTGGCAAATGCGTAAGCGGCCATAATGCTCGTCCCAACCTGCCCAATTGTGCCCACACACGCCACAAATATGCTGTTAAGATACAGCCGGAAGAGGTTTACTTCCTTCCAAGCGTCAGGATAGTTCCCCCACCACGCACGAATCTTCTCACCATCGATCACAGCATCATGCCAAATAAGGTGTTTGGGAATCCATTGAATCCCGCCGCTCGTTGAGAAAACCTCGCCTGGCTGCTTAATCGAAGTAACAGCCATCCACAGGAACGGGATCAACATGCCCACCGCTCCCAAGATTAATGCGACGTAAAGGAAGATTTGCGTGCTAACTTTTAACTTATTCATATGTTACTACCTTTCCGCCGACTTTCCACGTAACCAGGGTCAGGATGAAAACGACGATGAATAAGAACCAGGATATCGCCGACGCATAACCCATATTGAACTTCTCGAATGCGTTGGTGTACAAATAATATTCAATGGTCGTGGTGCTTCCCGCAGGGCCACCACCGGTCATAATCCTTGCCGTCATAAATCCACTCTGGAAACCACCGATGATGCTCATGATAAGTATGTAAAACGTTGTCGGGCTGATCATAGGCCACGTCACAGCCCAGAATTTCTTCCAACCACCAGCTCCATCGATCTCAGCCGCCTCATACATTGACGGTGGCACACCTTGCAGAGCGGCGAGGTAAAGAATCATATTCATGCCACCCAGGCCGCCCCAGAGCCCCATAATAATCAGCGAGGGTTTCGCCCACTTCACAGTCCCCAGCCAGTCAGGAGGGGTAGACATGAACGAATTGATGCCGAAGAACAAACTGCGGCCATAAACACCGATCAGCACAAAAATCGCAGCTCCAACAATTATCATAAGAACCCTATAAAGGTTCTCGGGCCAAAGGAGGTTCAGCTTCTCACATATCCACTGAAGGAAAGCAAACACCGCAGCAATAACCCCCACGATAGTCGCCCCCACAACCAAGGCACACACTATTGTAAAGGGTATGGACAACAACGGCGTGGAAAATATCTTCTCTCCAGCATCGCGTATGACTTGATTGAGCAACCCGACCTCGGGATTGAATAGATACTTCCACAAGATCAAAAGCGCCACACCAGCCGAGACCGATGGCAGGAAGTAGATAGTCCTGAAGACGACAACTCCCTTGATCTTCTGGTTCATCATAAGTGCCACAATCAGGCAACTGGCCATCCCCAGCGGGATACCGACCATCAAGTAGATCGTGTTATAGAGATACTGCCAGAAGAACGGGTCATTGGCTACCAGGTGACCAGCTTCTCTGTGGAATCCCAGCAAGCTCTTGAAATTGGTCAACCCGACCCACACCGGGCTTTTGAAGATGTTCCACTCGGTGAACGCCATCAGGAGCGATATCACAACCGGAATGGACGTAAATACAACGAATCCGATGAAGTTTGGCATCAGGAACCCATACGCGGCCAGCGCCTCGCGAGCCTTGTTGCCTCTTCTCCTCGATCGTCCCTTCTGTGGTGCTGTCTTTGTGTTTACTACGCTCATTTTCTTACCTCAGGAAGTTGGGGTTTGCTAGATTGCGGTTAATTATATCGTTTATCTGCATGGCAATCTTATCACAGGTTTCATCAGGCCCCTGCGATCCCAACCACATCTTGCTGACCTCCATTCCTACAATTGCATTTACATCGGTGTTGTCGATATAATGCGACCATTCAGTGATACGTCCCCACTTGAGCTCATCAATATACAATTGATTGCTGGTTTCCTTAGGATATTTAGGATCATAAAGAAAATCCTTAACGATCTGCTTATTGCGCCGAGTTGGTAAACCGTCACCATAACTGGCGACAAGATCCTCATTATCACGACTCAACAAGTGGCAGATAAACTGAATCGCTTCTTTTTTATGCTTGCAATTCTTAGGAATAGCGTAACACTTGCTTGTGAACGGTACTACGTGGTTTGGCGAGATAGGCATCGCTGTCGTAGCCCACTCCAAATCTTTGTGTAAACGGTATTCGGAGATCAGCCATCGTCCCACTATCACCATGGCTACCTTGCCCTGTGCAAACAGCAGCAAGTCTCCTCCATATCCACCGGTCGGGGCCATACTTTGTGCCTCACTGGCTGATGGAATAACGCGATATTTGAGCTTCATATCCGCGAAGAACCGCATGCCTTTCTTGGCTGCCTCGCTGTCAACGATGCACTTCTTCCCGTCAGGGCTGAACATGCTGCCTCCGTTAATCCATGCGAAGTAGTTAGCCATCGAGTCAGCGATATATATCCCTTTCTGCACCGCTACCTTTCTGCCGTTGACTACACGATACTTGGTAAGTTTCTTTGCAGAATCAAGGCACTCATCCCAAGTCCACCCTGGCCGAGGATACGGCACACCTGCTTCCCTGAACAGTTTCTTATTGTAGAAAACAACATATGTGCCGCAGTTCTCAGGAATACCTACGATTTTTTTACCTACACGAACATACGGGTCCAACTGAGGGTATAGGTCATCGACGGGAATGTTATACTCCTTGACGTAAGGGCTGAGATCCAAAAGCAAATCATTCTGAGCGAATATATACAGGATTGAAGGCTCATAGATCGCCATCACATCTGGGGGAACATCACCAGCTATCTGTGTAAGCAGCCGTTGGGGACCAGCGTCCGGGTCATTGATTACGTGAATGTTGGGGTGTTTCTTCTCGAAGAGAGTAATACTCTCCTTGCGAATCGGGTGCGGATCCACTACCCATCTGATGGTCACTTTCTCTCCCATAGGCAGGTTCTTCGTGTTCACCAGATAAACACCGAGGCCTATTAGGAGCAACAGGCCGACGAATGGCAGAACTAACTTGATGGCGTTGATAAATACGTTTCTGTTTTCCAATCTGTTTGGCACATCCTGTAAATTTGTAAAACTACCAAAACCAAACTTTCGGTTTACAATGGCAAGGGCATCCCCGTTATAATATTGCGCAGGAACGCCCATTAGGGTGTACTTATGCAGCACGGATGAGAAATCCTACGCCTTTCCATGAAAGTTTGTCAGACACATCTAATCTGCTCTTGCCACCTATTATACCGTGATGTAAAATCAATGCATCCGCACTGGTAAGGGAGATGTAAATGCGCTCGGTAATGACATCTAAAGAACGAGTCCTAACTGCATTCGCTAATCAGGAACCGGACCGTGTTCCTATCAATTATTTCGCTAATGCTGGTATTCACTCCAGGCTCATGCGCCACTTCGAGCTGGCAGACACTGATAGTGAGGGACTTTATCAGGCACTTGGCGTGGATTTTAGATCGGTCGGGGCACCCTATGTGGGTCCGCGATTGCACCCTGAAGTGCCCGAACGCAACATTGATCCGTGCTGGGGTATTCATACGAGATGGATAGAGCATAAAAGCGGCGGTTATTGGGACTACTGTGACTTCCCCCTGAGAAATGCGACGCTGGACAACGTGCTTGAATGGCCAATGCCATCGCCGGATGACCACGACTACAGTGGGATATTTGAGATCTGCAAGAAGTATTCTGAATATGCTATTCACATTGGCAACCCCGGCCTTGGAGATGTCATTAACTCCACTGGAATGCTCTGCGGAATGGAAGATGTGCTCATTGCCCTGGCTCTTGATGACGAACCTATACGCACCCTGATTGATAGAAAAATCGATGTCCAACTCGAGATAACCCGTCGAGTATTAGAAGCCGCCAGGGGCGGAATCGACTTTATGTGGTTGGGCGAAGATTTGGGCACGCAGAAGAGCCCATTGATAAGCATGGACCTGTTCCGAAAACAGATTCGCCCACGGCACCAAAAGTTTATCAACCTCGCCAAAGCATACGACTTGCCGGTGATGATCCACACCTGTGGATCGAGCAGTTGGGCCTATGAAGACTTCATAGAAATGGGAATGAATGCTGTTGACACCCTGCAGCCCGAAGCTGCTAATATGGACCCGCAGTATCTAAAGGAGCACTTTGGTGGGCGGTTGGCGTTCCACGGTTGCATAAGTACTGCTGGACCTGTGGCTTATGGCTCAGTAGATGATGTTATCGCCGACTGCCGGAAGACGCTGGATATCATGATGCCCGGCGGTGGCTACTGTTTCGCTCCCACCCACGCGCTTCAAGACAATTCGCCTACGGAAAATGTGGTGGCGATGTATGAGGTTGCGCAAAATTATGGAAAATACAGGGACTGATGGTCTGATAGCTAGCCGATCATAAACACTAAGTTGAAAACACGCCGCCTATCAGAGGATTTCCAGTAGGCGGCGTGTGATTGTTTTTGATAAGAACGGATGTGCTAGAAGCCTGCGTTGTAGCTCATTCCCAAACCAAGGTTGTCGCCTCCCAAGAGCCCAGCGTGTAAACGCAGGTTTTGGGCGGCTGCGAACTGCAGACCAAAGTTAACGTCATCGGTGTCATACTCGACCATCAACTGCGTTCGATCACTAATTCTCGCAGATAGTCCGGCAAACAAACCATCCAGATTCCCGCCGCCCACGCCGACGTGCAATCTTGGCGCCAACAGACTCTGATTCTTCAGTTGAAGTGACTTACTCACAACAACGTATGGAGTTGAGTCGAATTGATCAGTCAGGTCGCTCACGCCGATCGCCAACGCCGGAGTAGTCAAATTCTCCTTCAGCAATCCGAACTTGGCATTAATGATACCGTTGCTATCGCCATGTTCCGGGGAAACCATTGCGGCGCCTACTTCCAGAGAGTCCAGCAGGCCGAAGTTACCTGATACAAAAGTAGTATCGTTGTTGTCATTGTTAAGGAAGACCGCGCCAAAATCGACGCCGCCGGTCCTCAGCGTGTCAGCCGTCGGTGTCATCATAAGTCCGGTATAACCGAAGTAGGCTGGTGTAGCCGCTACCTGGCTGGACATTGCCGCCAGAACAAAGATGACAAGTAGATACGAGGAAAATCTTTTACAGTTCTTCAATTCCTTACCTTTCCATGCGTGCACAGGTTTTGCCGTCTTGGACACACGACCACGATAGACAGTTTGCGCACAGCCATTGAATGCCAGACGGATATGGCTCTTCGGATGAATAGAGTCACTCCGTTCTAGCTCAACATTAATTATATACCCCAGCGGTATAAAATCAAGCTAACTCAAGGAAAACTACTTTACCTGCTCCCAGATCGGAGGGATGCGCTTTTTGCCTTCTTCACCACCGATGATTGGGGTGATACCGGATATCTCGCACAGGTAGCGCAGAGCGTTAACTTTGTCACCAGCTACACCTTGGGCATGATTCGCCGGGAACAGGTCTTTGAACTCGTCAAAGCTGCACTTCAACTTAGCGTGAACGTGCGGCCAGGTCGGGTCGGTTAGGTTGTCGATTCGCTTGCGCTCCTCACCTGGAAGCTCCAGAGCTTCTCCCTTGGTAATGAACATAAATGGCTTCTCGTCCCACAAGCCCAGCCTCGCGAATGTCATCTCGCTGCCGCAGGCATCGAACTCAACCGATGCTCCACCAGCCTTGAAATAAAACTCAAGCGCGGGATGGAATGTGATCTTCTTGAAGTTCTCAGCCGGATCATATGACTGCGATGCATACCAGCTCGAGTGGTTGCCGGAGTTGCACCAGTCCCAGATATCAAGCTCAGGGAGATACAGGCGCACGTCCATGAACAGGGTTGGCAAGCCACCGGAGACGTACTTTAGAAGCTGCATAGTAATAGCGGCATACGCGTCGGCCTCAGTGGCACATACCATGGGCTCCTTGGGGCCATTCCAGTCGTAGGGGTCGTTCATTACCATCTCAGGCACATCACCCAGGGTATAATGCTCGGTGAGTTCACGCTGGCCCTTGAGCCCGCAGAAGTCGAAACCCTCTTCTTTGTTGATTTTGTCCATCGCTAGATAGATGCGAATCTGGCGCTCAAGGGTTTGTGGAGTGAGCATCTTGCCATCGTATTTCAGCCTGTCGCCGAGGAGTCCTTCAAACCACTTCCGGCCCTTTTCTACCTCTGCGGCGTCCATCTGCTCAGCATACTTAATGAGTAAATACTGATCAACTTGGTAGCAGTTGCAGCCTAAAGCCTTAACAGTAGGGGTTAGATGGAAGAAACCTGTCTCCATACCCATCGAATGTCCACCATAAAGGCCGAAGACTTCGTTCTTGATGGTGGTAAGAGCATTGGCGCCGCGGATCCAGTCAAAAACATCCTGCTGAGTAACAGGTGAATCGATCTCACCGATAATTCGGTGCGTGCGCCTGCCCGCCTGCCGAAGAGCGCCATCGCTGGCGAGTAGACCGACATTACCCGGATACTGCCCGTTGTTATTTGAAAGCGAGAGGATCGGGATATCCCTGCCGAAGCAATTGATGAACGGCCACGCAAGGAATGGGAAATTCCAGACGTTGTAGCACATTATTACTTGCTTGCAGCCCTGGCGGACCAGATATTCGCCCATCTCCTGCGCTACACGAACGCCAGTGATGATCTTAGGCGCAACCACGATTTCCAACACGCTGCCGTCAGCATTCTTCAGACCAGTCCGCAGCACCTCCGCCCAGCGGTTAACAACCTGCATATTGGCGTCGTTGCTTATACTCCACACATGCTCGCGCTCATCGCTAAGCATAGCAATACCAATTGGTGTATTTCTCAATTGTTCAACCTCCTGTTAGAACGCATCTGATTCTTTATCGAGTCGCTAGTGCAGTTGCTGTATACTTGTAAACGTACTCAGCTCCCGCAACAAAATCATCCACAAACGGCACGAGTTCAGGCGCGGCAAAGTTATCCACAAATGGCAATCCGGCTTTATTCATCTCAGTGCCCACAATTATTGGAAGATCAGCGGCTCGGCAAGCAGCAACTATTTCTCCAAGTTTCTTTACTTTGAGGGCTTTTTCCTCTTGGTTTTTGATATTCCAGTTCCTGTCAGGGATGATATTAAGTGCTCCAACCCCTTTGGACTGCATCAGCGCCACGAGCGCAGTGGAATCTTCTTCACCCGGATTGGTAGCATCGAGCCATGTGGCTGTGGGAATCGCTCCCATACCCTGCATCATGCTGACGGCTTCTTCGATGCTCGGGAAGCTGCCCGCATCCGGCTTCACATAGCCCACCCCGCCAAACTTCATCAGCTTGGAGCGCATAGTGTCGTGCAACTTAGGCGTATTACCCAACAGCGCCTCTGCGGCAGCTTGGTCGATCCCCAGCTTTGACGCCCAGAACGATGCAACTTTCTCGCGCATCACGTTTCTAGCCTTTATATCATAAGCCAGAAGCAGGTGGCGTTCCGTCACATTACCTGCCGGAGTAAGGGGCACAGCGTCTTTGTCATAATCCAACTGCACCTCGTCCAAAAATGCATTCACGCGTTCGACCAGGACGATATTCCGCTGCCTGGCGGTATCGCGCATGTTGAACAGAATCTTCTCTGCCTCACTGCCCGCATCCGGTTTTCGATAACATCCCGACGCCATAAAATATGAAATCCCAGGCTCGTTCGGGCTGTTTATGACCTTATCTGCCAATTCACTGATGAATACGCGAGTCTCCAACCCTGCGACAGCCTTGAGCCCCAACAGCTTGCCAGCAGCCAGGAACTCGTCCATGCCGTCCAGTACGTCGAAGTCAACTATACCAGCCACTTCCAGGCCATACTTCGCGCTCTCCCACGCGATCCGGCTGGGCGACCATCCATTGGCGTTGAACGAGAAGAATGTGTGGAAATGCAAATTAACTTCTCGCTTTTTCGCCGCCAGCGATACCTGCCCGGATTTCACTTGCTCAGCCAACTGCTCCAGTGCATCACGTCTCTGTGAGCTATCAAAGCTATTAAGCTGTTCTTCTAGCAATGTTATATCTTTGGTCAATGGTTTTCTCCTGTTGGGGGATGTTATCTTTGAATCGCTGAAGGGATGAATGAAATGAAACGCTGAAGAAACTAACGCCAGGTGCGTATATATTCTTCTTCAGCGTTTTCATCTCAATTCAATATCTCAGCGATTCTGGAATGTCAGAGATGGTGCGTCCGGTGGCTTCGGCAGCTTCGCAGTCCGAAGCAACTTTCGTTATCTATTCGTTCCTTTTCGCGATTTAGCTCTTTCGCGTTGTCGCGATTAAACTACTTGCCTTGTATGCTCTCGAACTTCGCACAGGCCTCTTCCACTTCTGGAAGTGGCTGGGGGGTGTAGGAGTCCAAATCGAACGAGTTGCGTACGATCTCTCGGCACTCCTGCAGCGAGTTCAACTGCCCCAGGCCCATTGCCTGCACTAGAATGTTGCCTATAGCCGTGGCCTCAGACGGGCCTGCGAGGACGGGTTTGCCTGTGACATCAGCCGTGAGACGGCACAGCAGTTTGTTGTTCACGCCGCCACCGACTATGTTTATCTGTGGGATTGTCTTTCCAGTCAGTGACTCTATTGAGCTTATGACCCAGCGATACTTGAGCGCTAGGCTGTCCAGTGCTGTTCGGATTACGGCACCCTCATCCTCTGGAACGGGCTGACCGGTCTTCTTGCAGAACTCGCGGATTCTCTCCGGCATATCACATGGCTTTAGGAAGCTCTCGTCATCCGGGTCGATGATCGAGCGGAACGGCTGCGCGGACTCCGCCAGGGATGCCAACTCACCGAAGGAGAACTCGTGTCCAGCTTCTTTCCACGCCCTTCGGCACTCCTGCACCAGCCACAGACCCATCACGTTTCTAAGGAACCTGACACCACCCACGCCGCCTTCATTGGTAAAGTTCAGCGCGCGTGACTGTTCGTTGATAATCGGTTGGTCACACTCTATCCCCAGCAGTGACCATGTCCCCGAGCTGAGGTAGGCGCTGTCGGGGTTGTCCGACGGCACCGCCGCCACCGCAGAGCCCGTATCGTGGCTTGCAACAGCAACCACAGGTATAGCGTGAGCTTTGGTCTCCTCAGCCACACTCGCCTGCAGAGTTCCTATCACAGTGCCGGGTCTACATATCTTGCCGAGCATATGCGTCGGAATGCCCAGTCTTTCGAGCAGACAACGAGACCAGTCACCCGTCTTGGGATCATACATTCCGCTGGTGGAAACTATCGTGAACTCGTTAGACTTCACACCTGTCAGCCAGAAGTTGAACAGGTCCGGCATCATAAGCATGCTCTGCGCCGTGTCCAGCATCCATGGGTTGCTCTGTGCGATTGCGAAAAGCTGGAAGATGGTATTGAACTGCATGAACTGGATGCCGGTCTCAGCGTAGATATCCGAGAGAGGAACAATCTCTCCGGCTTTTTCTATCATCCCATCCGTGCGGGAATCCCTATAATGACGCGGCATCTCGATGAGTAAATCATTAGGGCCGAGCAGGCCGAAGTCCACGCCCCAGGTGTCGATGCCGATACCGGCAATTTCTTCACCATGTGCGCGAACCGCGAGCTTGATACCCTGCTTGATCTCTTCAAGAAGCCTGAATGCATCCCAATAAGCGCATCCGTTCACCATCACAGGACCATTGGGGAAGCGATGAACTTCCTCCATCTCCAGCTTGCCGTTGGCAATAGTTCCCAATACGGCTCTACCGCTGGAAGCGCCAAAATCAAACGCCAGATACTTTTGTGCTTTTGCCATTGGCTAGTCCTACACTCGCTTGCTGGTCACTGTAGCCTCGTAGGCTTGCAGTTCACCGATCCAGTCCGCTCCCACCGGCACACCGGCCTGGAGGCAGTAATAATTCCACACATCTCCCATGGGCATCGCTTTGGCCTCTTCAGTCAACGCCAGGCGCTCGAAGAGCTTACCTGAATCCTCATACTCCTTGAGCATCGCAGACGGCTCCAAGAGACCAGCAAGGATACCCTTAAGAGTTGCGCGAGAACCGGTGACCCATGCGCCCACTCTGTTCAGAGTGCCATCAAAGTAATCCAGAGCAACATGAACTTTGTCCAGACCGTTGCGGACCACCTCGCGGGTGACGTCCATAAGGTCATCATTTGCGATCACGACATGGTCGCTGTCCCACCGCACACCACGGCTGACGTGCAGCAGCACCTCGTCCGAGAACATGAGCACTGATGAGATCTTGTCCGCTATCGACTCTGTGGGATGGAAATGGCCGAGATCCATACACACCATCAGGCCATTCTTCATTGCATATCCCATATAGAACTCGTGCGAACCAACTACATAGCTTTCACTGCCGATACCGAACAACTTGCATTCGACTGCATCTCGAAGATAATCGGGCGAATACTTGTCGGCATAGATAAGGTCCAGCGAATTCTTGAGTCTTTGTCGCGGAGCACGTCGATCAGCCGGGGTTTCCTTGCATCCATCAGGAATCCAGAGGTTATGCACCACAGGGGTTCCAGTCTCGCGGCCCATGAACGCTGAAATCTCACGCGCCCGGCGGGTGTGTTCGATCCAAAACGCCCGGATCGATTTGTCTTCATGGCTGAGTGTGAAACCATCATCAGCCTTTGGGTGCGAGAACAGGGTGGCGTTGAAGTCCATCCCCACTCCATTCGCCTTTGCCCAATCTACCCAGCCCTGGAAATGCTCGGGAGCAATCTCATCACGGTCGACCAGCTTGCCGCCGAACTCACCGTAGATTGCGTGCAAGTTCACCCGGTGCTTTCCCGGAATCAGCGAATATGCCTTTTCAAGATCGCTCCGCAGCTCTGCCACGGTACGCGCTTTGCCCAGGTAGTTCCCCGTAACCTGAATTCCACCACCGGACAGCGATGCCGCAGGCTTCTCGAAGCCACCCACATCATCACCCTGCCAACAGTGCAGTGATAGCGAAACACCGGACAGCGCTTTGATCGCCTTGTCCGTATCTACGCCAAATTCCGCGTAACGTTCTTTCGCGGCTGAATATGCTGCTTCGATCCTATCCTTGTTCAATGGTGTCTCCATGATCGCGTTATGCGTTAATGCGTTTTGCTTTGTTCGTTAATGCGTTGCGCGTTAATGCGTTATATGCGCGCTTCCTATGGGCTCATTACCTGGCCGCCGGTGACGTTGATCGCTTGGCCGGTCATATAACTGGACTGGTCTGAGGCAAGGAAAACTACTGTGTTGGTAATGTCGTCATAAGACGTCCCTCGCCCTAGTGGCACCTGCGCTTCATACTTCTTGCGCACTTCTTCTTCGGTGATACCCCAACGCTCGGCGTATTGCTTATACAGGCTGTTCACCCACAGCGGGGAATCAAGCAGGTTGCCGGGGCAGATCGAGTTCACGCGCACCCCGAACGGGGCCAGTTCCAGCGCCAGGCTCTGGGTAAACCCGATACCGCCAAACTTGCTCGCGGCATAGGCAGAGTTCTTGAAACTGCCGCGCTTGCCGGACTTCGAGTTGATCTGAATAATCGTGCCGCTCTTTTGCTGCTCCATCACCTTGGATGCCTCGCGAGCGCACACAAAATAACCGACCAGGTTAACGTCAATCACCTTGCGCCAATCCGATGTAGCAAAGTCGCGCACATCACCAGACTTCAAAATACCTGCATTGCACACTAGGATATCGAGCTTGCCGAATGCATCCGTGCACGCCTTGACCATCGCAGCAACATCGTCATCATTGGTAACATCGGCCTTCACTGGTATTGCTTTGACGTCGTATTCAGCCGCAACTGTTTCTGCAAGCTTGCTGCAGGCATCCAGATTAATATCAGCTATAACAACATTCGCGCCCTCACTCGCGAGCCTGCGGACTATTGCTTCACCCAGCCCCTGTCCGCCGCCGGTGATGATTGCACTCTTTCCATCAAACTGTTTTTTGTTGCACACTTTGCTTTACTCCCGGTTTAGTCCTTCTATCAATTTCTTTCTGTCTAACTCATCCGGACGGGTATAAATACGGTCCACTGCTTCGGCAGTCATATAATTAGGTCCACCGAACTGGAATGTGCCTGCGAGCACCTTTGCGGTCTTGTCCCACATCGCGGTGATGCTCTGCACTTCCGATACGGTGCCACCGACGGCGATCAAACCGTGGTTCTGCATCAACACCGACTTCGGTCGCTCGCCATACTGCTTCACATAGCTCTCGACTGATTCTTTGATGGTTCGCGCAAGGGTCACGCCAGGGTCTGTGTAGTCGATATACACAGGCGCGATTCCACAGCACACGATCTCGTCAGGGAACAACCGCCCGCTGGTGAACTGCTTCCAGCCCGATGAGCAAGTGATCGAGTTTACCGATATAGGGTGGGTATGGCCGATGAAGTTCACACCCGGCAGCGAGAGCAGATACGCGTGGAATAGTGTTTCTATAGAGGGTGCGGGGCCACCGTCGTTGTTTAGCGTGGCCGCTTTGAGCCGGGCTTTGATCTCGGCATCCGTAAGCGCCGGGCCATCGAGCATATCCAGCACCTTGCTGAAACTCACTTCAACAATCCCGCGCTCGCTTATATTGCTAAGCTGTGCGCCGCTGGCTTTGACGTAGAACGAGTCATCACCAATCTTGCCCGAGGTATTCCCCTCGCCAAGAATGGCAAATCCTCTGCTCTCCTCGCCCAGCCAGTGCGACATAGCTATCAATTGTTGCATTGTCTGTTCTTTGTTTGACATATAACATCTCCCAAGATGTTGTGCGTTGCGCGTTGGCTCTGCGTCGAGCGTCTTGCGTCACGCGTCGTTATGGGTCCAGCGTTACATTATCTCTTCGCGCTTTCGTTACTTCGCGTTTTCGCGATTAAGAGTCTCTCACAAACCAACTACTTAGCTATGAATAGCGCTCCCGTTTACGTTAAGAGCGGCTTCTTTTGTTACTTCGGAAAGAGTTGGGTGCGCGTGGATGGCGTTGGCTATGGTCTCAATGGTCGCTTCTGACTCCATGCCGATTACTACCTCGTGGATCATGTCCGTGACGTGCGGCCCTACCATGTGGCATCCCAGAACTTCGCCATACTTGGTATCAGTAATGAATTTCACTGTGCCTTCGGCTTCGCCGATACCCAGCGCTTTACCGTTTGCCCTGAATGAGAACTTGCCGACTTTGTAATCTATGCCCTGAGCCTTGGCAGCGTCTTCAGTGATACCTACTGACGCAACCTCGGGGCTGGTGTATACCGCGGCAGGCAAAACATTGTATTTCATCTTGCTCGCGTGGCCCATGCAGTTCTCTGAGGCGATAACACCCTCTTCACTTGCTTTGTGAGCAAGGAGCGCGCCACCTACAACATCACCGATGGCATAAACGCTGGAAATGTTTGTCTGCATGCGATCGTTTACTATTATCCGGCCGCGGTCCGTGGCAACGCCGATCTCTTCAAGACCCAGACCGGTAGAAACTGAACGACGCCCAACAGCCACAAGTATCTTCTCAGCCGATATCTTGCGCTCATTACTACCATCCGCCGTAACAACCGTCGCGACCATCTCGCCGTTGGCTTGCTCCACCTTGGTAACCTTGTGCTCGTTAAGGATCTCGATACCGCTGCGCTTGAGTGACTTTGCCAACTCGTCGGCTATCTCGGAATCGTTCAAAGGCAGAATATGCGGCATAAGTTCGACTATTGTCACCTTGCAGCCGAACTTGTTGAACATGAAGCCCCACTCCAGGCCGATGGCGCCAGCGCCGATTACGAGCATGCTCTTAGGCACATTGTCCGCACCAAGCGCACCATCGCTGTCCCACACATTTTCGCCGTCCAAACCGGGAATAGGGATCTTTGCAGGCTCGGAGCCGGTCGCGATAATTATGTTGCGCGCCTCAAAAGTCTCCTTGGAGCCGTCAGCCGCTGTTACCTCAACAGAGTTCGCCGAAGCCAGCCGACCTGCGCCCTTGAACACCTTTATGCTGTTCTTCTTCATCAAGAAACCGACACCGCTCACCAGGGTCTTCACGACCTTCTGCCTGTGTGCGATCACCGCGGCATAGTCCAGGCTCGCACCTGTCACCTTGACACCGAAGTTGTCGCTGCGGTTCAGCACCGTATCATAAAGCTCGGCACATGCCAGCATTGCCTTTGTCGGGATACAACCCCTGTTAAGGCAGACCCCACCGAGTTCGTCTTTTTCAACTATAGCGACTTTGCCCCCGAGCTGAGCCGCCTTTATTGCGGCTACATATCCCCCGGGGCCACCGCCAATAACTGCTACATCGTACATTTTGGTCCTCGTTTTGCGTTGCGCGTTAATGCGTTGTGCGTTGATTGATTCCGGTCACGGTGTGCGTCCGGCGGCTTCGGCAGCTTCGCAGTCCGAAGCAACATACGTATTGTTATGCTGCAGGAACGACGCTGATATATAACATCTGGTAATACAGCATCGTAAGTTCCCGCAGCTTACTAACCTTGTTCTGTATACGCACAGCGTGTTTCCTCTCCTGGGGGAGGGAGCACGTTGTGCAACTGCCAAGATGGGTGGCGATCTCCGAATCGCCACCCTAAAGCCAAAGCCGGATCTCTGAATCCGGCACCACAGCCTATTACACCAACAGCATCAACGGCGATTCTAGCTTGTTCTTGAGTTCCTGCAGGAACTTGGCCGCCGGAGCGCCGTCTACTATCCTGTGATCGAACGACAGGCAGAGGTTCATCATCGATCGAATGACGATCTGGCCGTCCTTCACAACCGGCTTCTCAGCTATTCGGCAAACACCGAGAATAGCGGTCTGACCGGGTGTGATGATCGGATTGAACACTTCGATGCCGAACGCGCCCAGATTGCTGATTGTGAATGTGCCACCTGCAAGATCAGCGCCTGTAATGGAGTTGCTGCGAGCTTTCTCAGCCAACTGTTTGGCTTCGATTGAAATCTCAGAAACGCTCTTCTTCTCAGCATCCTTTATGACCGGCACAATCAGCCCGTCATCCAGGGTAACCGCGAGGCCCATGTTCACGCTATCAAATAAGCGAATCTCATTGCCCTGAAGAGCAGAGTTGATCATTGGGTGGTTAAGCAGGGTGAGCGCAGCCGCCTTGACTATGAAGTCGGTGAACGTCACGCGCACACCGTATCTCTTCTCGAACTCGCCAACGATCTTCTTGCGAAGCTCAACAGCCTCGGTCATATCAACTTCAGTAGTAAGTGTGACATGCGGGGCAGTCTGCGCGCTCTTGGATACATTGTCAGCAATGCGCTTGCGCATACCGGCAAACGGAACAACCCTGGCCGAAGTCGACGCAGGTTGAGCCGCCGGAGCAGCGGCGCGAAGAACATCATCACGCACCACTCTGCCGCCGGTACCTGTCCCAGCCACATTGCGAAGATTAACACCCTCCACATCAGCAATCTTCGATGCGAGCGGTGTAGCCTTTACCGCGCCCTCAGCTATGTAAGCAAGGACATCTTTTTCCACAACTCTGCCTTCGGGACCGGTGCCGCGACCGGCGAGGTCACTCACTTGAACACCGTTCTCCATAGCCACGCGCTTGGCTCTTGGGGATGCAAAGACTCTATTTACATCTGCCGTATCCTTGGAAACACTCGCAGCGGCAGCAGCCGGAACTACAGCGGGGGCTGCAACTTCCTTCGGCTGCTCCTGAGCCGGGGCTGAAGGTTGTCCACCTGAAAGCAGGCCATCAATCGACTCATCGGCGGTACCGATGATCGCCACGGGTTCAAGGATCGGGATAGTATCATCCACCTTGGCAATAATCTTGCGTAGAATACCGGACTCGGGCGCTTCTACTTCCATGTTGACCTTGTCAGTCATCACTTCGTACAGCGGCTCGCCGGCTGTGATAGTGTCGCCTTCTTGCTTAAACCATTTACTGATGGTGCCTTCTTCCATCGTCTGGCCAAGCATAGGCAGCGTAATTACGTTAGCCATTATTCTTCCCCTATTATTTCCAGCTTCAGCATCGTCCGCAAGAGTTCTGCTTCAGCTTCACGATTCCAGAACATACCGTCAGTCAACTTCGCCGCAACACTAGGCAGCACCTTCCCAATTTCGGGCACAGCGGTCAGCGCAAGGCCGCTAATCTGCGGGTAGATAACTACCCTACCAGGGAACTTGCCTTCCTTAACGGCTTTCATACCATCCCATGAGGCTTCAATTCCGCCCACTGCGGCAACCGAGGTGTTTGTGGAAAGCTCGCCGGACTCAGCGGCACCCAGGGTGTCCTGCATGTCCGTGACTTTGGACCCGCTGCTTCCAACAAATCTGACGCCTTTTGCATAGACACCAGTGAGGTCAAGCGAAGCAATAGTGCCCGTTGGGACACCTGCAAATATGTTCATAAGACACTGTTCGCCCATCCACGGCACAGCCTGCTCGACCAGCTTAGCGACAGGTGCGAGAGCAACAATGTCATCAAAGCCCTTGCCTCCGGTGAACTCCTCAAGCAGTTTGTTGAACTCCTCGGGGCTGATCTCCATAGGATTCACCACCCGCAGGTCTACTCCTCGCCGCTCGGCTATGGGCATAAAGCGCTGCTTCACACTCTCAAGCCTGGCGGTATCAACGTCAGTGGCGAGGATTTTCATCGGACCGTTGGGGAGTTCCACCGCTCTCTGCAGGTGCATCTGCCCCATAGGGCCACCCGCACCTATAAACCACGCGCTGCCACCCTGCTTAAGTTCACTGGGAACTCGCGTCGGGCCGTAAGCATCGGCCAACTTGCCGGTGGTAGCGCCGAGGTAGGAGTGGTTTTGGTAATGGATCTTACCGATGTCCACTTTAATCGGCCGCGTCATGTTGCCATTAGAAAGTATGCTCAATACGGCATCTCGTCCAAGACACTCAGCGGCTTTCTCAACCACATCAGCATCTGATCCGAGGATCACAACATCATCAAACAAGCCATACTTGGCGGATAGAGCATCGATATCGCCTGCACCGGCTGAAGTGACAAGATCAAACTTGCCCTGCCCTGCCAGAGTTTTCAACTCATCAGCCAGTTTGCCTGTAACTCCGCTTGCAATGACGGTCTTGGAGTCGATGTTCATACCGAACGTGAAGTCGCCTTCACCGCCCGCGTTGACTATCCACATCACCCCACCGGGCTTTATCGATGTTCTTCGATTGATTCTGTAAGAGGCCACCACGCATGCCCACGGTTCGGCCAAAGCGGCTTCAGCGTAGCCCGTAGTGTTCTGCACGGGGAGCAGGTAGCAGCCTTCATCGCCAGCAAGCACTTCCTGCCCGACAACCTGATACTGGGTCTGCGCGCCCGGCAGCGCATAGCCGAACGCCATGCTCTTGCCATTTACAAATACATCAGCCTGCACGATAAATCGCTGGCCGATACTAAACTTGCCTTTAAGGCTATCGCCCACACCCGCCACCGTGACAGCGGCCTCGTGGCCCAACGTCACAGGGTCAACAGTCAGGTCACGTCCGATGACTCTGGGGTGCTGGTTGCCCTGGTTGATTACTTTAATATCACTAAAACAAATACCCACGGCGTCAATGCGGAGAAGGAGTTGATCGGGGCCATAAATTGGGAGCGGCTTCGTTTCGGGCTTGCCGTCGCGGCCGAGGTTCTCTACCCCAGCGCCGTAGAGATGCCAGGTGTATATCGTATCAGGCAGCTTGTGCGCTACCCGCTTGTAGCTCTGCATTATGTCACTCAAAAGTATCTCTCCTGTTAGATGAGGGGGAGATGGTCCGGGCCAATGCACCCGGACCATCAGAAACAAAGCTATAATTGTACCTTACAGTAGTGACTTTACAGCTTTTATAATGTCATCGCGAGAAGGCACGGCAGCATCCTCAAGCGGTGCGCTCATCGGAATCGGAACATCCTTTGCAGCAACAACCGCAGGCGGAGCGTCGAAGTAGTCGAAGCACAGGGTGCCATCGGCAAACTTGTACTCACTTACCTGCCTTACGATCTCACCAGCAACACCGCAGCGGGTGAATGCTTCGGATACGCTGATCAGTCGGCCGGTCTTCTTAACAGACTGCGCGATGGTTTCCACATCCAGCGGAGCAAGGGTGCGCGGGTCGATAACCTCAACGCTTATGCCCTCTTTTTCCAACTCAAGTGCAGCATCCATAGCAAAGTGCAGCATTCGAGAGTAGGCAACGATAGTAGCATCCTTGCCCTCTTTCTTCACGTCGGCAACACCCAGCGGAATGATATACTCTTCCTCCGGAACCGGGCCCATAACGCCGCTGTAGAGGACTTTGTGCTCGATAAAGATTACAGGATTGTCATCTCTGATGGCAGCCTTGAGAAGTCCCTTTGCATCATAAGGAGTAGACGGCATAACCAGGTAGAGACCAGGGATATGCATAAACCAGGACTCAAGACTCTCGGAGTGGTGAGCTGCGATACTTCGTCCAACGCCGCCCTCTGTTCTGAGCACGCACGGAACCTTGGTCTTGCCACCGAACATATAGCGGTTGTAGGCCATATTGTGCACGATCTGGTCAGACGCGATGGTTACGAAGTCCACATACATGATCTCAGGAATGGGCCTCAAACCTCTCATAGCCGCACCGGCAGCAGCACCTGCGATAGCCGCTTCTGAAATGGCTGTGTCCATAACTCGTGTCGGGCCGAACTCGTCCAGAAGTCCGCGTGTAGCAGCATAAGCGCCGCCATAAAGGCCAACATCCTCGCCCAAGATCACGACGCTCTCGTCGCGCTTCATTTCCTCACGCTGAGCTTCTACAAGAGCCTGTCCGTAGGTAAGAATCCGCGTGCCATACTTTCCTTCAAACTGACCCTGTCCAGCCTTGTTCAACTTTGGCAAAGCGGACTTGGCAGCGCCACCGGACTGTTCGCGGAGGAATCCTCTAATATCGTCTTCAATCGCTTTGACCTTCGCAGCGATCGGCTTCTCTGCAGCCTTTTCAGCAGCCATCTTAGCCGGATCAGCATCAACATACACGCCGTCGAACAGCTCGCTGGCATCCGGCAGTGGGCTATCGGTCGCAAACTTTGTAGCCGCTTCGATGGTTGCAGTTGCCTTGTCGCGGATGGTGTCCATCTCGGCTTCGGTCATAATTCCGGCGTCAGCAAGTTTTCCACGGAGCACGACTATCGGGCAGCGCTCTTTCCATGCAGCTTCTTCTTCGCGAGTGCGGTAGATTCTCTGGTCGCTGATGGAGTGGCCGAACCACCTGTAGGTCTTGGCTTCAATCAAGGCCGGGCCAGCGCCCTTTCTTGCATTCTCAACGGCTTTCTTCACGGCTTCGCGAACAGCCAACACATCCATACCGTCAACGATCTCACCGGGGATACCGTAAGCGGCGGCACGGTCGACAACATGATCTACCTTTGAGGCCTGACCCGCTGCGTCTACGCACTTCTGATGATAAGGAACGGACATTCCGTAGAGGTTGTTCTCACAAACATATACAATCGGTAAGCCACAAAGGAGAGTAGCGCCCATATTAAGCGCCTCGTGGAAGCTGCCGGTGTTGGTAGAGCCGTCCCCGAAGAAGCAGAGGACAACATTATCAGTGCCCTTGAGCTTCTCAGCGAGCGCTGCGCCCGTGGCGATGGGGATGTTACCGCCGACGATACCAGTGGAACCAAGGTTGCCTTTTTGGACGTCTGCGATGTGCATCGATCCGCCGCGGCCCCTGCAATAACCGGTAGCCTTGCCCATAAGCTCGGCCATCATCTTGTTCCAGTGGTCTTGGCGATCTTTTTCAGTGTGGGCATGTTTGTCGCCGATAGCGCCGCAGTGGCCGTGCCCGCGATGGGTACTTGCGATTATGTCGTCTTCAGAGATAGCGGAGACGGCGCCCACGGCAACTGCTTCCTCGCCTGCGTAGAGGTGGGACGCACCTTTAATAATACCGGCCTTGAGAAGTTCTGCAACTTTCTCTTCAAAGAACCGAATCTCATACATCTGACGCAGGAAATCAGCAAGTTGATCCTTGCCGAGGTCGAGCCCCGCTTTCGGGGCCGCTTTGCTTGCGGTAGCCATGTTTCTAACTCCTCCGTTTCCAATCTAGAAAAACGCTAAATGTGCGATATTGTGCGTATCACTGATCGTTCGATCGCATGTTAGCACTAAATCGAGCACATGTCAACTTGCAATTTCTGAAAAAAGTGGCATATCTGGATTTCCTGATTAATAATTGTGAGGTTCGCTCTTTCCCAGTCCCCGCAGGGGGACTTTGTGCTGTTGTTACCGTGACTTTAGTCGCCGGGCGTAATAACTCACTCTTGATGAGTACAATAGGGAATCTATAACCATTACGTTGTCCCCCTCACCCTAACCCTCTCCCGCCAGGGGAGAGGGAACTAGGTTAGCTGCTAACCTTTCCCAAATTCATAATTCATACCTCATAATTCACCTGCTCCTCCCCAAACTCTCCATTCTCAATTCTAAATTCTTAATTCAATTTCCCCCGTTCCTTGACAAGCTTGCATAGTCGAGATATACTGAATGTGCGTTTCGCACAGTTATTGTGCGTGGAGGGAGACTTGAACAGCCGCCAAACAACGATAATCGAGATGCTCGGTGATAACCAACGTATTGGAGTGAGGGAGCTTTCTGATCGATTCGGGGTTTCGGAGATGACGATACGCCGTGACCTTACTGAACTCGAAGAGCAGGGCCTCCTGGTACGGACTCACGGTGGGGCGACCGTGGCTGGACGACTGCGGGTGCTGCAGAGCGCTTTTCCGCATTATTCTGTCACACCGGAGAAAGAAGCCATTGGTAAGCTCGCGGCAAGCCTGGTAGAGCCTGGACAGACCATTATGATCGATGCCGGAACAACTCCTCTGGAAGTGGCAATGCATTTGCCACAGGACGAGGGGATAACTGTGGTCACCACTTCAGTGTGCGTGGCTCAGGCACTGTTTGGTTCACCGGTCAGGGTACTTATGCTTGGAGGTTTCCTGAGGCACGAGTTCCCGAGCCTTTATGGACCACTCACTGAGAACACACTCAAGAATTTGCATGTAGATACGCTGTTCATCGGCTGTGACGGCGCGGACAGTGTTGATGGCATGTACGCGCTGGACCTGCACATAGTAAACTTCGAACGCGCCATTATGCAGACTACGGACAAAGTGGTGGTAGTGGCTGAGAGCCAGAAGTTCGCCAAAAAGGCATTCGCACGGTATGGTGGGTGGAATGAAGTGCACGTATTGGTTACCGATCCAAACCTATCACCGAAAGATCGTGCGAACCTGGAATCATATAATTTAGAGTTACTCATGGCAGATCCCGCTTAATGATTTCGGGTAGTGACACGAGCTTCTGCATGTTTTGTGACATAGTATTATGGGTATTATAAAAGCGAATGGTACCAGACCTTCCCTGATTCGTGGACATGGTTCTCACTAACGGTCTGATCGGCACAGCCGACCCGGCAAGAGATGTGAGTAAAACCCAAGGCCACGAGTCAGGGATATATTTTGTACTGTATACCTTTTGCCCATTGGATGCGTTACTATATTGGTAGAGGTTAGCCCAAAAGCAGAGCTTACAACGACGCTGAAACATCATGCTGTGATTAGAGGCTAGATGAGCTTGACACAGGGGTATTCATTAGATATACTTGAGCCAAAGCAGCTATTATACCAAGGCTCTCCCGGAAACGGGTGCTGGACGTTCTTGACTTGATGTTATATGGGTGTGAGCTTACGCTCAGCACTTGTCTTCGAAGGAAGAAGAGACATCACGTCATACAATGCCACTACTCGAAAACGGGAAGAGCTCAAGATGTCGGTAGGCCAGTCGAGGGCGAAAGGATTCCGACAGGAGGTCTCATAACTTGGATAAACTCGTGTTGACCGGTGGTGCGCGACTGGACGGAACGGTTGTCACAAGCGGCAGCAAGAATGGTACACTCGCAATTATGGCCGGTGCCCTGCTGGGCAAAGGTGAAACTATACTCAAAAACGTTCCGTCAATCGGTGACTGCCGCACGATGATGGATATGCTCCGAGCTCTCGGAGTGAAATGCGAAGAAGAAGGCAACGGTGTTGTTCGGATCGACGCCACTGAAATATCAGCCACGGAGGCGCCATATGAGCTCGTGAAACGGATGCGGGCTTCTTTTTGTGTACTGGGCCCCGTGCTCGCTCGTAAAGGCTACGCGAAAGTGGCAATGCCGGGTGGATGCGATATTGGCGCACGACCCATTGATTTCCATGTTAAAGGCATACAAACCCTTGGCGCTTATGTGAATATCGATCATGGCTTCGTTGAGGCCGAGTGCGAACAGCTCAAGGGTGCACAGGTTTACCTTAATTTCCCGAGTGCGGGCGCTACACAGCATATTATGTCCAGCGCATGTCTGGCTGAGGGCGTCACTACTATACATAACGCGGCTGCAGAGCCCGAAGTAACCCAGCTCGCCGAGTTTCTCACCAAAATGGGCGCAAGGATCGAAGGTGCGGGAACATCTACCGTTCGAGTCGAGGGTGTAGGCGAATTACACGGTGTTGAGTTCGATATGCCGCCGGATCGTATGGAAGCTGGAACATTTGCTGTCGCTGCTGTCGTAACCATGGGTGATGTACGAATCGAGAGGATACGCCCGGATGATGTTGAGCCATTCGCACTGAAGCTGCGTGAGTCTGGTGCCATAATTGAAATGACAGAAAACACCATGAGGGTACGCGCTAATTCGAGACCAATGGCCACCGACATCATGACTATGCCCCACCCCGGGTTTCCCACGGACCTCCAGCAGCCGTTCGCGGCTATGCTTGCGATTGCCGATGGGACCTCTGTTATTACTGAAAACGTTTATGAGCGGCGCTTCAGGTATGTGAATGAGCTTACCAGAATGGGTGCCGACATCAAACAGGACGGCAGGACCGCTGTGATAAACGGCGTGCCCAAGCTGACTGGAGCCCAGACCACCGCGTCGGACCTCCGCGCGGGAGCGGCCCTTGTCTGTGCCGCGCTTGCAGCCGAAGGGCAGAGCGAGATCAGTGGAATCGAGCATATCGAGCGCGGTTATGAGAAGATGGTCGACAAACTGAAGAGCATCGGCGCTCAGGTTGGCGTCGTGCCCGACGAACAGGAGAAAGAAGCTGTCTGTGTTTAATTTGGTGCCAGAACTCGGCATCGATCTGGGAACTGCCAACATCCTCGTCTACCTCAAGGGAAAAGGGATAGTGCTTCGCGAGCCCTCAGTGGTTGCGATGAATCTCACGAATCAAACCTTGGTGGCAGTGGGCGAAGAAGCACGTATGATGATCGGGAGGACCCCCGAGAACATCGCAGCTATTCGTCCGATGTGTGACGGCGTTATCGCCGATTACAGCACGACGCAGAAGATGCTTGAGTACCTAATAGCTAAAGTCTGTGGAAAGAAGCGCATTCTCAAGCCTACTGTGATTGTGGCTGTACCGTCTCAGATTACCCCCGTCGAGAAGCGGGCGGTAGTGCAGGCGGCAAGAAGCGCGGGTGCTAAGCAGGCTTATCCCATCGAAGAGCCTTGGGCGGCTGCAATAGGCGCCGGGCTTCCGATTTCCTCTGCCGGTGGAAATATGGTTGTTGATATGGGTGGTGGGACCACCGATATCGCCGTTATTTCCCTCAATGGCATCGTCCTCTCACGCTCCATCCGCATTGGTGGAAACAAGATGGACGAGGTCATTCAGCGGCACATCAAGACCAAGTACAGCCTCATGATCGGTGATCGCACCGCCGAGGAGATCAAGGTCAAGATCGGAAGTGCGTTCCCGTTGGAGCAAGAACTCGCCCTTGAGGTGAGGGGCCGCGACCTTATCGCCGGATTACCGAAGACTATAGAAGTCACATCCACGGAGATCAGGGAAGCGCTTACTGAGCCTATTATGGCGATCGTCGAGAGGGTAAAAAGTGTTCTTGAGCACACTCCTCCTGAGCTCAGCTCTGATATTATCGAGCGAGGAATTATGCTCACTGGTGGCGTTGCCCTGCTTAGGGGATTGGATAGGCTGCTATCCAGCCAGACCGGTATCCCCATCCACGTTGCCGAAGATCCGCTTTCCTGCGTAGCGCTGGGCTGCGGTCGAGCGCTGGAAAAGATTGACGAGATCCGAGACAAATTCATCGAGACGGGATTTGAATGAGTCCTATAGCCGAGAGGCCAGGATTCATAATCAGAGAGTAAAACAAACTATAAGGTCAGAAGGTTGGGCAGAGTAGCTGCCGGATCTTTTGACCTTTTTGCTTTTGGGTATGGAGATTAATATGAAGACTATTATTGCAACCTGTGCTTTGATTTCATTAATAGCAGTTCCGTGTTTTAGCGCCGATGATTTTAAGGATGTTCCAAAAGAACATTGGGCGGCTGACTCTGTGAGAGCGGTTGTCGATGCCGGCATTATGAAGGGTTATCCTGACGACACCTATAAAGGTGACAAGCCCGTCACCCGCTATGAGCTTGCTGCCGCACTCCAGCGGATGGTGGAGTT
>JAJFTD010000029.1 GCA_021373255.1 bacterium
TGGCACGACCGTGAAGAGCGCGGATGCCACCCATTGGCGAGTTGCCTGATAAGTGATTGCCTGGAGAAAGGTTTGGACTACGATAGGGGTGGTGCTCGTTATAATTGGGTCGAGAACTCGTTTGTGGGTCTTGCAAACCTCGCGGACAGCATGATGGCGATAAAAATGCTGGTCTATGAACAGGGAGAGCTTTCACTCAATGAGTTCAGAACTGCATTAAAAGCAGACTATAAGGGCTATGAAGAGCTCCTCGCGCGTATAATCAACATTATTCCCAGCTACGGCTGCGACAATGACGAAGTCGACGCAATAGTGGCTGAGTGGGCAGATTTCCTTGGAGAAACAACTGAGTCAAATGTTGTCGGCCTCCATCGCTATGTTCCGGGATTTTTCTGTTGGATTATGCACGGACTAATGGGCGCGCAAATGGGAGCGACCCCGGATGGGCGCAGGGCTGGTCTCGCTCTGGCTGATGGCGCTGGCGCGGCGCAGGGCAGGGAAACATGTGGGCCAACCGCTGCCATTCTCTCTACAACTAAATGGAATCACATCAAGGCTATCGGAGGGGTAGTGCACAACCTCAAGCTGTCGAAGAATTCGCTCAGCGGCGATAGCAACCAGAAAGCTCTGAAAAGCCTGATCGAGACATATCTTCGTAGGGGTGGATTCGAAATCCAGATCAATGCGGTGAGCGCCGATACCCTGCGCGATGCACAGTTACATCCCGAGGACTATGCGGACCTAGTCGTCCGTGTAGCAGGTTATTCCGACTACTTCACGCACCTGGACCCGGTCCTCCAAGCGGAAGTCATAGCGAGAACAGAGCATGATGGCTTCGGTTCCTGAGCAATTTATTGAGCATTCAAGGTCGGTGCATAAAGTGTGAATGCGGTGCCGAGGTCTTTCTCACTGGATACGGTCAGGGTTGCGTTGATTGTCTCTACCATTGTGGCAACAATAGCCAGCCCTAGACCGAACCCGGTTGCTTTGTGCTTGCGCGGGTAATCGAGCTGTTGGAACTCGTCGAAGATAGTTTCCAAGTCAGATTGTGCGATACCCATTCCTGAATCCACAACTATGATCTCAGTTCCTTCAGTGTTACTGGTCACCTTAATCTCGATCGTACCGCTTTCAGTGAATTTGACGGCGTTGGAAAGCAGGTTGGTAATAATGATGCTGAGTTTGTCGCCATCGTACATGCCCAAAGGCCTGTTTGTCGGCTGATCCACCAGCACATCGATGCCCTTTATCCGTGCCTGGGGTAAAATCGATGATATCGCTTTATCTATAATCAAGCAAGGATTGCATGCTCTTGGCCGAATAGCTACTGTGCCGCTCTTCAAGCGTGCGACTTCGAGAACTCCACTTACCAACTCCAACAGGTGATCCGAACTCGTCATTACACGATGCAGCAGTGATTTCTGTTCATCGCTGATTGGCCCGGCCACACCTTCCAATAACATCGCAACATATCCCTTAACCGCAGTGAGAGGAGTTCTGATTTCGTGAGTAACATTGTTAAGGAATTCACGCTGTAGCTCGTAAGCGCTTGCCAGGTCATCGTGAGCCTTCTGAAGGGCTCTAACCGCCATTACTCTTCCGGTAATATCGAATATGATGCCATCGATGTAAAGAGTATGTCCATCCGCGTCATACACAGCCTGGCCTTTCTCCATAACCCATTTTGAAGAACCGTCTGCGTGCACAACACGATACTCAACAACATAGTTTTTTCCTGACATCGCGCCAGCCTTAACAGCATCAGTGACACGTTGGGTATCTTCAGGGTGGATCACGCTGACAAAGCTTCTTACTGCATTTCCAATGAACTCCATCGCAGGATAACCAGTTAGATCTTCTATCTCGTAGCTCAGATATTGCATAGTCAATTGCTCATCGTATTTGCATCTGAATACGGCTCCGGGGATGTTGGCGACGAGTGTTCGGAAACGCTTTTCACTTTTTTTCAAGGCTTTACCAGCGAGTTTGTTTTCGGTGATGTCGCGACCGACAGCCTGAATCTCGACCATATTGCCGCTGCTGTCCAGAATTGCACAATCTTCCCAGGCGAGCCAACGCCAGCCTTGAACCGTCATTGCGCGCTGTTCCATAGTGGCTCTATATGGAGGCTCATCTAACAATTCCATTGCAGCAAGCGTTGATGGCAAATCGTCTGTGTGGACAAGTGGGACGAAAGATGAGCCGATAAGTTCCTCAGCAGACTTACCAAACATTCTACAATAGGCATTGTTAACAAATGTGAACCGACCGTCAGGAGTGGTTCGCACAATCAGATCCTGTTGAGACTCAATCAAACCTCGATAACGTGTCTCGCTTCTTCGCAGAGCAGCCTCAGCCTTTTTTTGCTCGGAAATACCAGTGAAGATTGTGTTGACACAGCACCAGCCATCAACTTCACTGTAAACCGGCTGCCAAGAGAGTGAAACCCACATAGTGCTGCTGTCTTTGCGTATGAATCTGGTTTCGCAAGTTCCAGAAGTCGGATTGTCGGAAAATGCAAGGTCATAGCAACGGTGGGCTTCAGTTTCGTCGGGGTGAAATAGATTGATTTTCTGACAGAGCTCTTCAATAGAATAACCAGTGAGCTTGCTTGCCTTGCTGTTCACATACTTAATAGTACCATTATGATCGGTAAGCATGGCTCCCGCCGGCATCTGTTCGATTAAGGTCCGGTAGAGTCGTTCGGACCCACGTAGCGCCTCAAGATGCTTCTCGCGCTCAGTAACATCTTTAACGATCAATACTGACAGGATCGGCTCGCTCGGCCACCACGGCATTATGCTTACTTCTACCCGCAACAGTTCGCCATTCTTGCATCTGCAATCATAGATAGCTGAGTCTGTAGGTGTGTCACCCGATATTCGACGAGCCAAACGTTCATTGGCAATGGGCAGATATTCAGGAGTGACGAATAAAGTAGGCATTTTCCCGATTAATTCGTCTTTACTAGCACAGCCTAGAAGAAGAGCGGTGCGATCATTGGCCTCGACAATTGTCGACCCTTGTATTGCGACAAGGGCATCATATGTGTTTCCAATTACAAAATCACGCAGAGCCTTCGGTATTTCGGGGTTGGGATTATTCTTAGTATATTTGCTATTCAATGAAATGACCTCGTTGCCAATGCCCGTTCTATCTTTTCACCTACTAGAATTTACGAGACCATTGCTCTGCTGTCAATCAAAAAAACAAATTCGTGTGAGTGAATTTCAAATTATCTTGCCTGCAACGGCTAATACTGCTAGCATGATATAGTTCGGGTTAATCCCGCAGATGCAGATAATACCTGGAGGTGCGATCGGCTGTTATGCTTTTCTCAAAAGGAAACAAAGCCGCAGGCAACAAGCAGAACACCATTGTTGCTGTTGTAGCTATAGTGCTAATTCTCGGTGCCGGATTTATGGTTGCTCGGAATTTCATGGGCAGTTCTACCCCCAGTCCTACAGGACCGGAAGGAATGCCGTCTATGCCTATGGGACCCGGTGGGCCACCTTCATCGCCAGGAATGCCGGGTGCGCCTGGAGCGCCATCGGCTGAACAGAGTGGTGCACCAGTAGGACCTCCAGGTGCACCAGCGCCTGCTGCTCCATCTCCAGCGCCCGCGCCGTCGTCTCCAAGCCCTGCTGCGCCTGCCGGTCCCAGTGCTGCCAAGCCTGCAGCAAAGGCTATTACGACAAAGAGCATGAAAGTTTTCAGCTCTGTGACTATCAATTATCCAGAGAAATGGAAAGTCGGAATAGCTCCGGGTAACACCGCAGCAATTTTTACAGACGGTAGTGCGACACTTGAGGTCCATTCGCCTAATCCTAAGGCGACATCAGCCCAGGAAATCGCACAATCAGCAATGAAATCGTTGCTTGCTGGCGGATCGGTGATAAGCAGTGGTACTGGTAAAGCTGGAGGACAGGATACATATTGGTACCAAGTCAGCCGTGGTGGTCAGAGAGTGCGTGTGGTCGGCGTAGACGGCCCCACTCGAATCGTTCTCATCGAGCGTGCTCCAGCTAGCCGCTTTACAGGCTATGCAGGCGTATTTAGCCAGCTAGAAGAAAAGATAATGTTTTCAAAATGAGACAAGAATTCCCTTGCTTGCGTGGAGATATCCGTTGACTAAGAATGGGTAAGGATGCTATAATATCAACGCAATAAGGGAAATGCCGAAGTGGCGGAATGGCAGACGCGCATGGTTCAGGACCATGTGCCCGCAAGGGTGTGCGAGTTCGACTCTCGCCTTCGGCACCATTGAGCTCAGAATTAAACCATGTGAGGTAGTGGATAAGCCAACTTCCTCACATGGTTCTTGTTTTGTACGAACTTCCTTGCATGGTTCGGCTGGCCTGTAAATCCACCATATGGAGATACAGGAAATGGCAACCGGACAACTCATCAGAATCGATGCTTTCAACTCACTGGCGGAGGATATGTCAGCGGCAATCGAGGCTTTTCTCAGCTACTGTCAGTCGAAGAACCTGTCCAACAACACCATCATCTACTACCGCTACAGGCTTGAGTCTTTTAGACGCTACATCGACAAGAATGCCCCCGGAACTACCCCACTGAATCTGAACGCTCCACTTATCCGTGGCTTCATCGCCGACGAGTCCAAACGCAGCAGCCCGTCCACTGCCAACCACTCTGTGATAAGCCTCAAGGCATTCTTCAACTACCTGATAAAAGACGGCTTCCTCGACCGGAGCCCGATGGCTGGCGTCGAGAAGTTGAAGCAGAGAAAGGCGATAATACAGACGTTCAGCTTGGAGCAGATTGAGGCATTACTCGCCACCTGCGAGAAGAGCTTCGCTGGAATCCGTGACCGAGCTATCGTCCTGCTGCTGCTCGACTGCGGCCTCAGGGCAAGTGAACTCTGCGACATCAAGCTTGACGATGTCAACTGGACTGAGCAGACGATTCTGATCTGCGGCAAGGGAGATAAGGAGAGGCTGATATCGTACGGTCAGACGGCTAGGTCGGCGCTATCCCAGTATCTCGCCCGCCGAGGAGAGCTCAACGTCAGAAACCTTTTCGTGTCCTGCTACGCTGAGCCCATAAATCGTTATCGATTGCTCGAGATGATCAAGGAGAGATGCTCTGCAGCCAATATCTCAGGGCTCCGGTGCAGCCCACATACTTTGCGCCACACCTTTGCCGTGCACTACCTGCGTAACGGCGGGGACGTATTCTCACTACAGAAGATACTTGGGCATTCAGACCTAGCGATGACCCGGCGCTACGTCGAGTTGTCGGAGATGGATGTGAGAGAAAAGCACCGGGCATACTCACCTGCTGACAGGATTCGGGTGGCCAGTTCATCGGCGAGAAGAGAGAGATTGCGGTGAATAGATGTGATCGCCTCCCCACTGATTAGTCGCTAGCTTGCTGCTTTCGCTGTCAAACGGCATGAACGAAAACACGGCATTGGCAAGGACAGGAACAGCAGTCGAAATCACTAAGAGGGCAGACAATCACCCTGCTGTGGTGTATATTATGAGCCTTGCCCCTGGTTCTCGGCGCACGATGAAGGAAGCCACAGCGAGAGCACTGACCAACGGCCAACAAGATGCCATAACGCTTGATTGGCCGTCTCTGCGTCATCAGCACACAGCAGCCATTCGGGAGGAGTTGGCGTCGAAGTATGCACCAGCCACTGCAAACAAGATGCTGAGTGCCTTACGCGGGGTTCTGAAGGAGGCATGGCGGCTTGGGCTGATGACTGCCGAAGACTACCAATGCGCCGCCGATCTGAAAGCCGTCAAAGGTGAGAAACTACCTTGTGGCCGGGCACTATCCCATGGGGAAGTTCGTGCTCTATTTGAGGTATGCGCCAAAGATACTTCGGCTGCTGGTGTAAGAGACGCCGCCTTACTTGTAGTGCTGTATGGTGCCGGTGTGCGGAGATCGGAAGCGGCGGCATTGAAGCTGGAGGACTTCGACCAAGAGAGGTACTATCATTATCCGCTCTGGGAAAGGTAGTAAAGACCGCATTGTATACGCGACCAACGGAAGCCGTGATTCCTTGCCGCAAGTTGTGTTAACGCAAATGGAACATGTCAAGTTTGAGTTATGCGCGAGTGGCTGCTATACTTAGCTGAGTTGGGAGGCTCACAACATGGCATTTGCACGTGCGTATATCAAGTCAACGCGTCTGTACTATGCGTTTGTCACGGGCATTGCCGGTTGGGTTGGTGTGTCGTCTTACCACTGGCTGATGCCTGGGCATGTGAACTACACCCGCAGCTCGATTATCCTGGCGATGCTCTTCCTGAGCTGGGGAATCAACCAGATATTCAACGACTACCTTGGCCTCCCGGAAGACCGAATCAACGCTCCCAACCGGCCGATGGTCACCGGCGAACTCAATGCCAAATGGTCCCTATGGCTATCCAGTGCACTGCTTATTGGCGTGCTCATTGTTTCGTTCTACCTCAATCCCTGGTCACTCATTCCTGTGATTGCTGGAGTCCTGCTGAACATACTCTATGAATACGCCAAAGCCTGGTCTCTTATTGGCAATCTGATATTCGGGCTTTCGATCGCGATGTGCACAGCATACGGCTTCCTGGCTGCCGGTCCGAACCCGGATCCTGTATTTACCTCCAATCGCATCTGCGCATTTGTTCTGGTGGCCATCCTCAACGGCTTGATGACTTACTACACCTATTTCAAGGATTATGAAGGCGACAAGTCCGCAGGTAAGAGGACGTTTATCGTAAAGCACGGTCTGAAGGTGGCTAGGCAGGCGGGTATAGTCGGCGCGTTCCTTCCGACCCTGGGCTTATCTTCTCTTTCTATCCCTGGGATGGATGACCCTGAAGAACATACTCTTCAAGCAACAGTTTGTGTTCTGTGCGCTGATGACTATCTTTCTCCAGTTGTGGACGGCTGTGCTTTTCTACCGAAGTCCGGCGGGAGAACGAACGTACTTCGGCTTGGTTACGAATATTCGAGCCTGTGTGGCAGGCCAGATCACCCTTATTGCTATCTTCAACGGCACTCTGGCGCTCTATCTGTTCTCCGCAAGCTATGTCTTCATCGGTTTCCTGTTTGACTTGTATAAAGACACGAAGGCATGAGCCACTACATTACGGGATTCGGCAAGTTCGTGATCTACACCAGAATCGCGTTGGATGTGGCAGTTCGATATGCGCTGCGTCCACGCAGTTTTGGATGGTCACCGGTGGCCTATGTCCGCTTCCTGAGGCGTGCTTTGTTTCTGCTCCTTGCGTTCAGGCACAACAAAGTCGTTCGCGTAAGAACCGGCTACAAGCTTCATCTATACCTGCCCGCATTCCCTACGCCTGCATTCTATTACGCCATAGAGAGCAAGCTGATAAGAACTCCTGCGAGAGCCATTACTGTCGTCTTCTCGATGACGAAAGCCTGTTCATATCACTGTGAGCACTGCTATCAGCGCAAAGATGCCGGCCCTGACCTCGAAGATGAACTGCTGTGCAAGACTGCGCGAGCCATTCAGGACAATGGTGTGGCGATGTTCGATATAGAGGGCGGAGAACCCCTCGTTCGATATGAAAGGCTTTTGAAGCTATTGCGGTCTCTTGACGCTCGTTCGGAAGTCTGGATCAACACCACCGGCGCACAGCTCACGCCGATAATGCTGAATGAGCTTAAGGACGCCGGGCTTTTCGGGCTGATGGTTTCCGTGCACTCACCCGATCCTGCCGTTCATGACGCGTTCACTGGAGTCCCAGGTTCATTCGATATTGCTTGTGATGCACTGAGACTGTGCAGGGAGGTGGGTGTTGCGGCGGCGGTCAACTGCGTGCTTTCCGAAGACGAGGCTCGCGGTGATGGTCTTGCAAGGCTTATGGATCTTGCGCGGGATCTGGATGCGGACTACGTCCAGCTCATTCATCCCAAACCTGCCGGCAAATGGCTTGGAAAGCAGGATGGCATGCTGCTTGATCCTGTGTTGATAGAGTCTCTTCGCAAAGAGCACGTTCGATACAACAGCTGCGCCATGCACGATTACCCCTCGCTTGCGGCACAGGTGTTCGAGGAAGCGGAGTCGATCCTGGGATGCACGTGCGGTGGGATCGACAGGTTCTATGTGAATGCGACTGGTGAGGTCCAACCGTGCGAGTTCCTGAATCTCTCATTTGGCAACGTAAGGCACGAGCCGTTTGAGGATATTTATAGCCGAATGCGCAGCTTTTTCCAGAGGCCTTGCTCGGATTGGCTCTGCTGCACGCAAGCGCAGGCGATCGAAGAGCAGTTCCGGCAGCACGGTCTTTCGCAGACACCTCTTCCGAAGGAAGTCTCGAAGCAACTGGCTCGGGAATGGGACCGTGGCAAGCCCACACCTCTTTACAAAAGGCTGGGCATCTACAAGTGAGTTACCTGCTGATTATGAACCCGGGCTCGCGCTCAGGCAGGGGAAAACGGCTCTGGAAGACGTGGGAATCGGGTCTGGATCGAGTGGGTGCCGAATATGCATGTGTATTCACGGATGGGATTGGCTATGCCATTGAGTTGGCACGCACTGCTGAAGCTGATGTGGTAGTAGCAGTCGGTGGCGATGGCACGATCAACGAAGTGCTCGATGGCGTTATGCAATCAGGCAAACCGAATCTGCAGATGGGCGTGCTGTATTCAGGCACCAGCCCTGACTTCTGCCGTTTCCACGGAATCCCGATCGATCCGAAACAAGCGGTAGATGCTCTTGTCTCGGGCCGAGTCAACAAGGTGGATGTAGCACGGATTACCTATCATGATGCTGCTGGCAAAGAGCGAGTTGCGCACTTTGGATGCAGCTGCAATGTAGGGATGGGTGCATCGGTCGCTCGATTTGCCAACAAGTGGCGCAAATACCTCGGTGATATCCCCGGGACCGGGCTGGGAGTCGTCTCTGCAATTGCACAGAATGATAGGTTGGATGTAAGCGTGGAGATCGACGGGAACTCATTCGGACTAGCCGAAGTCAACAATCTGACCATAGCGAAGAACCCCTATATAGCTTCGGGCCTGAGACTGCAGCTTGATCTCGGTCCCGACGACGGCAAGCTTGCCATAGTGGGAATCCACGGCAAGGGCCGAGCTGGAATACTGCGAATGCTGCCGAAGTTCTATTCTGGTTCGGTTGCGATTGACAGGGGTGTCTTCGTTAGAGAGTGCAGTTCGGTTGTTGTGTCCTCCAGAGAGCCGAGGGAGATAGAGTTCGATGGCGACCCTCGTGGCTATCTGCCTGTCCGCATAGAGATACTGCCCAAAGCTTTGAATCTGATAGGCGGCAATTCAGAGGTTTATAGCAAATGACAAATAGGCTGCTTATTGTGACTGTTCTAGCAAATCTTCGTGAGCTGGCAGACGAGAACTACCAGAGGAGGGTTTGGACCTCGTCATCTGGTCCGGAGATGTCGTCTTTTGACGAAGATGTTTGCGGGTTGTTCGATGACAGCGGATTGGGCGATGAACTGGACAAACCCGGGCCTGTGTTCTCAGAAGTGATAGACCGGCATCTTCGCGTGCTGGACGCTAGACTCCAATCGATTGATGCTCGCTGTCATCCGTTGGAGGTCATCCAAGATCCGAGAATGGAGGAGGTACGGGCGCAAGCCAAGCATCTTCTGGATCTTTTCGCATTCGAGGGATATGATGTAGGAGCGAGTTGAGGAGTCTCATGAATGCAGTACTCAAGGAGTTAATTTCCCCAGATATAGACTTCAAGACATACTGGCCGAAGTTGGGGGCGATTTCGGCTTTTTGCTTGAAGCGACGATTGGCCAGATAACGCCGAAGGAGGCGATGACTTTCAGATATTCGTCTGCACTCCCAAGTGGCTCTTGAAACAATACAAGAAAGACGACCTTGTTTGGGGTCGTCACATGCTGATTGCTTTTGAATATAATCTGCAACGTATCAGGAAAAAGATCGAAGACTATTGCAGTCGGTGCACAGGTGACGAGTGGATGGAAATCGCCGCCAAAATCGCAATGGTCGGACAATGGGAGTTCGGGGAATACAACGAACATGAATCTCAGAGTCATTGACCTGAAAGGCGAACCGAACTATGACACTATCAAAAAGAATCCAGACACTAGTTGTCCTGCTATCAGTTGCGGGGTTAGTTATGCTGTCAGTTCCATCCTGTGCCGGATATTGGAGCGATCTTTGCGAGATATGAGTGAATATGATATCATCCGCAGGTTCTCCGAAGCCTTCCGACGCAGTCCGCTTCAGGAGAACGGCCTCTTCGAGTGTGATTCAGAACTCATTCGGATAGGGGATCAGCTCTGGGCGCTCACAATGGACGAGTTTACCCCCGAGGAGGATCTATTCACTTCCGACGATCCGGAAGCGCTTGGGGCGAATCTCGCCGTTGCAACGCTCAGCGATCTTCTCGCTGCCGGTGCAACTCCTGCGTGGTTTATGCACTCGGTTTCGCTGCCGAAAGCAGCCGATTCCACGTTCATATCCGGTCTATCGGCTGGCATTAGTTCGGTGCTGAGTGAGGCAAATTGCAGTCTTTGCGGCGGTGATATTGGGGGTGCAGATACATGGAGGTTCTGCGGATTCGCCATGGGAGCTGTGCAGGAGAACAAACCTCTGACGCGAATAATGCCGTGTGAACCCCAGACGCTATGGATAACCGGAACTCTCGGTGACGCAAACCTTGCGGCTCTATCAGGTTCACCGACGCCTCGCTTCGAGCTTTGGCTCGAGGAGGCTGAGGCCATACGTCGCTCAGCCACGGCCTGCATCGATACCAGCGGCGGATTCTTTGATGCATTGTGGATGCTGCACTCATTGAACCCTCATCTGCGATTTGAAATCGATCTAGACAGGCTGCCGATTGCCCCCGGCGTCAGAGAAGCGGCACGTGCGGCGGGTTTTCCTGTGGAGGCGGCGCTGCTGGGCGGGGCGGGAGAGTATGAGTTGCTGTTCGCTCTTCCTGCTGGTCTGGTCAATCCGGGAATTGATGCAACGTATGTAGGCGCAGTTCAACCAGATTCTGAGCCGGGCATAGTTATCTATCGAGATGGCAATCAGGTGAACAGAGTGATCCAACCGCCGCCGTGCCCGCGTGATGCCGCAACGATAGTAGATCATATCCAAGAAGTGATGGCGATGGCGCATCAGCTCGTTAGTGAGGCGATCGGCTGATGGAATTCAGGAATGTGCTGTTTACCGAACTGAAGCTGCGCAATATGACTCTGCCGAACCGGATCATTCGCTCAGCGACATATGAGGGCTGGGGAGAGGCCGACGGCACACCCAAGCCGGAACTCGCCGATGTGTATTCGGAGCTTGCGCGCGGTGGGGTTGGCACCATTATTACGGGTTTCGCGTTCGTCTCCAAGGTCGGGCGGGCCATGCATCCGGGGCAGTGCGGGATCGATTCAGACGACAAGATCGGCCCGTGGCGCCGGATTATCGCGAAAGTGCGGGAGGCAAATCCGGACGTCAAGCTGGTTATGCAGATAGCTCACACAGGGCGACAAACCCGCCGGCAGGTTACCGGCCAGCCTGTTGTCGGTGCGTCGGATAGGCCGTGCACTTACTTCAGACAGCACCCTCGTGTCCTCGATGACAATTCGATTCTGGATATCATCAATGACTTTGCTTACGCTGCGTATCGCGCAATAAGAGCTGGCTTTGATGCTGTGCAGATACACGCGGCGCACGGCTATCTGATCCACCAGTTCCTCTCTTCCTGGACCAATGCGCGAACCGACAGATGGGCGGATCGTCCGCTCCTTCTCGAAAAGGTGATCTCAGCCGTGCGCTCCAAGTGCGGATACGACTTTCCCATACTCGTGAAGCTGAGCGCGGCGGAGGACAGGTCACCCGGCATTCGAGTTGAAGACACCATCGAGACCGCAAAGCGTTTGGAGAAGCTCGAAATAGACGCTGTCGAAATAAGCTACGGCACAATGGAGTATGCCCTAAATATTATCCGGGGTGCGGTCCCAATCGATGCGGTCCTGAGAGTCAATCCTATGTTCAATCGCATACCGGGTTTGCTGAAGAGTTTCTGGAAGAAGTTCTGCGCTCCGGCCTATCTTCGGAAGTTCATCCCCTTTGAAGAGGACTACAACCTGCAGAGTGCGTCGCGCATCTGGAGCGAAACCGAACTGCCCGTTATCTGCGTCGGCGGCATTCGAACATTGGAGAGTATGGTCGGCATTATCGATAGCTTTGGTATAGATGCCATTGCACTGTGCCGTCCGCTCATATGCGAACCGGATATTCCCAGGAAGATCCTGAGCGGTGAGTTCACCAAGTCGAAGTGCACCAACTGTAATCTCTGCACGATTTACTGCGACAGCCAGCAGCCTCTTCGCTGCTACCAAAAGAAAGGAAACGCACAGTGAAAGCTGCTGACACAAAGCCAGGCCAATTTGAAGACTTCCTGCCAAACGGAGACGGTGCAGAGCTCTTTGCCAAAGTCGATGCGCTGGCCAATCTCCTAGATTCAACCAGTATCGATTACATAGGGGGCTTGGGTCTGGAAGTAATCGGACCGATTGGACCTCGGACGCTGATTCGAGAGCCGGACGGTGAGACCCACCCAGTCATTATGCTGGGCTCAAATTCATATCTATCGCTCACCACGCATCCTAGAGTCGTCGCGGCAGCAAAGGAAGCATGCGATAGATATGGTTACGGAATGGGTGCGGTCTCGCTCTACTCCGGCACCACCGATCTGCACAGGGATCTTGAGCGCCGCATCGCCGAATTCTACAAAACAGAAGACGCGATCATCATCCCGTGCGGATACTCGGCGAATGTGGGCGTTATTTCATGTCTCTGCGGTCCCGGTGATGTAATCATCTGCGACGCATACAATCACGCTTCCATATTTGACGGTTGCAAGCTCTCCGGTGCGGATGTGAAAGTCTATCTTCATCGCAACATGAAGCATCTGGAGAGAATCCTGAAGTCTCTCTCCGATTCGCAGGCCGGCCGACTTATCATAACTGACGGTGTCTTCTCGATGGATGGCGACATCGCGCCGCTCGATGAGATAGTTGACTTGGCCAAGCGCTACGGGGCGCGGGTGATGGTGGATGATGCGCACGGGGTTGGTGTCGTAGGTCCCACCGGCCGAGGCAGTGCTGAAGCGTACGGTTGTATGGATAGAATCGACATTAACCTCGGCACGCTGAGTAAGACCCCAGGTGCGGTCGGTGGTTACTGCGCAGGCAGTGCCCGCCTGATCCAGTATCTGCGCTTCTACACCCGAACCTACTTCTTCTCCACAAGCCTCCCACCGCCGGTGGTCGCGGGCCTTAACGAGGTCTTCAAGCTCCTTATAGAAGACGCCGCAGGGCGGGAAGAACTCTGGCACAATGTCCAATATATGCGAGATGGTCTCAAGTCCCTGGGCTTTGATACGGGCAACACACAGTCCGCGATCATACCGATAATGGTCGGGGACGAGGGGAAACTCGGGCGGTTCAACAACGACTTGAGGCGTGGCGGCTTATACACCAATGTCGTGACGTATCCTGCTGTTCGCCGCAAGGAATGTCATCTTCGCTTGTGTGTGATGAACTCCCTTACAAAACAAGATATGGATCAGGCGCTTTCGATTCTGGGAGAACTCGGCAAGAAGCACGGTATCATATAGATGAAGCACGCATTTATCACCGGAGCCGCCGGGTTCATAGGCGGATATGCGGTTCGAGAGTTTGTCGAGCAGGGCTGGCATGTATTCGCCCTTGTTCACAGAAAGACTTCAGCAGTCCTTGATGAGTTGGCAGCATCGGGCAGTGTAACCATTGTGCAAGGTGATCTCAGCGACTTCGCAGAGTTGGAGCGTGACCTCCGCGAGCAACTGGAGAGCCGAGGAGTCATGCTCGATGCTATAGTGCACTGTGCGGGACGAGCCTCCGATGTCGGCAGGCGCGACGAGTTTCGCAGAACAAACTTCGAATCAGTCCAGAATCTCAGTGGCATTGTCGAGCACCTAGATGTTGGCCAGTTTGTGTTCGTATCCACTACAGACGTCTATGGTCTGCGTAACTTCAACGGTGAGTCTGAAGATGAACTTCCGCTGCAGGATAATATCCGAAACCCATACCCGGAGTTCAAGATTGCAGCGGAGGAGTGGATCCTAAAGACGCTTCCGCCGGAGCGCTACTCAATTATCCGCCCCACAGCCGTATGGGGAGTGGGCGACCCAACGCTCACACCGAGAATTGTGAGCTTTCTCAAATCGTCTCCTTGGATCATCCACTTTGGCAAGTGGCAAGGCAGCAATCGCTGGCCGCTAGCTCACGTCCGCAACGTTGCAACTGCCATCTACCTCGCCGCAACCTTACAGGAGGCGGCAGGCTCGGCGGTAAACGTGCTGGATAGCGAGATCACCACGATTGAGGAGTTCTACCGCATCGTCGCATCAGTATATCTGCCTGAGAAGAGATTGAGGAGCGTTACACTGCCGATGTGGATTGGGAAGGCGTTTGGCACAGTCGTCTCGAGCATCTCGAATACGCTGAACCTAGATCACCCGTTCACCGATCCATCCCTGTATGCCCTCTATTCCGTGGCAAGTAACCTCGACTTCAGCAATGAAAGGTTCTTGCATCTGCTCAAACGCGGAAATCGACGCATTGTAAGCAGAGACGAAGGGGTGGATGAGCTTCGAAGTAAGTCATCGTGATGCGGGCAGGAACCATATACCGGTGCGGGTGCCGACCCACGTGCCATTCTCACATGCACAGATAGCTTGCGCTTCCGATATGCGTGGGTCCAGTCGATGCACTGCCCCATCGGATGCTCTTTGCCAAACCTCCGAGCGAGTCGTGGCAAGTATACTCCCAGATGCATCTGATCTCAGGTCGGTGATCTCAGTGTTGCCGATGCCAGGCACGCTCAGCCAGTGATTCCCATCTTTAGTGAATAGCCCGCTAACAAATGTTCCTGCGTAAACCGTATTTCCGGCACAGGCGATGCACTTTATCCAGTCATCGGTGAGTCCATTTCTCTCATCATGCATGCGAACTGTCTTGCTTGTGCGGTCGATCTCTGCGAGCCCACGTCCTTGGGTGCCAATCCAGATTGTGTCTTTCTGAGGTAGTATGGCAGTAATTGCACAGCCTTGGAGCTCAGGAAATTTTAGATGGTGCGTCCACGTCTTTCCATCAAACTCGCTCCATCCGCCCCACTGGGCGGCGTAGAGGCGTTCGCTGTCGGATGCGATCGCCGAGACCTGCTTGCGGGGCAGGTTTGCGCAGATGTCTTTGGTCCATTTATCGCCGTCCCTGCGGTCGACCTTTCCATCCCCATGCCTGATATATAGCGATCCCCCGAACTTGACCATTTGCCTGGGAGCGTTGGATGACATCTCGGGCCGCGATATGTGCCGCCACTCGTCTTTGGTTAGGACCACGAGCCCTTCTTCGAGCGTGCTGAAGTATACATTCCCTTGATATTCTGCAATGCACTGGATGTTGTGGCTATATGGTTCGTTCGGCTGCAGGTGCTGAGTCCAAACCTTGCCATCGTATTCCCAAACACCCTCATCTCGTGTACCGAGCCATATTGCATTGTCTTTTGAAGTTATTGCTGTTATTTCGCGAGCTTTTGCCGGCAGGTCGATATCCAGGCGGGTCCAATGGTCATCAATATATTCATACAGACAATCGCCAAACATTGCATTAATGGCTCGCCCATCAGCACTGCATCGTGCGCTGACGTGCGAGCCTGTGTGCGATGACGGTTCGATTGCTGGGGTGGGGTGACCATAGGGAAATACTGTGACTTTGGACGTCATCTGAACCATCTGTTTTGCGGTCCACTTTCCACCGGACCACTCAGATGATATTTTCGGGAAGTCCACAAGGACCTTTTCAGGTTGAAGATATATGTTGATTCTGCGGGCTTCGTTTGATGGTAACCCATCTTCCACTGTAAACTTCCGCCATGACCCGTCGGCATTTCGGCACAATACTCCGCCGCGTGTTGCTACCCACAGCGCGCCGTTCGCGGAAAACGCCATGTCCACCACGTAGCGCGTACTTGTGAAGACTGCGGGCTCTTCAGCCGGCAGGATACCTGGGACGAGGATCAGGAGCAAGACTGGGATAAGCCAGCGCATCATTTGGACCTCGCTTCCACGGTTATGGTCGTGCGGTTGTGTGCGCTGTCCGTAAGCACGTATGATACGGCGAATGCCGCGCCTCTGTAGTCGTTTGGAATCGTGGCAACTGCATAGAACTTGCCCGGTTTGATCGATGACCTCATTTCCACCCGTTCCCCCCACGGCAGCAGCGCCGTGGCTCTTGCAGTATCACTACCTGCGATCTCCAGCCTGATCTTGTCGGTAACAATCGCAGTCGCGATGCCTGTGGGTGGGGTGACGTCCACATTGTAGCTGAGCCGCATCTCTTTGCGGGTGCCATTATTTAATACCACTATCACTGTAATGGAATACTGACCCTCGGCTGCATACGATGGTATATCAAATCGCGCTTCCCACTTGCGGGTGTCGGCGTTACGCTCTAGCGTCTTGATTTCACCATCAGGCATGATCGCAATGACACGCAGGGCATTGGCCGGTGCGTCCACAGAGATAAGTGGGTCGCCCCAACGTGCGTACATTTCCATCTGTTCTATCTGCTTATTGAAGTTGGCTGCAATCTGATTCTGGCGCTCTTGTAACTGCGCAATATTCTTTGGATCACCCGATGAATGCGCGGTTTGCATTTGTTTTGTGAGTGCAACTGATTCTATGCGCAGGCTTATTGTTTTGTCGAGTAGAGAACTGTAAGGATCTAAGAATGAGGAGTTATAGATGCTGTGCTTCGGATCCTTGACTAGATAGAGCGTTGCAAGTGACTTGTAATGCTTAGCAAGGCGCTCAAGCCTGGCCTTGTTTGGCGTTTTCCTCTGCATCTCTGCAATAATGGTGTGCTGGAGAGGCACAAGCGCGTACCACAGGCCGTATTCATCATGACTTTCAATCACGCTTTGAGCGGAGACGTTCATAAGGCGTGCGCCAGCTTGCATTTTCTTCAGGAGTGAAGCCAAATATGCCGCGTCCTGATTGTCTCGGTATTTCGCGCGAGTGTAGTCCCAGGCAAGATCATCTATTTCCTCTTTGATCATATCGCGCAGTTGCACTTTGGCGTCAATGGAAAGCTGTGCGCAGAGTGTGTGGTATTTGGCGCTGATTGCTCTGGCGGGTTTTGAGTCTCCTTTGCCATCGATTAGGAGCTTTGCCAAGTCAGAACCTACTTGGTACATCTTATCGTTTTTGATCTGCCTCTCGGCTTCCAGAATGCTCTGGGTAGCTGACCTGCCCGACCGAACTTCCAGCCGTCTCATCTCCATTCTGAGATTGGCCATAACATGCTTATCAGGCTGCGACTTATGTTGTTCTGCTACTAAGCTTTGCGCTAGGTCGGCCAACTTGTAAGCTGCAGAATCACCGAACGTTTTCGTTTCACTCGTCTGAGATACGCGGCTCAGTATCTGCAGTTGTTTGGCCAACATTTGGCCATCGGGTGTCGACTCTTTACCCTGAGCCACGGCTTCTGCCAGCTTCTCCGCGACTTCTTGCGTCGCGTTCCTGATGTCCTCAGTGAGTTCCATTTGGAGGTCAACTTCTGCCTCCTTAGCAGCCGACGCAAGTTCTGTCTGCAGCTTTCCAACGATGGCTTCAGCATTACCGCCATCACGAATCAACGCCGGCAGATTGTAGCATGTCTCTCTCAGGTAACCTTCTATGGCAAATCTCAAATATAACTTGACTGGTGAATCACCATACCCATACTTTGCCAATTCATTACGCACTTCCTGTGCTTTGGGACTGTCTGCCTGGTCGATTTTCAGAATGTCCAGGAGTTGGTATGCGAGCTGATTCGGGTCCGTGACGCGGTCTTCCTTCTTCTCTTTCTTTTCCTGGTAGCGTTCATACGCGTCTCGTAAGTAGCTATCAGACAATTCACCTGTCGAGGCTGCTAACTGTTCAAGACGGCTCTTAAGTGTCGCGATATTCGATTTGCCAGGTGCATTACCATACTCGAGTTCGGTTATTCTATATGCAAGTTCATCCATCAAGTCACTTGAAAAGGTGGGATGCCCCTTTGAGTATTCGATCCCGAACAGGCGGGCCAGCCGGTTATGCTGTGCAGTTGCATCTTTCCCATCAGCCACAGTCTTGATCATTTCTTCTTCGATGCTGTAGATAATGTCGTAGGCGCGGTTGGTCAATTCCTCTCTAGGATCCAGCCCAGCCTTTTTGCACAGATTGTTGAGTTGGCCGGTTAGGCGCTTGCCCTGCTTGCTGTCTTCTTTCCCCAGTTTTATCAGGTCGATCAAAGGGGACGCAAGAGCATCGATCTTTTCACGATACTCATTTTGCCTGTAAGACTTCATCTCCTCCTTCGGCACTGCCAGCCATGAGGTGAACTTGCTGGGCATTCCGAACCGCTTGCTGATGCCAACTACTGCCGCCCGGCTTGACTTCCTACAGCTCAATTGCTCAATCCTTGCAGCTGCCCATAGGCTGGTTGCGAGGCTGTTCGACTTGGATGCTGACCTGAATGTGACTGGTGCTGAGTACGTTAACCGGCCCGAGGGTGACTTGCCCCGCAGTGTGACAGTCGCCTCTCCGGCACCCTTATAACGGCCGTAAATAGTTAGCGACTCATAAGCTTTCACGCTGGAAAAGCGGGTGGGGCAAACGTCGTAAGTCCTCACACCATCTACAGACACGCTTGGGCTTGTGAGTGAATGGTCGGGAGTCAAAGCCAGAGCGAAGTAGCCATCCTTACTACCTGAACGCGCAGCATAGAGAGATGCGTTCATCTTCGCAGGCCTGCGGACAATCCGCACATTCAAATCTTTCGGTGGCGTATAGTTCTCACCAGAAAGCTTGATAATGTAGCCACCCGTATGGCGTTGTGCTGGAATGCCGTAGTTGGTGAACACATTCGCGATACCGGCATCCGGCTTGACTCGAATAATGACGTCGATGGAGTCCAGAGGGTCGAGAGCACCTTTGCCGAATATTGGGAGAGTGTAGAGTGCGCCGCTTTCGTCTGACGGCAGCACCTGCACGGTATGTATCTCGACTTTGAGGTCGTTGTTAGGGCGCACAGGGAATATGCGGGCTCGGAACGTGTTCTTGCCCGTCATCTCAATCAGCGCCGGGTCGCGGCTCCAAGAATAGGCAATAGTCTCGTAGATCTTCTTTGCCTCTTCCTTCTCCACAACCCGTGCAACCACTTTCTCGTCGCCTGCCCAATATGCGAAATAGGTGGCTACCGCTCCCTTGGGCAGCTCATACATGAACTCGGCTTCCATCTGCGATGAAGATTCGTTCTGAAAAACCAGGTTCAACGTGGTAGTTGCAAACTGACCGGAGATAGTCACATCCGCTGACACAGACCTGGTGCACAAGGGCATAGAGTTCCCGCCGGCCGGTTTCAGAAGCACGCGGGCTATTGATGGGGATTCACAAAAGACTATACTGGCCAGTATGAGCAATCCAAGCATGAATCTGTTCAAAATCATCACCTCAATATGAAGAGACGTGACACAGACTGCATGCTTGACCGTGTCATGTGGTATTCTTTTACCCAGCTAATAAGGTGGCAGCAGGCGCCTGAAACCATGCCCCAAGACAACGGCAAGGAAGAACGCGTTGCGCGCAAGCACGAAAGGCGCCGCTGGACGAATTGGCTTCTGAGCTATTCCACCGTTGATGACTTCGTAGAGCTGACGCCCGAGCTTCTCCATCCATACAACGCTGCACGGCCACTCCATAAGCTCTTGCAACCAAATGTCTGGAATACCTTCAACTCCAACACCAGCACCCACTATGGCACCTGCGATAGCTGCTGTGGTATCCGTATCTCCACCGCATTCAATCAAGCCGGTAATCGCTGAGGCATAGTCGTCTGGATGCCTGAACCACGCGTGGAGAACGGCGGGGACAGTAGCGTAGATATATCCGCTAATCCCTTTCTCCCAACCCATTGCAGCGGCAAATGATGCCGTTGTCTCACCCGCATTAGCGCTTGCTGCTGCTTTGGCTATCAGATTCAGGAGTTCATTACTTCCCGATTCATTGGATACGAGGTCTGAAAGATATTCCAGGTAATGGGCTGGCACGTCATCTTCCGCGTGATGTGCTGTGGAGTAGTAGGCGGCAGCAGCTACTGCCAGTGCACCGAGTTCGGCTTTTGGATCAGTGTGCGTTATCCGAGTTGAGGCACGGACCAGCGATCTCATGCGATCCGGGTCGTTGCCAAAGCAGACGCCGATGATAGCACTTCTCATAGCCGGTCCGTTGCCTGCCGAGAAGACTCCGGATTTCTCAATGGGAAACCCAACGAGAAGCTTGGCGATTGCTCTCGCAGTAGCCATACCAGTCCCGGCTGGCACACTCAGGAGCCAAGTCTTTAGCAGACTAGAGAGGATACGTGAGAACTCATCGACATCGCCCGCAGAAGCTGCCACTGCCTGGGCAACCATGCAAGTATGTTCAGTGTCGTCAGAGACCATTCCACGTCCGAACAGGAATCTGTGCCTGTCCAGTGGTGGTTTCAGCTTTTGCAGCCTGCGCTTCGGGATCCCCTCATATGGCAAGCCTATTGCGTCTCCCACGGCGGTACCAAGAATGCAGCCGGTGATTGATTGCTGCAGAATGTTGTCAGCTTGCTGCATGAAAACCACCTCTATAGGATATCAAGGCCATCATAGAATCACCTCGTCACTGCCAACTTATTCACGTGCACATCGAATCTTAAGCCTCCGGATTGACGTTGATGCTGCCACCCGGATTTGTCTATTCTTGCCATTGAGCAGGGCTTCCAAGCTCTCAATCGAGCTCTTGTCGCCGATCTTACCAAGCGCCCGCACCGCGTATAGGCGCACTACACTGGACCGGTCGCGAAGTGCGAGTACCAACAGATCAACGGCGTGGGGATGGGAAATGAAGTGCAGCTTCATTACCACCCTGGTTCGCTGCTTCTCATTGCCAGACTTCAGCTCGGAGCCAAGATAAGCAAAGCCCGAGTCATGCCCAAGCTTCGCCAATTCGGCGGCTGCGTCAATAGCACTTTCATCGCCTAATATCATCACCGATTCGACTGCTTCGACTGCCTTTTGCGTCCCGATTCGTGCCAAAGCACTCAGCACGTATGATCGCATTGACGAACTGGTAGCTTCGGAGGTAAGCAGTTCCATTAGCGGCATCACGGCATTCGGACTTTTTGATTCGCCGAGTGCTTGAACAACGCTGCATACCTGCTGCTTATCACCTGATCTAAGCACATTCAGCAGATACCGAACTCCTCTTTCGTCGCCGAGTTGAGCCAGCGATGACGCAGCAGTTCTGGCTACGGATGCATCTCCCAACGTCGTGGCTAGTGGCTCGATAGCCCAAGTGTCGCCCAACTTGCCAAGGGCTTTCGCAGCCGCATTTCGGATGTGGCGATTCATGTCCTCATCTCTGTAGACATCCGGATTGATCCCGATCTTTATCGGCTGCATTCTGGGTTCTATTTGGAGCAGTGCAAGCAGCGGATCGATTGCACGCTGATCACCTATGGATGCAAGTGCAAATGCAGCAGATCGCGCTACTCCAGGATCATCATCTGACAAAAACTTAACAAGAGAATCAGCGGCACGGGAATCCCTGAGTGTTCCAAGGGATCCGGCAGCAAGGTTTCGCTTGAGATGATCTGAGCAGCGCAGCATTGCAATAAGGGGCTCTATTGCCTGTTCAGGAGCGAGTTTGATGAGAGCTCTGGCTGCAGATGATCGCACGTAGAGATTGTCAGTGGTTTTCAAAATGTCGATCAGCGGCGTCACCGCATGAGAGTCGCCTATATTGCCAAGGGCGTCAGCGGCAGCCTTTGCTAGATTGCCACGTTCACTATGCAACGCCTCAATGAGCGAATCCACGGCTTCCGTAATGGCCAGAACACCAAGTGATCCGGCGGCGGACGCCGCAACTCGTTCTGCTGGATCACTCAGCGCAAGGATGAGAACCTGTGTGCTATCCACCCCACCGATCCAACGCATAGCACGTGCCGCTGCAGAACAGACTCTCTCGTCGGCGTCGTTCATAGCTGCTGTGACCAAAACAAATGAGCGCTCGTCCCCCTGGCGCTGCAAGCCATAGATGGCATTTTGCCTTACTTCGGGTTCTTCATCGCGGATGGCTTCAGCTAACAAACCTGCTACCCGCGGATCATCAATCTCGGCCAAAGCAAATGCGGCAAAACTACGGAAATGACACTCCGGGTCGTGCAGGCCATCGGCGAGTGCATCGATTGCTCGTGGGTCATTGATGGCATGCGCTAGAAAGTCCGTAGGGCTGCCACCTGCATATATGCCGAGCCATCTTGCCTGTTGGAGCTCATCCCACTGGTGCGCTGTTTGCAGAAGAATAGCTGTAGAAGATCCGCCAGCTTCTTTCAGAATCTTGTAGCCTTCTACGCTCCGTTCCTTGTCATCACTGACTAGATCCCAGGCTGCAACTATGATTTGATCTTCATTCATTTTGAGCTTGCTCTGCCCCGTTCTTTCTGCAGCAATCGGGCCATGCGGAAACGGTAGAGCGCATCGTCGCTCGCCACCAATATGCCGTCTCGTAACAATGTGATCGGACAGTAGGAGAGGTAATTATCAGTATTCCAGTTCCAGACCTGCTTACCTAATGTATTGAATGCCAGAAGATGTGGTTCTGCACCGGCGATCACTTGCCCCGAGTCGACCGCCAATGAATAGTTCATGGGCTCATCTTCTGGTGAGATTATAGCTGGGTCTTTCTCGTGGGGAAGTTTGATATTCCAACGCTGTAGGCCATCTGATATGCCAATGGCGTATACGCGGCCGGTGTAGGTTCCTACAAGTGCCATATCCTTGAACAACAGTGGCATCCCGAATTCAATGCAATCATTAGCGTTCTTGATGTTGAATGTCCAAGCGAGCGTGCCACTATGAGGATCCAATGCATAGATGCTCCCGCCACATACTGTGAAGTATATGTGCTGTGCATCAGCCGCAAGCCCATGTACCAGTGCGTCATCCCGGCTGTCAATCTTAGCCTTATGCCGCCACAGAACGTTGCCGGTTCTTGGGTTGATGCTGAGAACCTTACCATCGGCTGTGCCGACGTACATCCTGTCCTTTCTGAACAGCGGATTGCACGACATCCCGACAGTGCATGGCGTGTAATTCGGGTGCGGTTCGGCCCCTATGTCCGATTTCCAACGAACTTTGCATATTCGAGTGTCAAGTGCTGTTAGAACGCCATCTTCCAATTCGCAGTAAAGTGTATTGTCATGCACGGCAAGCAGAGCCGAATCGCCACTCTTTGGAATGCTCCACAGAAGTTTTCCTGTTCTCGGGTGACGCGCCACAATCTTGCCTTCGGTATCTATATACAAATTGTTGCTGTCGAAAACCGCATTTAGATCATAGGACCCTGATTTCTCATTCTTCCACAGGCTGTGTCCGCGTGCCAAATCTACTGCGCCATACGCATACGCAGCAGAGTAAAAGATAGTGTCCTTTGATGCCACATAGTGCAACAAGTTTCCTTCCGTCTTGAATCCCCACGCTTTAACAAATGGCGGGTGAATGGCGGTCGCACCGTAGGCAGCAACAACAGCAAGCTGACAGATCACAACAAGAACTACAGACTTCAGAACCCGGTTCATTTTCCATCCCTCCACAGTAAGAATGTTACAACCTTGGATCTACCGGCTCGCTTTCGAGTGCCAGAACCCCGAACACACACTCGTGCACTCGCCTGAGTGGCTCTTTGCGAACAAACCTCTCCAGGCTCTCTACACCGAGCACAAACTCGCGGATGGCCAGGAAGCGCTTGGCGGCTAGGGCGCGCGAGCGCAGCCGCTCCAGGTTCTCGAGCGCAGTATACTCCAGTCCGTGGATAATACGCAGGTATTCGCGACCGCGGCATTTCACAGCCGGCTGCGAAAGTCCCTTGCGCCCGCGAGTGACGAAGTCCATCGGCTTGACCACCATTCCCACGCCGCCGGAGCCGGTAAGTTCCTCCCACCAGCGGACGCCGTCTTCCTGGCTCTCAGGATCGGTCACATTGACCACTTTGTAAGGCGTGGCGAGGAGCAGCGAGTTGCCGTTATCCAAAGCGCGGCAGACCTTAGCCAGCGTCTCCATGTGCCAGATGCGATCCTTGTCTACATGAGCTCCACTCTCTGTTGACAGTATATGGAACGGTGCGAGCTTGTAGTCTTCGATGCTCGACACCGGCCAGCAGTATTGTTGATAAGCGTCTACGTACTGACCGGCTATATCTCTTCGACTGCCGAAGCGATCAAGCAGTTCCGACACCTCCGCGCCATTACCTGAGGCGGCTTCCAGGACCGCAACAGCCTCGCCAAGCGCCGCCTGCGATGCCGCGCCGACAGCAGAGTATTGCGACTTCAGTAATTCCTGAGCTTTCGCCGACCACGGCATTAACTCGCAGTCCAGGCAGACCCAGTCGGTGACAAACTCCTCAGAGGCTGCCGCTCTATCTCGACTTCGGCCGCTTCCTCGGGCGATTTTAGCTCGAATACATGTCTGAACCCTTCGCGTTTGAGGTAACACAGCGACTTCTTGAGCTGCGCACTCTGCTGGCGGATGACGTGCGGGCCAAAGTCGCGGTCGGAGCGCTCTCGATTGCGGTCATGGCAGATCCTCTCATTGATATTGAGGGCTATCGCCACCGGCAAGCAGTGATACTCCCGCGCAAGCGCAACCAGCGGCTTTCGCGCCTCCGGCTGTACATTGGTCGCATCAACCACAGTCAGCTTACCAGCCGCAAGGCGCTTTGCCGCTATGAAGTGCAGTATCTCGAAGGCGTCCTTGGTTGCGGCCTGGTCGTTCTCGTCATCAGAAACCAGCGCGCGGCAAGAGTCAGACGACAGCACCTCCGTCAGTTTGAACTGCGCCCGCGCAAAGCTCGATTTTCCGCAACCCGATGGGCCTATGAGGACCACCAGGGCTAGTTCAGGGATTGTTAGCTTCATATTACTCCTTCAACACTTTCCCCACAGCCCGCCAAGGCCTTAGTATCCCATTTCCAGATCAAACTCGTTGCCCTGGGCTACCCAGTAAGCAATCCACCGATAATAAGCACAGCCAAAGTCCTGGCCGGTGATTTCCCGCAGTGCATCTAGTTTCATACGGCGCGAGCGTGCGTGCTCTTCATCCGAGACATGCTCAAAAGTGCTCAGGCTTATGTCCCCACCCAGTGTTTGAAGTATTGGTGCAACAGCGCTCTTGTCTTTCAACTTGCCGGCAGCGCTGACTGCGTATGGAAACAGATCCATGCTTCTTTCCTCATCGGATTCGTCCGGCACGAGGACATGCATCATTGCATCGGCTCCCCTCTTGTCGCCCAGTTGAGAGAGTGCTAAGCCCGCGCACTCGCGAATCCTGCGATCCGGATCCTTGAGCATTGCACCAAGAGCATCGGCAATCTCTGGGTTTGGCGAAATGGCAGCAGCATACGCCGCGACCCTGCGTACTTTCAGGTCCTTGTCTTTGAGCATAGCCGCGGTAGCTGCGATCCCCTTGGCGTCGTGTTGTTCTATGAGAGCTCCGATCACTGACTCTACAACGCTCTTGTTCTCATCGCCCAGCGCGGACACGAGGGGATCAACCGCGCGGGCATCGCGCACCTTCTGAAAATACCTCGCTGCTGCCAACCTGACGGATGGCTGGGAATCCTTGAGCTTGGGAATCATCAGGCTAACGCCATCACTGCCGTAGGCCGCTAGAGCACCGATTATCTGATCCTGAATGGGTCCGTTAGCTGGCTTCAGAAGAGCGATGATTGCGCCGATCGCCTCTGGGTCCTTGATCTGTGTCAATGCCGTCAGAACCTCGGATCTGCGGTCTTTCTTTGCAAGCAAGGCTGCCAGGTGTTTTGTCGCTCTGCGGTCACCTAGCTGCCCCAGAACTCCGATAACCTCGGAGACCAGATGCTCGTCCTTATCGGACAGAATGGACACGTAGAATGGCAGCAGGCGCGGGTTTCTCGCGAAGACAAGCACCCAAGCGACGTTCGTTCTAGACTTGTTTTTTGGATTCCTTGCGGCTTTCACCAGAATGTCAAGCGCAGTCGCGTTGTCCGAACCTGCCAGAGCCTCCATAGCGACCTCAACGGCCCTCGTGTTGGGATCGTTCAGCAACCGGATAAGTGCCTTAATAGCTTTGGGGCTGTTCGAGGCAGCGAGTTCCTCTGCTGCCGACAAGGCCGGATGCAAATCCTCGTCCTCACCATGGGCTTTTCTCACTTCGGCTACCAGCCCCGCCATCGCTTTGTCATCGAGAACAACGCCATCCTTGAGCGACCTAAGCTGTGAATCGATATAAGGATTGCTCATCCCACGCAATCCATCATACAGAGTTGCCCGGTCCTTTCGGGATTTATTTCCGGCAGCCGCGATGAGCTTATCAAGAATATTTCTGTCCTGGGAGTTGCCGAGAATGCACAGCGCTGTCCAACTGGTGTCCTCTTCAGAACTGAGCGCGATGTCGAGAACCGCCTGTGCCAGGGTCGCATCCCTGAGGATGTCGGGCAGCTTTGCTTTCCCCTTCTCGCTGTCATCCAAGTACGAGAGCATGGAGAGGGCAATTCGCTGCATGGTCTTGTCCGGCGACTTCATCTTCGCCACAGCCCAATCCAGAGCCGCGGATTCACCTTTGGCTGTGAAGATGATCTCTGCAGCGTCAAAGCAGGGGTTTCCGTATGCCGACTTCGCTCCTTTGTGCGCGAGCATCCCCACAAGGGCATCAACGGCAGCATCGCCCTGGGTGACCAAAGCGTACTCCGCTGAAAGAAAGAGGTAGTCATCCTGCGGGTTGTTCAGCACTGCCTTCAGTGGCTCAACTGCCCTTGGGTCAACAATATGGACAAACCCCATCGCGGCATTCATTCGCACGGACATCGCCTTGTCAGTCAGGGCAGCGATCAGAGGTTCCACTGCGCGCTTGTCCCTGGTTTGGCCCAGGGCTCCGGCCGCAATCGCTCTGGTGTCCTTGCTGTCGTCCTGAATCATTTTCAGAAGCCAGCCCATCTCTTCGTCCGATGCGGGCGGATAGTTGCGGTCGCCCTCGGTGGCATAAATGCCGCCCATGTAGAAGAATGGTGCCGAATAATCGTGAGCGAGCGCGGTCCCAGGCGATAGTCCGATGAACAAGATAGCTATTGCCAAATTACCAAGCTGAGATCGAGTCATTCTGCGTCTCCTGTCTTCACGGCTGCTTGCTTCTCTGATTTGCGCCAGCTAATCCATTTGCCCGCATCCTGACCGAAGTGCTGTCCGGTCACAGCGGCGAGAGCGGGGAAGATGGCCATTTGAACCTCATCGACCTCAGTAGGCTTGAAGTAGCCGATTTGTTGGCTGCCATCCTCCTGGGTCGTCATCGAGGTCAGTATTACCGGCGAGAACGATTGGCAGTTATAGAGCAGAATATCGTAGATGATCTTTGCGGAAGACTCGCACTTGATCTTCGACAGAGCAGCCGCTACTGGTGCACCATAGTGGTCCTGGTGTTCGTAGTAGATTCTGGCCAGATAATCCACGCATCTCGGGTCGGCCAAGTCTCCCATGGCATCGACAAGCTTCCGAGTTTTGCCGCTGTCAACCCACAGGAGACGCACAATCGGTGCGTAAGCTCGCTTATCACCAAGCTTGGCGAGCGCGAATGCGGCTTCGTTACTCATCTTTGAACGATCGGCGAGAGCGTCGGCGGCACGAGGATCACGCATCTCACCAAGAGCGACAGCCGCTTTGGTCCACTGGCTGACGAACGGGCTGTTCAGTAGTTTCATCAGATATTGATAGACGCGCTCATCATGAATGCTGCCAAGAGCGCCGGTGATCGACGAGTCCCTATCGGACTCGTTCTGAGCGGCCTCGATCAGCAACGGCACAGTTTCCGGTTCGCCAATGTGGGCAATGGCAATCGCAGCAGTCTTGCTGACATAATCGGCCCTGGACTTGTCCTTGACCTTGGGATCGGCCATCAGACTCTTAAGCGGCTCAACAGCCGCTTTGTCCTTGATCTCTCCGAGCAGCAGGGCAGCATCGACTTTGACTTTGATATTGGGGCTCTTCAGCAACTCTAACAAGCGAGGGAGCGCAGTGGCCCTTGCTGCCATTCTAGACAGAGCGTCAAACTCAAAGCTGTAACGTCTGTCGACTCCGTCCCGGTCTCCGCCCTGGCCAGAAATACTTCCGCCCAGGCATGATGCGACAGCTTCGGCGGCCTTCGGGCCATCAATTCGCGACAATGCGAACACAACGGCCTTGTGGAAGTCCGGATCAGTGTCCTTGATCTTGCCCAACAGTATGTCAAGAGCTTCTGCATCTTTCGCGTCGCCGACCACCACTGCCGCGCCTGTGCGAACGCCTGAGTTCTTGTCATTAAGAAGCTGAATGACGTAATTGGACACAGTCTCATATCGTCCCAACCGCTGCATCGCCCGCGCCGCGGTTATCGCCAACCGGCCACCCTTTTTCACCTTTTCTTCTAGGGGTTTACAGGCGCGCTCGTCACCAATAAAACCAAGCAGGTATGCCGCGTTATTCTGTACATCAGGATTCTTATCGTCCATCAGGCTGATCAAAGGCTCAACCGTGTCTTTGTCCTTCATGCCTTTAATGAAATGTATCGCACGTTGGCAGATTTCAGGGTCCGGGTTTCTCACACTGGCGACCAGCTTTGGAATATCGACAGAACCGAACGATGGAGGATTAAGATACTCGCGCTTACTCATCTCACGCTGGAATCTGCGTTCACCGACAAATTCATTGATAGATTCCATTTCCACGGATCGCGGTAGATCGTAATAGACCTTGTTCTCTTCCTCCCTCCCGGACCTCTTGCTTACCACAGCCAGGACGGCATTATCGGCTTGATCGTCATTGAAGCTCAAAAGGCACTGAATCGCAATAGCTCGAACTGCAGGACTCTTGTCCTCTAGCGCTGCCACCAACTGTGGCACAGCCTCCGGATCTGATATCTGAAACAGCGCCTGTGCCGCATCCTGGGCGATGTCATCGCTCTTAATCACGCGGATCAGGGTCGGAACGGAATGAGCATCGCCTATTAGTCCGATCGCCTGAGCAGCGGCCGATCTGACCTGGGCATCCTTATCGTTTAACACAATGTCCGTGAAGTTATCGAGCAACTCGGGGTCACGCAGCTTCGAAAGATACCCCACCGCGCACGTCCTTACATAGTTGTTTTCGTCTTTGAGCAGTCGCTTCATGATCTGGGTAGCGCGTGGGTCCACCACATTCGTCATAGACGTCGCTGCCAGCCGCACTTCAGGATTCGGGTCGTTCAGAGCATTCAGCGCAGGCTGAAGACCACGCTCGTCCATCCATGCAAGGAGCAAGACTGCGGCGTGGGCCCGCACCAGGGGATTCCGATCATCCAGAGACGCCGCCAGTTTGTCACGGAGAGCCGGACCGCGCTCACGGATCACCCTGGTAGCATTCCAGCGAAGTTCTCTATTCTCTGCCCCAAAGAGCTGTATTAAGCAACCGGTGTCCAGGTTTTTCATCTTACTGCTGAGCACTGAGACAATCTCGTCACTCGCATCTTCGTCGATGGAGGTGTCTTTGAGAAGCGTGAGCAACGCCTGGAAAACTCCGGGGTCTTTGGATCTTCTGAGGGCATCCAAAGCTTCATAGCGTTGATCAATATCGCCATTTCTGTAAAGCTTTATATAGTCATCCACGGTTGTTTGCAGCTTGACTGATGACTTGGCCGGTTGTCTGGCCGGAGGTTTCGCCGATATGGCCGGCGAACACAATGTGCAACACACGAGTACGACCAGTAAGAGCAACCTTCCCAACTGTCCCATTGTTATATCTCCTTATCTGATTACTAAATCGTTACCATTGTTCTCAAACACTGCCATCTGTGTCGGCGACCCAACGTCGGCATCCTCCGGCCCCACCGGCAGAAACCGCACACTGTAGCCAAACCGCTCGCCGATGCTGTTTGCCCACGATTTGAACTCCTCGCGGGTCCACTCGAACCGGTGATCCCGATGGCGCATCTTCCCCGCGGGCAAGCTCTCCCACTTCATGTTATACTCGACGTTAGGAGTCGTCAGAACCACCGTTCCAGGTTTTGCGAACTCGAAAAGCACCCTCTCGAACGCTGCAAGGCGCGCAAGGTCCATGTGCTCTATTACCTCAATCACAACGGCCGCATCGTAGCCTTCCAACCGTTTGTCCCGGTAAATCAACGACCCGTGCAGGAGCTTCACGCGCTCGCGCTGCATTGGGGCCATCTGATACAGACGAAGTCTGTCCTGTGCCTTCTCAAGAGTCCGATATGACACGTCCACAACTACTATCTCGACGAACTCCTTGTCCTTGAGAAGTGAGCCGATCAGTTTTCCTTCGCCACAGCCGAGATCCAGCACTCGCTTTGCGCCGGCGGATCTGAGCGCGGCGACAACCGCGCCCATCCTTTGCTCGTTGAGGCTGATGCGCTCCTCGATCACCCATTCTTCCTGGGCGGCGGCTTCTTGGACTTCGTCCGGGTCGGGCGTATCCTCTTCCATTAGCTGTGCCATAGCCTGGCTCATCAGGTTCCGGCGGTGCCGTAGGTAGCGATTCACGATCAGGTCATTTTCGGGATGAGACGAAAGCCAATCTCCGCCGTGCTTGAGGAGCTTCTCGACCTTATCCTCACCGGCCCAGTAGTGCTTCTCATTATCCAAAACCGGAATCAGAACGTAGAGATGCGTGAACAACTCACTCAGCCGACACCGAGTAGCCCAGCGGCTCGAAAAGGCGCCGAAGTAGATCCTCTCCACCGCGACACGGGATCACTGAGAGCTTCGCTACAAGCGGAATCTCCATATCGGCAAGTTCGAGCTTGCCGGAGCATCTGCCGCCCATCGCGGTTCCGAAGACGCGAGAGATGGCTTTGCTCATAAACGACGATGCCACATAGGGCCTCTCGTTCACATACTGCTCGAGTGCAAAGCTCTCCGGTCCGCTCTTCCGGCTGCGAACGAGGGCCACCGGATCGACATCCAGCAGCAGCGCCGCAGTGCATCGATCCTCCGTCGCCTCGGGATAGAAAACAGGCGCCTGTCCGAATGCCAGTTCGAACGACTGCGCTCTTGCCGGATTCTTGTGCAAAAGGTAACCAAGATCGGTGGCTGGTGAATGAGTTGTTGTGATAGTTAGAAGCATATAATCTAATTTGTGCCAGGGCCCCATGATTCCTGCTTCTAACCGAATGACGAAGCAGTGAAATAAGAGGAATGCTTGTGGTCTGTGGAGAATGAAGAAAGGATGCAGGCAAGCATAGGTATAGTATTTGCCCTGCATAATTCATTGCTATGTAATGCAAAGCCGCGCTATTCTTTCCATAGCTATATTGTCTGAGTTCGGGTTGATTTTATTTGTTAGTCATTCGATCCTAAAGAGTTTCACCATTAATGAAGCGATTAACCCGCCTGTGGATATTTAAAAGAGAGGCTCTTTCTTCTCCATTTCGTTTTGTATTTCCCAGACTGTAGATGATATCTCTGGATAATCGATACCGGGAAGCAATAGCAAATGCGTGAGATTAGTCAGTTCGGTAACCTTTTGAGTTGACCAGGGGTAAGTGACGCAGAAATCTTGTATGGATCTATATAAAAGAATGCCCAAATACTGTTTTTATCCTCGCTGCTTTGAGCTACTTGGAACGTACCACTGTAAATTACACAGACATCCACAGCAGAAAAGAATATACGTTATCCCCAATGATGAATACCCCACAGCCTTCGTAGCAATAGCCTATCTCAAGTACATTATGCCGGTGTAGGAAATTCGGTCTACTATTTCGTATGAGCGAATATGCATAATATATGCTCGGTATGGAGTAGATACTAACACGAATCTACTATATTATAAAATTGCAAAGCTGAGATAAATTAGCTCGCTAAAACATATAGGGTGTAAATTATGGATTTATCAATTATCAAACTTACTAGATTAAGCATCTCGTTGATCGGCCTTTCACTGCTTGCGTCTGTTGCATTGGCTGATATTCCCGTAAATTGCGATCAGTCATCTCATGACCAGCAGATAAGATTTCTGGCCACAAACAAAGATATTTATGAGAACAAAGTTTATGGCGCTTGGTTTGGCAAACTCATCGGCCTGATTGCAGGACAACCGGTGGAGGGCGGAACCAGGCAGAACATTGAAGCCATCGCCAGAAGGCTTGATGCTTATCCAATCAGATGGTATTTCCCACCTAGTTATGAGAACTTCAAACCCTTCCTTAGAGGAAACTTCACCTCATCACCGTCTAATGATGACTCAGACTTTCTAGTTGTATCACTTCTGGCACTGCGAGAACATGGGATAAACCTGACATCGAAGAACATCGCTGAGGCTTGGGTCAAGTATAGTTCAGGTGGATGCACTGCTGAAGGTGTGGCACTCGCAAACTTTAATAAAGGAATCTGGCCACCTGAGTCCGCTACTACAGAAAATCCATACTCAGAATGGATCGGTGCCCAGATGCGAGCTGATATATGGGGAATGATTGCCCCTGGATTGCCTGGTGTTGCAGCGGATTATGCCGAACGTGATGCAAAGATTTCTCATACAGGCAATGGGATATACGCTGAACGCTACATAGCAGCAGTGATCAGCCTTGCGATGGTGGAGACAGATTGCAAGAAAATACTTCAGGATGCTCTGGATGTTATACCTGCTGACTGCCGATATGCCAACGCTGTAAAAGATGTGATCAAATGGCACGACCAATGTGCCACATGGGGCGAGGCCTGGGATTTGATGGATGCCAAATATGGCTTCCTGAAAGATGGCTCGCGCACTGCACAGTTTGCTGAAAAAAAGTATCTAACCGGCCTTTATGCGAATTGGTGCGATATGAAATGGGTGTACGCTGACATTAATGGAGCATCGGTAGCATTGGCGCTTCTGTATGGCGATGGCGACTTCACAAAAACAGTGGGCATAGCAGTAATGAGCGGCTACGACTGTGACTGTAATGCCGGGACTGTAGGCGCTATTCTGGGTGCAATGTGGGGAGAAAAAGCCATTCCAACAAAATGGAAAGCCCCTCTGAATGATACCTACAATACCAGTGTTAAGGTAGATAACAAATCTTTGAAGATCAGCGCACTTGCGGAAGAGACTGCACGTTATGGCTTGAAAGTTTTGGCTTCCAAGAAATAGCACCTAATCATCGCAGAATTCGGCAGGCATATCGTTTTTGTTTGCTGGCATTGAGGAGAGAAATGGTAATCATTAAATCTTATCCATTACTGGAATAGAATGGCGGTTGTGTTTCCTATCGCAATCGGTCTTGCGCTTGTAAAATGACTTACAGTACTAAATCTTCCAGAAAATAACTGTCCAACGAGCTTCATCATCTGCCAAACACTGCTTTCCCCACCGCCCTCACGGTCCCATAATCAGAACTATATAACCCTAATCCAAGTTGTTCGCCAAGCAAATTGTATAGCCTTTCCTTCGCCGGACTCCAATTGAGAAATATTGTTCTATACTAAATTGTAATAGACAAGCTGTTTACGGAAAATACAACTCGTTATAGAGATTATGTTTATGACAGTGTCAGTAAAAATGCAATCCCTGGTGCGACAATCAATTGGCAGCTACTATCTTGAAAACGTTGACCGTGCATACGGTATCAAGGTTATCAATGTGCGCATAGGAACAAAAGACGGCACGACAGTTTTCAACTTCCGATGCTTTTTAGTGATGTGCGAGGCCTTGTCTTTTCAAGGCCTCGCACTTTTTATGATATTATAGCTCCAGAGAAAATGCATACAATAGCTTTATAGTGTTTCATTCCCATAACGATATGTGGTGAGAACCGTTATGCTTAGAGGCTTCAATGAAACTGTATCGTGACCATTAAGAATAACATCTTCTCCGATGTTGATTTTCTCACAGGCATCGGGTGTAACATATAGCGTCCTGAATTTTCTGGTAGAATTGATTCCATCTAGCTTTAATTTAGCAGGACGTTCGCTGTCATTGACCAACAGAAGAGTAATATCCCCACCTTTTATGGCTGTTGTTAAGAAAACACGAGGCTGGTTGTTTTCATCCACGCATCCAGTGACATGGCTGTTGACTATATCTGATCCGTTTTTGATGTATTTCATCATCAAAGCCATCGGATAATAGATTAGCTTATTAGGTATAAAGTGACGCTTGTTATCGGGGTCCATCACCAGCATGTGCCATGGGTGGTCTTTGTGTGTGTTGTTGAATACCCAATAGCCATATGCCTTGCCGCCATTGTTGAAGAGCTGGATTGCTTCCTCTGCAACATAGAGTCGATACAAATAGTTGCCGGGGTCACAGACCTGTGTTCCTACTTCACCTAATATAAACGGCCTCTTGCTCTCTTTGATTGCAGGGAGCATAACTGAATTAACCATAGAATCCCGAATAGTGCCATGCGCTAGCGGAATATTCAATCCTTTCATATACTCCGGGCGGGAATAATAGTCATGGAATGAAACAATATCTATGTTCTGCCCAGCGAGTTTCATCAACTTAGCCACACTGTGATCTCCACTGCCTTCGTGGTTCCAAAAAACCGAACCGTCAAGTCCGATAATCTTCACTTTATCCCGAATACCGAGACGTACTAATTGTTCGCCAAGAGAATTGTAGATGCCGCTTAAGGTTCCATAGTAGTTGGATAATTGTTCGGGTTCGTTGTAAACAGATATTCCCTTAACACATTGATAGTGCTTCTCGTTTGTAAGATGATACATGATTGCAGCCAAAGACTCGGTATACTCATCAATATTTTCTACCCCAAGCCACCTATGGCGTTTGACCTTGCCATTGCTCAATTTGGCTTCTTCAGAAAGCATCCAGTTTTCGTTATTAGGGCAAAACGTTCCCGGACCTGCGCCCCAATTACCCAGCATTACGTATATGTTTCTTTTCTCCCACTCATCAAGAATGCGATACATCGCGTCCATGTACATAGTATTATTTTTGCACTCTGGATGCTTGGTTGAGAAACCGGGAGAAAACGCAAATCCATCGTTCAAGTTTAATTCTCGAGGCTTATCATTATCATTTACTGGTTCCCACTGGGTTACGCCAACTTCAAAGCGAACAAATTGAAAACCTGCAAAATCCATCAGATTATTGAAGTTAGCCCATTCGACCTTATCATCCATAAGCGGAATCTGTTGAGCCCAAGTATAGCCGTCGGTCAAATGTGTGTAGGTATAATCGCTGAATGCAAAATTAACTCCGCCACCTATGATTTTAGGATTTATTATATTGCGTATGCTGACAACAGCTTCTCCAGTTAGTGGCGGTTGTGTGGATTTTGCTGAACTCTCGCTACACACCCCTGACGCAACAAACCCTACAACGACAAGTAAACAGAGCCATTGAATTCTTGATAACATCTTATCCTCCATACAAATTAACGAGTGCAATGTCAAATGACAAGGCACCAAGATCTGCAATGTATGTATCTGTTCTAGGCGACAGTGATTGTATCCTTCACTTATTAAATAAGAGAGTCGCATAACGTAGGTTATAGGATAAGTCTAGATACAGTGCAAGAGTTGGTGAGGAAACATTAAATGATGGGGGTACCAATCATCCAAGTTCTAGAACAGTAATATTCCATGCAGGCATAGACTTCAGTCACTGTGGTCAGGTAGAATAAACTGGAGATTAATAATATGCCCTCATGCTTTCCTGCTGGTTTCCATCCGGCTATTGAGAAATGGTTTGTAGAAAAGTTCGGTCAGCCAACCCAACCGCAAAAGCTGGGATGGCCTCTTATTGACCGTGGTATAAACACCCTTATCCTCGCACCGACTGGTTCCGGTAAGACACTTGCGGCATTCCTTGCAGGTATAAATAGAGTCATTCTTGATCTCGTATCCGGTCAAAACACTGAGGGTGGGGTAGAGATTCTCTATATTTCACCTCTAAAGGCTCTTAACTATGACATCGAGCGTAACCTCGCGTCCCCGCTTCTCGAGATTAACAAAACGGCAAAAGCTATCGATTACCAGATACCTGAAATCACGACTGCCGTTCGTACCGGCGACACCCCTGCAAATGAGCGCAGAAAAATGCTCAAAAAGCCTCCGCATATCCTGATTACAACCCCAGAATCACTTCACATTATGCTCACATCATCCGCGCGAAAGATCCTTGAGACGGTGCGATATGTGATTGTGGACGAAATCCATGCCCTCTGTCCGAACAAGCGGGGTGTCTTTCTATCGGTTCTTTTGGAAAGGCTTGAGAATGTATGCATGAACTCGCCTGTCAGAATCGGGCTTTCAGCGACGCAAAAACCGCTTTCAGAAGTAGCTCGTTTTCTAGGAGGGTTTGATAATAATGGTGAGCCGCGTCACGTCGAAATTGTCGATACAGGTATACGCAGACAGGTGGATCTGAAAGTCGTTTGCACATGCGAAGATCTGCGACATCCTGAAGACGGCTCCGTATGGCCCTCGATATATCGCAGGCTGCTGGATCTTGTTCACTCGCACAAGTCGACTATTATATTCGCAAACACGCGGCGGATTGTCGAAAAAATCACTCTTGGAGTAAATGATCTGGCAGGTGAGGAGATTGTAAAACCTCATCACGGAAGCGTATCTGCCAGCATCCGACGAATTACGGAGACTGCGCTTAAGGATGGCACACTAAAGGGAGTTGTGGCGACCGGAACACTCGAGCTTGGAATCGATATGGGCGCGGTCGAACTTGTGTGCCAGGTTGAATCTCCAAAGGAGGTCTCGCGTGGTCTACAGAGAGTTGGACGTGCAGGACATGTTCACACAGCGGTAAGCAAAGGCCGGGTGATCGCGAAGACTAATCCCGATCTGGTTGAGGCTGTAAGTATTGCTGAGGGTATGCTTGAAGGAGATGTTGAGCCGATTAGTGTGCCTAAGAATTGCCTCGATATTCTTGCCCAGCAGATCGTTGCGATGGCTGCAATTGAGGATACTAATTGGGAGGATGTCTATCGCACCATTAAACGCACATATACTTTCCGAGAGCTTTCGGAGGAGGCGTTTAATCTGACGCTTCAGCTTGTGACGGGCAGGTATCCGTCCAAAGCATTCAAAGATCTCAGAGCAAGAGTGTCTCTCGATCGGGTTACAGGTCGTATATCACCTCTGCCTGGCTCGCAGCGGCTGGTGATAGCAAACGGTGGCGCGATTCCTGACACAGGTGAGTATGGTGTTTATCTTGCAGATGCACATGTGAAAATCGGAGAGCTTGACGAGGAGTTTGTTTACGAATCTCGTGAGGGTGACACGTTTTCACTTGGCACGAACAATTGGAAGATTCAAAAAATTGATGCCGACAAAGTAATTGTCTCGCATAGCTCACCAATTCAAGCGCGGATGCCGTTTTGGCGGGGTGAAAGTGTCCCCAGGTCGGCTCGCTCAGGCAGAAGAATGGGCGAGATGCTGCGGAAGATCGCAGAGATGGGTGAAGACGCTCGGGAATGGGTGCTTGAAAACTTGCCAGTGGATATGAGGTCAGCAGCCAATCTTTGCGACTTTGTAAAAGTGCAAACCGGGCTCACAGACGACTCAGGGCTCCCGACCGATAAACGAATTGTGCTGGAAAGTTTTATTGACGAACTCGGCAGTACGCGACTCGCGCTCTTAAGTGTTTTCGGAGGGAGAATCCATCACGCTCTACGAATCGCATTCTCCGCACTTATGAAAAAAGAACTAGGTGTAATTCCAGAGACAGTCAGCGGCGATAATGGGATTCTTTTCAAATTGCCTGAGGGTGATGCTCAACCTCCATTTGGGTTATTCAAAAAACTCACGCCGGAACTTGCGTATGAGTTAATAGCTGAAGATTTACCAGACACAGCTCTTTTCGGCCTGCGATTCAGGCAAAACGCTGCACGGGCGTTGTTATTGCCGGGGCCTGGTGTCGGCAAGCGAACTCCACTCTGGCTCCAGCGTCTCAAATCGAAGGACTTGTTGCACATAGCCAAGTCATTTGATGGTTTTCCGATAGTCGTGGAAACGCTGAGGGAATGCTTACAGGATTATCTGGAAATAAGCGAGCTTCAAGAAATACTCCGGCAAGTGCAATCTGGCGAGATCGAGTTGAGTATAGTCGAACGGCAGTTACCATCTCCTTTCACGTCAACAATGCTCTTCGATTTCCAGATGATATATCAATACGAGTGGGATACTCCAAAGACCTTAAGCAAAAAGAGAAATGCTCCATCTGAACGCAGGCTAGTCGATGAGTTGGTTGACGGTAAAGTCAATCGAATGCTTGATGAGCGGGCAATATCTGATCTGGATAATCAGCTTCAATGCAGGGGAGAACGCAGCCGTGCTCGAACAGCGGAAGAGTTATACGAACTCGTAAGGCAGTTGGGAGATATTCCCGAAGAGGATGCCAATTCCAGATGCACCGAACCAGAGATGCTGGATGCATTGATCGAGGAAGGCAGGCTCGTACGAGTAACTTTTTCCAATGCAAAGCACCCTGATAAGTTAGTAGCATGCGATTATCTGGACGAATATCTACAAGCTACATCAAATGATGATCAGCGATATCTAGCTCTTGCCGGTATCATCGAAAGGCATATATCGAACAGGGGAGTTGTGATTTCATCCGATATTTCCCCAACCTATGGCTTGCCTATAGAGTTTGTAGCGAATATTGTAAAAGGAATTGCTCAACAAGGCGGCCTTATAGAAATCCCGCCTGCACCTGATACGCAAGAACCGCGCTGGGTAAATCCCGACAACCTCGAAATAATCTACAGGCGCACCCTTGCAATGCAAAAGCTGGAAGCAAAACCAGCCTCCCCTGAGCAATATCAGGCTTTTTTACTCAAATGGCAGCATTTGCACCCCGATAGCAAACTCCATGGCCAGGATGGCGTTCGCACAGCACTCCGGCAGCTAGAGGCGACTAGAATACCTTATAGTGTGTGGGAGCCGGATATTCTTGCAAGAAGAGTGGGGGATTTCAGAGCTGAACATATAGATAATTTGTGCAATTCGGCTGAATTCATTTGGGTCGGTGAATCGGCAAATACAAAGAAACCAGGCAGCGTCGCATTTCTTGCGAGAGAAGGTCTTCAGGAACTCTACTCGATTATATTCAAAGATAAATCTAATGATAGTGCTTCCGAACAGAGAAACGCCATCTACCAGGCACTAAAGAACCGCGGAGCATCTTTTGCCATTGATCTTGTCCTCGATACAGGGCTCGATTCGCGTATTGTGCAGGGTGTTTTGTGGGAGATGATCTGGTCGGGAGATGTTACGCACGACTATTTCAAAACTCTCAGATCCGGCAAACCGCCTGTTATATCGCCTCAAAGACACGATCAATTTTCTACAAAAGTGGTCGACAAACGGCAGTTCTATCGTGCAAGGTCTCGCATAGCCAGGACATTTACAAATCCACCCAGTGCAAATCCGGGGAGGTGGGTGCTTCTTTCGTCATTATGTAATTACAACGTCAATGAACAGGATTCGCTTGAAATCTACGCAAGGATTCTGTTAGAGCGATACGGTATTGTTGCGAAAGAGCTTGTGTATAGGACAGGCGAGATTGATATTGTGTGGAACGACCTTTATGAGATATATAAGCGAATGGAGCTATCAGGCGAGATCGAGCGTGGATATTTTGTAGATGGGCTTGGCGGTGCGCAGTTCGGGTTGCCTGAAGCTGTGGATGTGTTGCTTGGCAGGTCAAGGGTGGGGTTTATCAGTTCCAGTGCTGATGATTACCCGATACTTGTTAATTCCTGTGATCCTGCGTATTTATACTCGGCAGCAGGGCCATTTGACGTCAGCTCTTTCCGAATGAACAGATTGACTTCAAATTATGCGGTTCTCTTCGGTGGTCAGCCCGTGCTCACGCTTGAACTCGGTTCCGGCACACTGAGGATGAGAGAAGATACCAATAAAGACGACATGCCTAAATTCGTATCTGCTCTCACCCAGCTTATAAACAGCCCATGGCCTATTCGACCATACCGTAAAGTAGAAATAGCATCATTCGATACTCAGCCTATAATAAACAGTCCAATAGATGCTGTTTTACGCTCTTGTGGTTTTGAAGAGGAAAACAACAAACTTGTGCTCAGAAGCATCAGTTAACTATATATCTGCTTGCTCATGGAATGCTTCGTGGGCAGGCATCATATCCGTCCCAGGATCGTGTATTACTTTTATCTCTCGCCACTTACCACTGCGATAGCGAAGATAAAATACAAAACTGAACAGCAGAATCCACGATATCATTGTTACCCAGGCTACTTCCGCAGAAGTGTGTATCACTTTGAATAGAACAAACAATATAGCAACCATCAACCAATGAAGACACACAGATACACTCATCGCCCAGAATGTATCTCCAGCACCGCGAAGTGCTCCAGTAAATGCAACCATCATCGCCTCAGAGAACACATAAACCGCTATCAGGCGCACCATGAAAAGTGTCAATGGTAATGCTTTTGTAAAGACAGCATCATTGACTTCAGGCCGGAATATATTGATCAGCGAATAAGGAACAAGCACAAACAAAGCAAACATAATGATAGAGAATACTGAACCGATCTTTATCCCCGACATCGCTGCGTTATGCGCCTTATCCGGTTGTCTTGCCCCCATATACCGGCCTACCAGGCTTGTTACCGCGATCTCTATTCCAATCAATGGAATGAAAGCCACCATGTCCCAGTTGAATGTCACTGTGGCGGCGGTTGCGACTATCTGCCCCTGTGTGTCGAAGAGGGTGACCATCACAGTAAATGCACCAAGGTTCAGGAAGAATTCCAGCCCTGCCGGATACCCGAACCTCAACAGCTTTCGCATGACATCGAAGTCAAACCTAAATGAATCCCTGACATCGTATTCCCTGTGAGTTTTTCCGAAAAAGTAAGCTGCAGCCAATATCAGTAGTCCGCACACTCCTCCAGTGATCGTCCCATATGCCGATCCTCGGATGCCCATGGAGTGAACGCCGAAATGACCCAGGACAAGCACATAATTTACCCCGATATTTACTACCATTGCGACCAGGGATGCGACCATAACTATTCTAGTTCTGCCGATACCGGAAAAGAAACAACTGAATACAGAACGCAGTAAACCAACAATGGATGCATATATCAAAATATTGAAAAATATCGTCTGCGGGACAAGCTGTTCGGGCGCAATCCCTGAAGCGCGAAATGCTGATCTTACCAATGGAGCGAATAACAGTATTATTGGATAAGCCAGCACAGCAATTATTGCTGTCTGTGTTATAACCACAGGGCAATTGCGCTTCTGCCCGGAACCGAGAAACTGTGCAACCAAAGCGGTGCCATATCCTATCAGCCCCAGGAAAAAGGTATTCATTAAAAAGCTCATTAACCCACCGCAGAGGGCAGCGTTCATCTGCGCTGTGCCTAGCTTTGAAAGGAACAACCTATCGGTAAAAGTCATTACTGTATCACATGCACTTGATGCCATCATTGGTAGTGCTATGATCAGTAATTCCCCAACACTGCCGGGTGAATGCTCTGCACTTTTCTTTTGTAAAACTTCTGTCGACAATATCTGTTCCTTTCAATATTGCATTACAATGTTGCTAGTCGGGTATTGCAAATATTTCAGTTTGTGTGTTTCATGCCAACACAGTTCTTCTACATTTTTAAGCGTTTATCCTCTGGAATTCTGAGTGAGTGCCAGTTTCAGAAAGCAGATAAGATGCTATTCAGAAGCTATGCCGTCCCATGTATCAGGGATATTATCGAGTGTAATTACATTTTCTTCTTTAATGTATTTCACCAGCACAACATCAGTGCCATTCTTGTCTGTCTTCAGGAGTATTCGACTTGCCATTTGTAGCATAATCGAATATCCAAGGCCCATAGAGGGTTTTGTGGAGAAGCCACGGAGGAGGACTGCTCTAGGAAGAATTAGCGACTCGATACCTGGCCCATTATCAGAGACTGCCACCCAGACTGACCGGTCATCCGCACCTACATATACATGCCCGTATCCGGCGTGCTTAACGACATTCGCCATAGCCTCGCTGACTGCAATAATGAAATCATTGAGCCAATCCCCAGAAAACCCATGCTCTTCAAGGAAACGCACCGTCGTTTGTCGTATGAGCCCCACCTCAGAAGGTGAGTTAAGGACTGTCTTGATTTGGGCTGCATCGATATAGGGTTCAACGTCGATTTCATCACTTATCCGAAGTTTACCATCAGTGGCATTAAGGATTGTCTCGCGATAGAATGCCCGTTTTTCTTCTTCAGCACGTTTGCGTTCTGTAATATCACGTATGATGACCTGAAGCATAGTTTTTCCATGCAGTTCAATTGAATGAAGACTGTTCTCGGCATCAAATGGTGTATCATCACAACGTATATGCTGCCACTCAAACGTCTGAGGGGTTCCTGACAAGGCAGCGTCTATTAAGCAGAGTGTCTCTTCTTTCGATTCACGTCCATCCGGCTGCTGTGGCGGATTAAATGCGTGAATTGTCTGCCCAATGATCTGATCTTTTTCCGAACAGCCAAATATCGTCAACGCGCTACCGTTGCAGTCCAGGAAGCAGTCATAATCCATCAGCAGGATGGCATCATCAGCCGATTCAAACAGAGTCCTGAATTTTTCCTCACTTTCCCGCATTACTGATTCTGCTTCCCTGCGTTCAGCCTCCTTTTGATCAATTTGGCCACCGATGCGGCTTGCAAGTGAAGCGACGATAACTCCAACTAGAAAAAGTGTAAATACAGCAAAGAGAGCTGTTGCAAGAGCCGGATTAGTACGGAAATGGGAGACAAAGTAGAAGCCCATCCATCCCTGTGCAATCAGTATCGCAAGAGTAAGAGGCAGGAACGTCCTCAGCAGGAGCGCACGCACTGACTTGCCTACGAACTGTTGGACCACCCAGTTGTCGGTGCCAACAGAAGCTAGCAATCCAATTCCAAGAAAAAGGAATGCTATTGCCGCCAGCAAAGCCATCGGCAGCATTGGGTTCACTCCGTAGAGCAACGGACTTCCGTAACCATAACCAATTATCACCACCACAGCAATAGTAATAGTTACAAGTATCAGAGATGCTGCGATATTTCTGACCAACAGACTTTCACGTTGAATCACAAGCATTAGAATGGCTATCTCGTTCAACACAAACGTGAACGCTGATATTGGTGCCATACGTAAATCTACATAGCGTGCACGCTGACCGGCTGGGATCAGTATATACTCGAGGTGTAGATCAAATCCGAAAATATGCTGAAGTAGCAAGAATGCATCAGCGATGAACACGAGTGTGGTAACCACACCTGCAAACCAACGTGCATATAGATTATTTGGCCGGAGAGTATAGATGAATACTGATAAAGCCAGCAGAATGAATGAGTAAACAGCACTCGGAGCAATTGGAACAAAGCCCATACCCAGCGTGGCGAATCCCCACACGTTTATATGTAAACCGACAAGGCCTACTAAAGCCGTTATGCCGGACAGGGATGTGAATATCAACACCAGATACTTGAGCCGATCTGACAAGGTCAGAGAAACCATCACTTTCACCACTCTCGGGAGGTACATAAAACCGCAGTGCTGCAGAGAACTTGATTCACAATTACCCATTGATATGTTTATGGTTAACATTGTGTAAGATATCGAGAGGTAGATGGATTTGTTACTGTGGGTGAAAGTGAATCAGTAGTAATTAGAGAGATACGATTGTATAGTCAAATGCATTGTTGGCGGGGATGTGTGGGAATCGAACCCACCCGGCGCCTTATTCAGACGTCACACAGGTTTTGAAGACCAGGCGAGCCACCAGACCCGAACCACCCCCATATTTAGCCTTCTTACTCATTCTATACGGCTTATTTCGCAAAGTCAACAACTCGATCTGGGTAGAATCCTAGAAAAACTATGCTTGACAACTATTGCAAGGCGGCATAAAGTTATATTATTGAAAATGGCATTTCATTAAGACATGTCGAGTATATCGAATATCCAGGGGAGTTTTTAGCAGTGCGGAAGAAAAACATTCGACACACGTTAAGATTGCTGGGCATCGTTGTGCTGGTGACTCTGTCTGCTGGGATGATCTGCTATTCTGCGCATTCTGTTCGCTACCCGGTTGATGGTGTTCCGACAAGCGAACTAACCATAACTGATCTCAGCTTGACTCACAGTATAGAGCGTAGTTCTGATGGTGAATTGACGAACCCTTATGCCGAAGAGACCATGCTTCCGGCGCAGCCGATATTCGTTGTTGCTTCAGCTACTCCTTTAGAACATATGAGCCTGATATCAGCTTTTCAACAGGATTCGGTGCAGGATTTGGCAGCAAAGAAAGCCAAGCCCAAAAAGCCATCGCCTAAGAAGCCGTCACCAAAGAAACCAAAAAAGAAACCTGGAAATGGCAAAGCGTGCCCCACTTGAATTTAGCCTGAGGAAAGTTGGTTATGGGGTCCATAATCACACGAGCAAAGAAAATCCGAATATGGCGCAGGCTTACTCAGTCGTCTGCTTTGATATTGCTGAACCTCCAGTTTCTCAATATCTGGTTCGCGAATCTGCAGCTTACTGGATGTCGCGTAGCCTGTTCTCCTGTGTTTTATTGCCACTCCTGCCCCTGGGCCACAATGGCGTGCCCGTTGGGTGTGCTTGTCAACTTCTCACGGCTTCAGATATTCCCATTCATCACACTAGGGATATTGGGACTGGTAGGAACGTTTGGCGGAAGGCTTGTATGCGGTTGGTTGTGTCCCTTCGGCCTGCTTCAAGACATACTCCACAAGATCCCGACGCCCAAGTTTTCAATTCCATCTAGACTTACTTATACAAAATACGTGGTGCTGGTAGTCTTTGTGCTTGCAGTGCCGTTTTTCTGGCCTAATGCACCTTACACATTCTGTGACGGCTGTCCCTCAGGTGTTCTCGAATCGACTATTCCGTGGGCATCTGTGGCACACTGGCATGCAACTCCTGGAATCTTCAACGGGTTTACTGCAAGGTTCTTTATCAGAATGTCTATTCTCCTGGCAACACTTATATTCTCTGTGCTTGTGTCACGAGGATTCTGCCGTATTTTCTGCCCGTTGGGCGCGATTTTCGGGCTTTTCAACAGGTTCTCGCTGTTCCGCTTCAATCTGGCGCACGAGAAGTGCAACAACTGCGGCGTATGCAGCAAGCTATGCCCGGTAGATATAGATCCAATTGCTCAGATGAACACAGCCGAGTGCATTCGCTGCAATGAGTGCACAATCAACAAACACATCGAAATGGGAACCAAGTAGGAATGACATTGGAATCTAACATACTTAGAATGCTTCCGTCGGTAGAGGAATTGATGAACACCCCGGAAGTCGCGCAGCTAGCGGAAGAGCACGACCGTGATTTAGTGGTCCATGCTGCCCGATCTGTGATTGATTCGACAAGATCAGAGATAATCAAGTCTGGCCAACTAGATAAAGCCGAGGAAATAGTTTCGCTCAAGAGCATCAGCTCTCGGGTGGTGTCTTGTGTGGAAGCAAAATTCTCTCCTTCACTGCGTTGGGCGATCAATGCTGCCGGGATTATTTTGCATACGGGGCTTGGCCGTGCAGTAATGTCCGAAAAGGCCATTGAGGCTGTAAACGATGTCATAAAGGGTTATTGCACGCTCGCCACAGACATCGAAAAAGGGCAGCGCTGCTCCCGTGATGTTCACTTCAGCGACTTGCTTTGTGAAATCACCGGAGCCGAAGCAGCCACTGCCGCAAACAACAACGCCGCTGCGACTATGCTTGTTCTAAACACCCTCGCAAAAGGTAAAGAAGTCATCATCTCACGTGGCCAGCTTGTCGAGATCGGCGGATCATTCCGAATGCCGGATGTGATGGAGTCCAGTGGAGCCATTATGCGGGAAGTCGGCACCACCAACAAGACCCACCTCAGAGACTACGCAGCAGCCATCAACGAGAACACCGGTGCGATCCTCCGTGTGCACATGAGCAATTACCGTATAGTCGGCTTCTTTGAAGAACCCTCGATTGAAGACATGGCAAAACTGGCAAGGGAGCATGGGTTGCCCATAATTGATGATTTAGGGAGCGGCGCGCTATTCGATCTCAGAGAATTCGGCCTTGAAAGCGAGCCAATGGTCCGTGACAGCATCAAAGAAGGAGTCGATGTCGCCTGCTTCAGTGGTGACAAGCTCATCGGTGGTCCACAAGCAGGCATAATGGTGGGTAAGGCCAATGTCATACGCCACATAAAGAAAAATCCACTGGCTAGAGCCCTACGTATAGGCAAAATGGAAGTTGCAGCCCTTGAGGCTACGTTACGCCTATTCCTTGAACCCGGCAAGCTCAAACAAACACATCCAACATACAGGATGCTTTCTCTAACTGTAGACGAGATCCAGACACGAGCGCAAGCCGTAGCAAATCATCTACTCGATTCCATTTCCGACCACGCCGAAATATCAGTTATCGACGGCAGTTCTCAGGTCGGCAGTGGCTCAGTGCCGGCAGAGATGATGCCTACCAGGTTATTGGGTGTAAGACCTATATCGATGTCCGCAGACGCACTGGCAAGGAAATTGCGCCGTAGCAGCCCACCTATATTCGCCCGAATTCACCAAGAGGCAGTTCTGTTCGATTTCCGTACTATTCAGCCGAACGAAGACGAGTTGGTGGAAAGGGCTCTTCGGGAGATTCTGGTAACTGTCACGCTCGATTGATTGCTGGTATAAGGAGAATCGAATATGAAAATACACCATGTGCTTTGCTCCATCGCTTTATTATTCTTCATTGGGGCCGTTCCCAGCATTGCCGCCATTGAAGATGAGCAGGGTGGTTGGCACAAGGTCCAGAGTTCCGGCGTTGTTATTGAGTTCCAAGATGGATTAGGACCACTCGCCCGACAGCTCATGCCTGAAGCCATAAAACTTGCACAGGATGGCCCTCAAGCCCAACGCGAGCGTGAGATCAACAAGCTAATGATGAGGAAGAATGAGATACTCCGGTTCGTCGCAGCTCAGTTGGACCTTGCGAAACCGAACAAAGAGTCAATTAATTACTTTAATAGTATCGGGCAGGTGATGACCGCGTTTCCCGGTCCCAGGCATATAAGACTCTGGCATACACAGATGCTAAGGGATGCTGTTAAGGTAGGGGATGGGGTTCCGTGCGTCATATACAACCCCGAAAGTGATCAGTTCGACACTCTCTTTCATGCGAAGATGTTTAATGGGATTGTGTTTGCCCCGGCTCCGTTGTCTATCCCAATCGACGTGAGTTTTGCAAAGCCACAGTTGGATCAAGCTCTCGAATACCTTAATGCCCAACAGAAAAAAGTTGATCTGAACTCGACCAGACACGCTTTCTTCCATGAGATAACTGAAATAATGATCATTACGAGCACGCCTCTCAAGGGATGCTGCTTCCGCCGGTGGATCTGTGATGGTATGGCCGATTATGTCGGTGAACTGTGCCTGGGTAGGTTCGTGGGCAAGTCGGTCATGAAAAAATATATGGAAGACCAGGTATTACGCATAAATGAGTTTGCCTCACTGCGCGAGCAAGTGGATCTCGTGGGTTGGAGGGCTGTGGAGTGGGAAAACGAGCTTCCAAATAAGATGAGAAGTGAACTAATTGACCCTCACTATACTTTCGCGGCATACGAAATACGAGAACTGGTAAAGCGACACGGCCCAGATGTACTTCCAAAGATATTTAGAGAGATACGCAAGGTGAGAGCCGATGGAGGTCAAATGATCCTTGATGCTATCTCGAAGGTTACATGTGAGGACTTTGCTGCTCGACTCTCGGCATACGGAGCTAAAAATAACGACGAATTCAAAGGTATTGGATTCTTTCAGTTTCAAGTATTCTACCTTTTAGGAGATAATACTGCACCGATTACCAATGGCACTGAAGTACCATTAATCACAGATGGAGAGCATGGTATCGCGGGCTCGGTCTTTGTTGATACATTGAATTATCCACTGGAGGTAAAGTGGGAAGTCTCGGGTGCTTCCAATAGAAAATGGGTCGGTGGCAGAAAGGAGAAGTCAAATATAGTGTCCGAAGATGAATATCCACTTATACAATATGTAATGTCGGAGTTGTTTTCTTCCGGCAAGCTCAAGCCAGGGGATAACACCCTGTCGCTCTATCTGCAGGGCAAGTTAGCTAAGCAAGTGAAATTCAAGTTGGTTCCTGCGTCTGGATCATAATTTCGGCATTTAGCTACCTGCAGCCCCAAGAATTTGAAAGGTATCTATACGTGATCGACCTCGAAAAAAGAAAAAGGATAATGCAGCGCTCAGTCAAGCTCGGCCATTGCATTTGCAACCCCAAGCAAGGGTGCCCGTGCATCGTATTCAAGACAAAAGACGTCTGCCCATGTGCTGGGGAGCGCCTTGAACAGGCAGTCGAGGATGTGGCTCTGACCACATTGGTCGAAAAAGCTGGCTGCGCCTCTAAGATAAACCAAAACGATCTGAAGAAGGTTCTCACTGGTCTTCCTGAAATATCGAATCCCAATGTGCTGGTCGGGACAAACACATGTGATGATGCCGGTGTTTATAAGTTAAGCGATGAGATGGCCCTTGTTCAGACCGTGGATGTCTTTACTCCCAGCGTTGACGACCCTTACACATTTGGTCAAATTGCAGCGGCTAATTCTCTGAGTGATGTATACGCGATGGGTGGCGAACCCTTAACGGCGCTGTCGGTGATCGGGTTTCCGATTGAGACTCTGAGCCACCGTGTTATGACCCAGATGCTCCGCGGCGGGATGGACAAGATGACAGAAGCCGGGGTGGCAATAGTAGGCGGCCACAGCATCAACGACAAAGAGCCCAAGTTCGGCTATGCTGTCACTGGCGTTGTAAACCCGTCGAGAATAATAACCAATGCCAAGGCGCGCCCTGGCGACCTGCTGGTGCTGACCAAGCCGCTTGGTGTCGGCATCATCAGCTTCGCCGGACAAATGGGCATGGCTTCACCATCGGTGTTGGATGCGGCCGCCAGTTCCATGACCGAGCTCAATAAAGCAGCCGCAGAAGTGATGCTGAAAGTCGGGGTGGAGGCGGCGACTGATGTGACTGGTTTCGGCCTGCTCGGGCACCTGGGCGAGATGGCGACCCAAAGCGGAGTAACGGCGGAGATTTACTTCGATCAGGTTCCTGTATTCGATGAAGTGATGGACTACGTATCGCGCGGAGTTATTTCAGGAGGAGTTGAGCGCAATAAGGAGCATTCGTCCAAATTGGTAGTTGCCGATGCTGATATCACAGAAGAGATGGCATGCGTACTCTATGATCCTCAGACTTCTGGTGGTCTATTAATCGCAGTGCCAGAGGATAAAGTCGAGGCGTTACTTAATAGTCTGCTCGATCGTGGAAACAGGCACGCATGCGTTATCGGAAGATTACTGCCTGAATCAGAGGCGCGCGTATTGCTCAAGACAACAGCCTTCGGCTCATTCCGAGAACAGAATTTGCAAGACACGGGGTTAAGGGAGGAAAACACTATGGACAAAATCAAGACTGATGGATGCTGCTGCTCAAACGCGGAGACTGATGGCAATGGTCACCTGCCCGGCCTTGCGACTGCCACGAGTCAGGACACACAGAAGATGATGGGCGCATTTATGAACTCGGTCTATGCTGAAGGTGCTATCACCTCCCGGAATAAGGAACTTCTTGCAATCGCTTTATCCGTGCTGTCGAAATGCGAGCCATGTGTCAAAATCCACATCAATGAAGCGAAATCTATGGGTGTCAGCGAAGATGAGATAAGTGAGGCTATCTGGATGGCGATATCCTTTGGCGGCGCACCTGTGATGATGTTCTATCGTTCTATTACGGAGAAAGCCTGATAGAATGCGTGTAGAAAACAGCCACGCAATAATAGGCACCGCAGGCCACATAGATCATGGCAAGACTGCCTTGATTAAGGCTCTTACTGGTATTGATGTAGATACCCTCGCCGAAGAAAAGCGCCGTGGAATTACCATCGAACTCGGCTTCGCATTTCTCGACGCACCTGTCCTTGATAAGGAGATCATCTTTATAGATGTGCCTGGCCACGAAAAGCTCATCAAGACAATGGTTGCCGGAGCAAGCAACATAGATGCCGTGTTGTTCGTCATTGCAGCCGACGATGGAATCAACGTGCAGACCCGAGAGCATTTCGATATCCTCCAGCTCCTCGCTATCGAGAATGGGGTCATCGCGCTGACAAAATCTGATTTAGTAGACAAAGATCACATCAGCGCCGTCATCAATGACATCAGAAATCTAGTTGCCGGGACATTCCTGGAAAGCGCGCCGATTATACCTGTCTCATCCGTCACAGGCGAAGGTGTAGAAGAGATAAAAGCCGCGCTTGTAAAAGCGGCTAGCAAGATACGCAAACGCCGAGACACCGGCATTTTCAGAATGCCCATAGACAGAGCATTTACCATGCAGGGGTTCGGAACCGTAATTGCCGGCACCATATTATCCGGGCAGGTAAATGTTGGAGACAAGATCGAGATATTGCCTGATGGGCTCACAACCCGTGTCCGTGGGATTCAGGTTCATGCAAAAAGCATTCAGGAATCGCACATCGGCATTCGCACCGCCATTAATTTGCAAGATATAAAGAAAGAACAGCTTCGACGAGGCCAGACTGCAGTAATGCCGGGCTCCGTATCTCCGACCACCCGGTTGGATGCACAATTTCATCTCCTGCTCAGTTGCAGCGAAGACCTGAAGAATAGAACGAGAATCCGTCTTCACATCGCCGCAGATGAGGTGATAGGGCGGCTCATCCTGCTTGATAGTGATAGGTTGTCGCCTGGTCAGACGGCAGTCGTTCAATTCGTGCTGGAATCGCCCACTGTTGCGCTGCCAAAGGATCGCTATGTTATTCGTACGTTCTCATCTCTGATGACAATCGGAGGTGGCGTTATCCTGGACGCGCAGCCCAAGTCGCACAAACGTTTCGACACATTCGCAGTAGACGCGCTGCGGAAGCTAAAAGGCGGGATTAATGATGTTGTAGAGCAGGCCTTTGTAAAATCAGGCGTTGTCCCATTAAGTGTTGCAGAGGTTGCCGGTTCGATAGGTGAAAGTGAGGATGAGGTCGTTGAAGTTGTGCAACAATTGCTGGATGAAGAGAAACTTTTCAAAATTACTCCCAAAGCTGCAGAAGATGTCGTCGACATCAGACGCGGCAAGTTTATCTCTGCCGAAACATATTCTGCACTAGTCGATAAGCTGCTCGCCATTCTCGAAAACTATTACACAAATAACCCTTATCGGGTGTTCATGCCATCGTCCGAACTCCAATCTCGATTCTGTAAATTGGCTGATAAGCAGGTCTATATCGCTATTATTAGCAATCTCAGTGAGCAGGATGTTCTGCGTGCGATGGGTGTAAAGATCGGGAAAAAAGATAGGCAGCCACAGTGGCAGCCAGGTGAGCATGACCTTGCTGAAAAGATAGAGAAGATTTTCGAGAACGAGTGCTACTCAACAAAACCGGAAGATGAACTGCAAGGCGAATTGAAGATCAAGCTCAATGTATTTGAAAACATCATGACTGCCTTAGCTGACCAGGGGCTGCTTGTCAGGTTGGGGGATAGAGTTACTTATCACAAAAAGCATCTTCAGTCTGCGCGGGAGTTCGTAACAGGCTATATCCGAGAGAATGGCAGCATCACCGCTCCCGAATTGCGTGACAAGCTGGGCGTTACTCGCAAATATGCAGTTGCGATACTCGAATATCTCGATAATACACAAGTTACCCGGAGACTTGGAGATAAACGTGTGCTCAAATCTTAGTCATCAGAATCTTGCTGTAGGGGAGACAAACTTTATGATGAGCATTAGCGGGATCGGTTTGAATGATGTTCAGGCTGTCTACAGCGGCCCGGAAGGTGATCTGTGGGAGCTAATTATGGGCCGACAGGTGCACATCGGTGGTTTCAAGTCATCAATGGACCTTATTGAGAAAGCTGGTATAGGTTCGCTTCAGATGCCCTGAGAATCATCGGCTATAACTCCGATTTATTCCAATATCTGGCAGGCGAGATGGTGTTCGCCCAGTAACTCGCCCACGCAGGAAAGATCATTCAGGGACTTTTCGTTACCCGAAAGATATAAGAAAAAGAGGAAAAGATGAGCAAATGCAGCGGTGACAAGCAGGTTAAGGCCAAAAATTGCGATCCGTGTTCTCCTCCCAGCGTTGACTGCTGCTCCAGTGCAGTCACCACAGAGCAGAACGATAGCCCGACATTGTGGTTTGAGAACATGATCGATAATTGCTACGACTACGCTATCGATGCGAAGTCAAACAGCAGACCGATTGTAGGCATTATGTGTGAGTATGCCCCCCGAGAGCTTATAATGGCTGCGGGAGGTGTCCCCGTTTGCTTGTGCGGCGGATCTGCAAAGACTATTCCTGCGGCTGAAGATTACCTGCCTGCCAATCTATGCCCACTCATCAAATCTACATTCGGTTACCACATCACCAAAACAAATCCGTTCCTCGAAATGGCTGATCTCGTTGTCGCAGAGACCACATGCGACGGCAAGAAAAAGATGTTCGAGCTGATGGCTGAGACCAAAGCCGTTCATCTGATGGAATTGCCGCAGAAGCAAGACGATAGCGAAGCTTTCGAGCATTGGGTAACTGAGATACATAAGCTCAAGGCTGAATTGGAGACTCGTTTCGATGTGCAGATCACTCCTGAGAAAATTCGTGAAGCAAGCCGAATAATGAACCGAGAAAGGAATCTTCGCCGTGGGCTTGCCGGGTTGATGAAAGCAGATGCGCCGCCCTTGACCGGACGCCAGCTTCTTAACTTCAAAAGCATCATCTCCGGCATCCCCACAGACTTGGAGAAATACGAAGAAGCAGCGGAGATTCTTCGTAGTCATTCGCGCAATGGCGACATGTCTTCCCGTGTTCGAGTCCTGCTGACGGGTGTTCCGGTGGTCCACGGCGCGGAACGGGTAGTCGACATCATTGAAGAAAGCGGCGGTCTTATAGTGTGCATGGAGAACTGCACGGGCCTAAAGCCCATTTTGGAGGATGTGGATCTCAATGCCGCCGATCCTATTCGCGCTCTCGCAAAGAAGTATTTTCACATCCACTGTGCTGTGATGACCCGCAACACCCGCCGTATTGATTACCTCCGCGCACTAACCGCCGAGTATCGAGCAGAGTGTGTCATCGACCTCGTATGGCAGGCATGCGTCACCTATGATATTGAATCTTACCAGGTTCGGCGGCTCGCGGAGCAGGAATTGCATGTTCCTTATCTGCGCATCGAGACAGACTACTCACCATCAGACTCCGCGCGAATAGCCGTTAGAGTAGAAGCACTCTTTGAAACGCTTCGCAGTAGCTATCGCACTGGACAGCCGTGCCGGAAATGAAGAAGCATTATTGCCGAATTGCGACGGCTTTTCTTTACGGTTGATCCATGTCCTACTCGTTACACGCTTGAGTGCACTTATAGAAATTGCAATCGGACGGAGGAGAAGATGATCGCAGTTGGAGTAGACGCAGGGTCCAGAGCCATTAAGATCGTGTTGATGGACTCGGACACTCGGAGCATATTGGCCACAGGGTTAGTGAAGCAAGGTGTTAACAGTGATGAGCTGACCTCGCATCTTCTGGATTGTCTTCTTAATGAGTGTGCCCTTAACAGAGATGACATTGGTTATGTTGTCGCAACCGGCTACGCACGAAATCGTATCAGTATCGCTGACACGACCATAACTGAAATCACCTGCCACGCTTGCGGTGTCCATCACGTGGTTCCAGACGCACGGACAGTTGTTGAGATAGGTGGCCAGGACAGTAAATTCCTCCACCTAGACCCTACTGGAGCCGTCCATGATTTCGCGATGAACGATCGGTGTGCAGCCGGCACCGGCCGGTTCCTTGAGGTCGTTTCCGAGCGCCTTGGGGTGGGGCTCGAGGACCTGGGCCAAATGTCGGCTAGAAGCAGCAATCCAGCGGTTATCAGCAGCATGTGTATTGTCTTCGCTGAAACAGAGATCATCGGGCTTCTCTCCGCTGGTGCTGCGCCTGAGGACATCGTCGCAGGCGTTCAGAACGCTATAGTCACCCGCGTTGCCAGCATGGCTGGAAGAAGCATCACACCCCCCGTGGTTTTCACCGGTGGCGTGGCATTAGTTCCGGGAATGAGCCAGGCATTGGAAAGACTCATCGGCCAAAGCGTAACCGTCGCCCCCAACCCGCAGATGACAGGCGCACTTGGGGCCGCAATCCTCGCATCAAAGCAGGCATAGTTAAATATATCTGCAAAGACTGAGAATATACAACTTTTGATGGATATATATAACAAGCAATTACATAAATTACTTTGTAATAATTCTATATGCCTAGAAGGAATATTGAAACTTGGCGAGCAAGTGTAAACTTGTTAAATAAGAATTGCTGAGTCGCACGCGTCTGTTCGAGCATTACGATGAGAACTAACCCACTTCTCGTTTACAAGAAGGAGAGTGCGTATGAGTAGGTTCATTGCTGTACTTATTGTCGCGTTGGCACTTATTACGCTGGCGTCACCGTTGTTTGCGGAAGACACAGCCACTCCGGCAGCTTCAGACATCTTCCTGTCTGGTACAGTTATTGACAAAAATGGAAAACCAGTTGCTAAAGCCAAGCTTACAGTGCAGGTTTACACACAAGGCAAGGAAAAGTCTGAGGACCTCGTTTCGGACAAAGCAGGTAAGTTCAAGTCCACGCTAGCACTTGATCCAAAGAGCCCTTATGCATCGATCTTAGCATTGGCGGATGGCTATTGCAGCTCAAGACAATACATCTCCCAACAGAATATATCCAATGCAACCATCACTCTCTGGCCGGGCTACACTTTAATAGGGAAGATTGTAGATGAGAAGGGCCGATTGCTTGCAGGCGCGAAGGTCGATCTGAATGGCTGTTATGCTTATGCCAATAATAGCAGCGTCCATGCTGAGTTGCCAGATAAGCTCAGATCAGTGGTAATCGGCAAAGACGGGGTATTCAAGTTTAGCAATCTTCCTTACCCAGATGATTTTGAGTACATTGATGCAAATATATCTGTTTCCGCACCTGGACGCGCGCTGATCCACAAGAGCATACAGAAAGATGCCATGCGCGAAGTCGTTAAAATTATTGATCCACTTGAGTGCAAACTTGACGGCACGCTCTATCTTCCTGGAAAAACAGGTTTTGCCCCTGAGGGAACCGGAATAGTAATTCAAGTTCCGGTAGACCGGGGTTCTGAGTCTAGGAGCACAAATGTCGGAAAAGACGGTACATTCCACTTTACCCAGCTTCCTCCAGGAAAAGTCAATGTGATGCTTTCTGGAAATTACCGTGGCCAGGGGAAAAGCGAGCCAATGGCGTGGGCGCTTCCAGCCGTGATGGATGTTGCCCTCTCTCACAAGCAAGCAAAGAACATTGAACTCGTGATGGTGCCCGGTGCCCTGATAAAGGGAAAGATTTTGGACAAAGCCACAGGAAATGGTGTGGCGTCCGCGCGTCTCTCAATAAACCACCCCGGCAGGCCTGAAAACACTTTCCCCGACAATGCTGCTACCGATGATAAGGGTGAGTTCAACATCCGCGTGGTAGATGGGCAAACAACTATAACCGTAGACGGGGTTGATGGTCAGCCGAGAATCTGGTTCCAATATGATGAGAGACCTACCATAAATGTAAATGTGGCTGAGGGTGAAGAGAAGTCAGATGTGGCGCTCAAGATCGATCTTAATCAGAACAATGAATGTTCATGGGATGTTCAGAGTAAACCTGTTCCGCATGATTTTGAACTCAAGCCTGGTACCTATGACTTGGTATGGGATCCTGATGTCGATTGCTCGGACGCTGTCTATATATCAAGAAAGTATGAAGGCGACAAAGTCAATGGTATTGTAAAGAAGCTTCCAGAGTTGGCCTCTACCAAGGCTAAACGCCTGGCATATCCGCTGGATGGCTCAGAAAACGATGGTCTTCTTTTTGTCGTCATCGATGAATCTAAAGGCACCGGTAAAGGTTGGGATACCGCATACATTGATATGAACCGCAACGGAGACCTTACTGATGATGAGCCAGTTCATTTTATAATTCGTAAAAATTACAACATGGTGAAAACTGACTGGTTTACCGCGCAGGCCCACCAGGGTCTCAGTGAAGGAGATCGGACAGATCATCCGATGCAGATAAGGCTCGAGATATACGGAGATCCAAACAATCTGTATGTCCAGATTCAGCGAAAGGGCGCATGGAAGGGCACTATAGACTCTAACAAGGGAATGGTTAATTGCATAGCAGCAGATACGACTTCAAATGGTGTATGCAGCGACCTTGGAGATATAAACGATAGATTAGATTGTAAATGCATCGGTGACTCAATCTTTGTCGACCTCAACGGATTCGGCAGGGTTGTAGCGACAAGCTGGAGCCCGCATTGTATAGATCTCAATAAGATCACAAAAGTAGCTGATAGCTTCTACATAATAAAAGTAAGCCCTGTTGGTAATAGAATAACTGTGGAGCCATATACCGGTGATCTAGGCCAGTTAGTCGTGCGGGGTGTAAATATACAAGGTCGCAGAGCATCTACTGAAAGCATGAGCGTGATAAGTAAGACAGGATATTACTCGTTTAGTAATTGCGATAATAGGCCCATCACCTTACCGGCAGGTAAATACAACATCTCCTCATGCGAGATGACTCTCGATACTCCAAACAAGTTAAACGTAACTTGTAGCCCCGATTCATCAGTGACGATTGATGCTGACAAAATGTCGATGGTTACCATCGCTGGTAAGCTCTCGCTTGCGATTAATCTTGCTGATAAAGAATTGATCCTAAAGCCTGGAGTATCAAATACCATCAGTTGGGACATCAAAGTTGGAGGCAAGACAACCGTCAGTGCTTTTGGTGATAGTAACCAGTCAAATCCACCGAAAGTGAAATTCCTTAAGAACGGAAAGCTATTATATACCACCACAGCGGGCTATACTTGAGGCGGCGGATGCAGGTACGTCGTTGGCGTGCCGTCCATTAAGCCCGGAAAGTATACGATTCAACTATCATTCAACACTAAGAGCCCGCTGGGCGTATTGACGTCAAAGAGAGAGTTCATAATAGAGGACACAAAGAAAAAGAAGGATAATCAGAAGCATTAAAAGCGAGCAAATAGTCTAAACAATCTAATATAGAATCAAGAGAACCCCCCAGCAAAACCGGGGGTTCTCTTTTTACAATAGTATGGGTGCTATCTCGGCCATCTCAGATGAACCGGCAGCATCTTAGGATACGCAATATGCGGCTCACTCTGATACCAGTAGGCAACCGATGCGATATCGTCCTGCAGCGGCTGGAACTTGCCATTTGGCCACCAACCAAGCGCCTGAATGGTTACCTTCAGATCAGAATCGAATCTTATCGGATCAAGAATGTGCCAGCGATACAAACCATGCATTATCACCTGATTCTCTTTATGGATGCACAGCGGATACCCCAGGAAGTTTGTGCAGTATGTTTTTTCTTGTCCATCCGGTCCATAAAAACACCACGCTCCACCGAAGTAGTCTTCGGTTCCAGTTCCACAGATAGTCGGATACTCGATGTCGCCATCAATATAGAACTTGGCTTCGCCCTCTCCCCACCAACCGTTGGAGAGTTGCGTCCATGCGAGATATGTGCCGACGTAATGGCCTTTTCCTTTAATCCCATCGACAATCACATGCTCAGGATAATCAATGGATGTTACCGACCTTCTCCACTGGGCATGGAAATAGGCTTCTGCGTCGTCTACATCTCGAAGTTCATAATCGACCTGAAAGAAGAAACCAACTATGTCTTTTCCGTGCTGATTTTCTATTTCTATTCTAGCTCTTTTTCTAAATGGCATTGGCCAATATGAGTTGAACGCACCTCTGGGATTAACTGCAATCGGCATTGAATTAACGTATGTTGCAACTGCATGCCCGCAGCAGAAGAAGTCTCCGAAAGGAACTTCAACAGACGGTATATCTTCATCATCCCAATACATGCGGATTATTATATCTCGAAACACCTTCTCTTCATTTGTCATCCAGATGTGCGTGATTGCTCCCGGCCCTTCGATATCGGCAATAGTCGTTTTTGAACCTTGAGCAAGAGTGATGCATGGCTGAACTTTCCAACTCTTACCCAGCATTGAAGCTGCATTGTTTTCATCAGGAATTGCTTGTGCGCCAGCGCCTTTAGCACCGGTAGGATTCTCTGCACATATACTTCGGCTCTTCGCATTAGAGAGCCTGGCAATGCCGAACATTTTGCAATTGTTTGGATCTATCAATTGATTATCTCCCTCGAAAATAGTATATTTTCGTCCCTTCGCGATGAGCCTGGCAGCGGCGCGGCACGCGCTGCGAGAAGGTTCATCGGCGATTCCTTTGCTTATGGCTCAAAATCAAATACTCCGCCACAGAGTCTAATTTGTCCAATTATATGTGTCTCTTTGACCCATTGAAATGGTAGATGTTATGCGATATTTGTTGTATCCTATGATTATTATGCAGCGGATCAAACAGTTTTTCTCCACATATCCAATAAACACTGAAGAGCTAAGCATACACGCTATAGGAGTCCAAGAGGGCATGCGCCCGGTAATTGTCGACAGACCCGGCGGCACGGGTGATTGGCTCTTCATGTTCTTTTATGAGAACAATACTATTGTAAACCGGAGCGAGCAGCCGGAGAATACTATGATAATATGGGATCCGCAGCACGGCCACTATTACGGTAGGCAAGACATCCCCTGGAGGCATTCCTGGCTACACTGCGACGGTAATTGCATTGCTCCTATTCTTTCACAATGTGCCATCCCCAAAAACGAGCCATTACACACAAGCGGTCCTGAGATATTTGAACGATATCTAATTGATATATACAGAGAAGTTACTTTCTTTTTGACCCCCGAACCGCACATAGTGAGAAACATTCTGCAGAACTTGGCATATGAGATCGCAAGAGATATTCGTGGAGGTAATGAGGGTTTTGTAATACCGCCGGAGTTTCTGGCTGTGAAGCAACATATATCTGAGCACTTTAATGAATCGATGAGCTTGTCCAGCCTTGCCGAGATGACTAATCTCTCAGTGCCACACTTCTGCTGCCTCTTCAAGCGCTTCTTCAAGCAACCTCCTATAGAGATGTTAATAGATTCACGAATGAGCCATGCTGTTTACCTTTTACGAGACGTCAGCCTCTCTATCACGGAGGTAGCTCGTAGGGTGGGGTATTTGGATATCTACCAGTTTTCCAAGCTCTTTAAAAATCGATACAGTGAATCTCCTCGGCGCACGAGAGAACGGCTAACACGTAGGAATAAGTGATTATCTGCAAAAAATAAGCGATACAAGCTAGCATTATAACGGCGTAATAGATACAATTATTATGTCGGCTTGTGAGTTCATAGCATTGTTATAATGATAGTATATCGGCAATAGTCAAGTACCTCGCAAGTTATAATCAAAACAACTTGTATAGAAATTTACTTTACAAGATATTCTACGAGCCTTTCAGGCTCCGGCTATACAGGATTAGGAGACAGGTAATTGGATCTTATTGATAAGTTGTCCCGTTCGCTCGATAGGTTGAATATCGAGCTTGATTTTGCGGAAGGTTTTCTGAAGCAGCGTTCCGACGCTGAGTGTGAGGCTGAGGTTAAGGCAGTCAGGCAGATGGTAGCACAGCGGGCTGATAGC
>JAJFTD010000032.1 GCA_021373255.1 bacterium
AATGTCTGTGCGAACACAGATTTGATGGTCTGAGCGATGGTCCGTTCGCTGTTGTATATCGTTATCCCAACGCTTACGCGCATCAATCGGCCTCCGAGTATGATGGTTTGGTGGTTTGAACAGTAGACCCAATGGACAGTGCTATTGCAATCGAGCATAAATACAGCCCGAGGAAATGCTGGAATGCAGGTACAGGGTAGAATGTCTCCTGCGTGAGTGCGGAGATGAGAAATGCAATAGTCATCCACATCAGCGGCTTCGCTCCCCTTTCAAACCGCTTCAGGTAACTTACTGTCCGATAAGAGAACAACAAGAACAACATCAAACCAAGTATCCCCGCTTCCATAGTAATATGTAGGTAAAGGCAGTGCGCGTTATAACCGTATTGCGCCACCGATCCCGGCCCGGCTCCGACTATCCACCTCACGGGGTCCATGTTCAAAAATGCTATTGAATCATGCCAAATACCTGTGCGTCCTGATAAGTTCTGTGGATCAAGGGGATCTGCAATAGATGCCTGCCTCTCGGCTGTCTGCAAAAGGCCGCTGCTCACACCGCCGGACAGCCCAACATAAGCGCCAAACAGCACAGCCAGCACCGCAATTACGGCGACCATGCTTGCAGGTCTTTTGAGCAGATTTACCGCCAGCAGAAACACCATTGCCACCATAGCCGCACGGCTTCCTGATAGAAATACTCCCATGGTAGCCAGTGAGAGGTATGCCGCTGTTGCGGCTCCGCTAAGTCTTGGACGGAGCGCCATGCCCAGGCTCGCAAGCAACATCAACTGCAGCGAGATATAGCCGTGGTTGTAACCTATGGTCCCGGATTCAAACATCTGGCTCTCGTTGTAATACGCCCACGGGCCGGAGATGTCGCGAGTCGGAGGCAGATGGCTTACAAGCAGGCTTGTAGGGATGATGGAAAAGTAGGTTCCAATTAATCCTAATAGCACCAGCACAAGGACGACGTCAATGATACGGGACATAGCCCTCTGCCGACCACGCGTAATGGGTATCCCGGCTGTTATGGCAAAGATAACAGCGAACTGCACAGTGCGAAATATCTGGAAAACTCCAAAATTTGCCGAGCGCTGGCTGTCGCTCATGCCGCCAACAGCCCCACGGATAATGGCAAATAGAAATGCGGCGAACATTCCCGCTATAATCAGCCCCAACCCCGTAAGCAGCACTTTGTTCTGGCGGGAAGACATCTTGATGTAGGGATATTCAATAATTAATCCCAGCACCATTACTCCCGCGGCAAGATCCGAGAGCACTGGCCAAACTGCCCACGACGGCCCGAGCGGCAGCACAGGAATCTCGAACACTTGCGATGCCAGGTAGCAGAGCAACCCGATAAATGTAATCCTGCTCCCCCAGACCCGTCGCATTTCAGGGGATGTTTCGACAGGGGCGTTATTGAACGCATCTTTACTCAGCGCGACAGAGTTCATAGTAAAGTCCCTCCAACTCGCTCACGCATCTCTTAATATTGAACCGGCTGTCCGCGATTACTCCCAGCGCATCCTGTCGGCTGACCTTCTGCTTGCCCTCATATGCCGCCAGAATTTCCTCTGCCCACACCGACGGCTGCTGCTGCAGCGAGACCCAGTGCATCAACGGCTCGATAACCTGCGACTCCCTCGTGATGCTGTCTGTCACCACGCACGGAAGCCCAGCCGCCTGAGCCTCCACCAGCACCAGTCCCAATCCTTCATATAGCGATGGCAGTATCAAGACGTCCATCGCTGAGATCATCAGCCGCGCAATGTCAGAACGCACACCTGCGAATATCACTTTATCGCGAATACCCAAATCACACGCCTGCTGTTCGATTTGGGCGCGCATATCACCATCCCCCACCAACAACAGCACCGAATTTGGCTTGAGCTTAACCAACTCGGACGCTATCTCAATGATGAATGGATGATTCTTTTGCTCCTCGAATCTGCCTACATGGCCGACCACCATTGCGCCGTCGGGAACCCCGAGTTGTGCGCGTGCCGCAGCAGGCTCGGGAGTAACCGTATATGGCTCAATCTCAATGCCGGGCTGCACGACTCTCCACCTCGGGTCGCTTTCCCACTTCGCCCCAAACAGGTCTCCTGCTGCTTCCGGGCTGACTGCAATTCCCGCATTGGCGTATTGGTTTATCCATCTCCTGGTAAGAGCCACATAAACTCGTCGCATGCAACTGGTGCCGGGCTTGTCTGAAAGCAAATCATTATGGCTATGCGCAATGCGGCCCGGCACTCCCGCCTGCTTCGCGATTCTTAAAACATATCCACTGAAATGGTGGACATGACTATGCACAACGTCATAGGGTCCATGCTCGCGCAGAATGCGCTTGAGGTTGCGGGCATAGACGTGAGGAGGAGACGGCATTGGACAAACTATGCATTTGCCTCCGCGAGCACGTATCTCTTCGTCAAAATCCCCCGGCTCGTTCGAGTGCACCAGGAAATCCATGTGAAGACGCGCAGGATCACTGTTCCTGAGCACGTTCATGAGCAGCATCTCCGCCCCAGCGCGGCGCATGCGGCCAATTATATGCAATATTCGTATTTGCTCTGATTGAGGCTGCGACATATGCTTTCCTTCGTTTCAAATGCTGCGTTTTGATGCCCTTGTCATGGCATGTGCAAGAATAACCACGTTTCCCAGCACGTGGACCGCCGACGAAATCATAAGGGCGACGGCTGCTCCCGCAAGCCCGTACGCGGGTATCAGCAGGAAACAGCTTCCCGCTGTAACCGCCGTAACCAGTGCCAGCAGAGGCGCTTGAATATTAAAATATCGAGCAGCCGTAACTGCATAACCTAAAAACGACTGCACACATGCTATGCCCGACGCCACCGCTACCAGCGCGAAAACTACTGTATGCGATGCATACTCAGGGCCGTAGAGCAGCGTGAGGATCCATCGTCCACCAATCAACACCACTCCAACACCCGTCACACCCAACAGGATTCCCACCATCACCAATTTTGCAACCAGAACTCCATAGGCTCGCCTGTCTCCAGCGGCGTAATGTTTCGCCATACGCGGGCTTGCCGACTGACCAAGCGCACAAACAATAGTATTGATTGCGACCATCAGTGCTGTTATCGCAGCGAACACGCCCAACTCACGCTCACCCAACTGTCGTTCAATGAAATACCGTGGGACGTTTGTATTCAGCGATATCAGCATCATAACGAACCCAAGCGGCAGCGATAACATTCCCAGGTTCCATAATTGTTTCCACCGCCACCTCGGCCAGAGTCTTTCCTGGTAGGTGCCGTCAACTTCGCGAAGCAGCCTCATCAGCATCCTGCCGCTGCGCACATCGTAAAACAGCATCACAACCGACCATGCCCCGACCAGCGCTATCGAACACCACAGCACACTATGCGTGAGCAAATACGCAATTCCAAATGCTGCCAAGGACAGCAGGCCCTTAATGGTCATTGATATGGCGATGCGGTCCATTC
>JAJFTD010000041.1 GCA_021373255.1 bacterium
GGCTTTCTCATGCTCACCTAAATTCAAATAAGCGCTTCCAAGGCTGCTCTGCGCGTCAACCCAGTTCTTGCGCAGTTTCAGAGCATACTCAAACTCGGTAACAGCCTGCTTGTAATCTCCCGTTCCTGCGTAAGCAGTGCCAAGGTTAAACCTGAGATCCGGGCCGTCCATTTTGAGGGCGCGGGCTTCCAGAAGAGTTTTAACAGCCTCGGCATGTCTGCCTTTATCAACTAGCAGGAATCCGAGCCAGCGCCTGCTGGCTGCATCATTAGGATCAGACTGTGCAGTCTCACTTAAGACCGCGATAGCCTCATCGATTTTGCCATCCTTGTAGAGCTTGATTCCATCCTGAACGCTGGAGAACGCCGTGGACGCTGCTACTAAAAGGCACAATCCAGTAGCAACAAAAGGGGATATACGGCGCAGCAAGTGGTAGTTTCGGTTCATAATGCTTCGCTCCGTCTATAGGTGATCGTGCGAATCAGAAACTCGGCCCGCACCGCCCATATTATACCAGCGCAGCCGATGCAAAACAAGGTCGCAACAAGGCGGTTTGGGAAGGGTAAACCATATATAGAGGTGGCTCAAAATGATAATCGAGCTAAACGCTGCCAGTGCAGGCAAACTTGAGGATATCCTTGAGCAACTGGCGACTAGTTATGATCTTGATGAACTACAACCCGATGAGCTGATAGACGCGTTATTAGACCTCGGACTTGATCTCCTATCCGATGATGCTGCCCAGCCCACTCAGAAGATGAAGCTGGTCAACTACTGCGGACGCAAGATAGCCTTGCGTTGACGCAATCATGCGATAAAACGATGGGCCGCAGTTGATAATATAAAGTGCGGCCCATTACTACAATTCTTTATGCGGTTCCAGGTGAGTCGTAGTCGTCGTAGAGGGATTCTTTAGCCTCCGCTGCACAGCTTGCACAAAGGATTTCGTCACGCAGGTAGTCTTCGCTGGTGATCTTCACCGGCTTTCCACAGTGTTCACACAGAGGCTGGTCTTTCAGTCCGCCCCCTGGTTTTCTTACTGACGACTTATCTCTATACAGTCGCTCCACGATCAGCACCTCCTGGCACAAGTCAAATACGCAGATTAACCTCGGCCGATTTGGCGGCACACAGATGCTGTATACCCCAGATTTCATGAGAATTCAAGGGCGTGTTACATTCTTTGTCCCAGTTTTTTGTGGCTGTTGAGCATCAACAAATACTGCACGGATGTAGGTGAGTCAATGGCGTCAACTTCGGGAATATAGGAACCAGCAATATACGTTTACGGCAAGGAGAATTTTTATGTCTGATGCCGGCACGCTGGACGAATATCGTGAAAAGCGTGATTTCAATTCTACTCCCGAGCCGTCGCCGGAGTCTCCCGGAGGGCAGCCGAAGGAGGAGCCTATATTCGTCATCCAGAAGCACTCCGCCACGCGGCTCCATTATGACTTCAGGCTTGAAGTGGATGGCGTGCTCAAGTCCTGGGCCGTACCAAAGGGGCCTTCCACCAATCCTCGTGATAAACGACTCGCTGCCCCCACTGAAGACCATCCGTTAAGTTATGCAAATTTCGAGGGAGTCATTCCCAAGGGTCACTATGGCGCTGGGCAGGTTATCGTCTGGGACACGGGTACTTATCGAAATGTGACAGAGCACGACGGAAAGCCTGTCCCAATGGATCGCGCACTTCGCGAGGGTCACATCACAATTTGCCTTGATGGACACAAGCTAAAAGGCGGTTATGCGCTCACGCGCTTCAAGACCGGCGAGGATGAGAGCTGGCTTTTGATCAAGACAGCGGACCAATGGGCGGATGCGCAGTCCGACATTGTGCGCAACCAGCCCAAATCAGCAATCAGCGGCCGAACCATCGAAGACCTATCTAAGGAGAGCTAGATTATGGATAACATAACTATAGACAAATATACAATCGAGCCTACCAATGCTGATAAGCTGTTCTTTCCCGAAAGTGGTGTTACCAAGGGCGACTTAATTAACTACTATGCCAAAATTGCCGATGTAATGCTCCCACATGTGCAAGGCCGTCCCATTACAATGCACCGCTTTCCAGATGGACTGGAGGATGAAGGGTTCTTTCAAAAATCAGTTCCAGACTACTTCCCTGATTGGATTGATCGGGTGACTGTCGACACGCGCACCGATGGTGAGCAGACTATGGCAGTATGTAATAATGCCGCCGCACTGGTCTACTTGGCAAACCAGGCCTGCATTACACCGCATATATGGCTTAGCCGTGTGGATAGAATCGACTTCCCGGACAAAATGGTATTCGATCTAGACCCCACCAGGGACGATTTTCTACCCATTCGTGCTGCTGCTACGGAACTTCGTACAATTCTTGATGACGAACTGGGGCTGACTTCATTCCTTATGACCACTGGTTCCAAGGGGCTGCACATTGTAGTTCCGCTAGACAGGAGCGCCGATTTCGAAGATGTGATGTCCTTCGCTCAGAGTGTGGCTGCGGTGGCGACTGATCGGCATCCTGAGTTGTTCACCACCGAGCAACGTATCGAGAACCGCAATGCGCCTATCTACCTGGACATTGCTCGCAACGCTTATGGTCAAACCTCCGTTTCGCCTTATGCAGTCCGAGCGCTGAGTGCTGCGCCCATTGCCACACCTGTAAACTGGGATGAACTCGGAGACATCATATCCGCACAGACATTTACTATTTGGAATATCGAGAGCCGGCTGAATGAGGTCGGTGATCCATGGGAAGGCATTTGGAACCAGGTCTGTTCTCTTGACGAAGCGCAGGACATGCTCGACGTACTCTTCTCCGAAGTTGCCACAGGAGATGATATGACGGGTATAAGTTAACCCGCACTTATCATGAGCAATGACCAGTCGGACAATGGATCGCATAAACTTACGCTCTTTGATGCCTGCGCAATGTCCATTGGTGGGATGTTGGGTGGCGGGATATTCTCAGTCGTGGGAGAGTCATCGGCGCTTATCGGGTATTCGGCGTGGATATGCCTGTTTCTTGCAGGATTGCTCGGGCTGATCACCGGCATCTCCTACAGTGAACTTACACTCAAATACGATGAGCCCGGTGGCAGTTATACGTTTGTGCTAAACCTCGCTGGACGCCGAATAGCCGGGAGCCTGACGTGGTTTCTGCTGCTCGGCTATGTGTTCACAAATGCACTTTATTCCTACACGTTCGGAGCCTACGCGGCATCTCTTCTGGGGCTGGGTGATGGCGCGAGGGGATATTTGGGAAGTGCCGCCGTACTATTACTGGCTGTGTTGAACCTGATCGGCATTCATGAGGCTGCACACACGCAAAATTTACTTGTATACGGGAAAATCTTGATCCTGATCGTGGTAATAGGGGCTGGTGCGTGGACAATGAGGTCCGGCGTGCCTGTTGTGTTTGTTGTGGTATTGAGCCTGGGTGCGGCATTCTTGCAGTTCTTCAGTAACCTCCGCGAAGTCATAAGCTATTCCAGCCTGGTCTTCTTTTTCATCTTCGGGATAGTGAATCTATGCGCATTTGTGGCCTGCGATTACTCATTGCTTCGCCGCGTTCTCCCCGGTGTCGGCTTTCTGGGTTGTTTTGCAGCAGCAATAATTCTGATCCAGGACTTATACGAGTTCAGACCGGCAAGCCTTTGGGTGATCGTTGGGGTATCGGGTATGGTTCTTGTGCTGCGTCTTATATATTTGTATTGGTATAACTGCTGTGTGGCTGAGTATCGCAACTCTTGATATTCTGACCCCTCATAACGTAACATGAAGGCAATGCTAAACTTGAATTCTCCCAAATCAATATGCGTCTACTGCGCTTCCAGTGACGCCATATCGCAAGACTTTTTCGCAGTGGCTAACGAACTCGGCGCGGCGATAGCGCGAGCTGATTATACCCTCATCTACGGCGGTGGTGAGATCGGCCTGATGGGTGAACTTGCCCGAAGCGTACACAGCCGCGATGGCCGGGTAGTTGGAGTGATTCCTGAGTTCCTCCGCCGCCCGGGTATCTCATACGAAAGCGCCGATGAACTCATAGTGACTGTCGACATGCGCGAGCGCAAAGCCATAATGGAAAGCCGCGCCGACGCATTTATAGCTCTTCCCGGTGGGTTCGGCACCCTTGAGGAAATGCTTGAGATTATCACCTTGAAGCAACTGGGCATTATCAACAAGCCCATGGTCTTCCTGAACACCGGCGGGTTCTACAACGGCCTAAACCAGGTCTTCGAGCATATCTTCGACCACAACTTCGCCAAACCCCGCTACCGCGAACTCTACCACTTCGCCCAGGATGTGACCGAAGCTATGGAGCATATCGAAAGTTATGAGGCTCCGATGCTTGGCGAAAAATGGTTGTGAAGGGAAGTAGAGAGTGGAGAGAAGAGAGCAGAGACCGTCCGCTCAAGGTAATCAAACTTTTTCCGCTTTCTCCCGCCACTCTGCTATAATCCCCTTTACCTGCTCCGGCTCTACTCGGCCGTAGACTTTATCGTCAACAGTCATAATAGGTGCAAGGCCGCATGCGCCTATGCAGCGGGTTTCACTGAGGGTGAAGAGCATGTCTTCGGTGGTTTCGCCTGGCTTGATGTCGAGCATATCTTCGAGCGCCTCGAGTATCTTCGCTCCACCCCGGATGTAACACGCGGTTCCCATGCACACAGAGATGCGGTGTTTGCCCTGGGGTTTGGTTTTGAACAAGCTGTAGAACGTGACAACGCCATATATCTCCGCCGCCGGCACTTCTGTAACCTGGGCGATGTGTTCGATTACGTCCTTGCTTAAGTAGCCGTAGCGCTCCTGGGCGTGGTGGAGTATGGATATCAACGATGATTGCGGGTGCTCCGGGTCGAACACCCCGCTGATGTATTGTGTCAGGTCATCGAACTGGTTCTCACAGCAACTGCATGCCATTGTAAATAATTTCCTTTCAGGTTTCGTCTCCATTGGGAAAGGTGGGGAGTGACAACTGCCAACGGATTGCAACAAGCCGAATGATCAGCACAAGGGCCACCGATGCTATTATCGTAACGCTGCTGGGCATCTTGAATTCATAAAGAAGCACAAACAGCACCCCTCCGGCTAGCGACGCTGTTGCGTAGACTTCTCTTCGCAACACCAGCGGAATCTCACTGCTGAGTATATCTCGAAGTATGCCACCCGCCACGCCCGTTATAATTCCCATCGCCACGGCAATAATGTATGACGGCTGCACTTCCAGCGCCCTCTGGCATCCGATCACTGTAAACATTGCAAGCCCGAATGCGTCAAACACCAGCAGTGCCCGCATTGGAAACTTCACATACGGTGCCACGAAAAACGTCCCCAACGCTGCCGCAACAGCCACTATTACGTACATCGGGTTAGCTATCCAAAGCACCGGCCTGATCCCGAGCACCAGATCACGAACAGTCCCGCCCCCCAGCGCCGTAACCCCAGCCACAACTACCGTGCCGAACAAGTCCATCCGCTTCTGCCCCGCCGCAAGCGCGCCAGTAACAGCAAACACCACCACTCCAAACAGATCCAATATATAAATAACCATTCAATCCAACAGCTTACCAGCTATCCCTTCCCAAATTCATAACTCTTAATTATCGTCAGTCCGTTCTCATCACATCGCGGTTCCACACCCCATGCGGCAGGCGCGGCTTATAGTGCGTATGGAGGAGTTTATGAGCTTTATCAGATAAAGGTTTGTGTAAATATTCCTTGTAAATTCTATTCACATCCGGGTTCTCATAAGAGCATTTGAGTTTTTTGCCGGAGTCGATAGAGCGCAGCGCCTCCGCGCGCTTTCGCAAATTGTCCATATCCAACGGCACCCCTTCACCCGCCCGCGCGTAGGGCTGGCCGCCACCGCCGATGCATCCGCCCGGACATCCCATAATCTCGATGAAGTGGAACTTCTCCTCGCCACTTCGCACCATCCGCAGCAGTTGATGAGCGTTTCCCAGCCCGTGGGCCACGGCGAAGTGGAGTTTAATGTCACCAATCTTTGCGGTCCATCGCTTGATTCCCTGTGCCACGCTTCTCACGTCCTCCACTACAACCTGTTCCAAGTCTTCCCCGGTGAGCATCCAGTATGCGGTGCGGTAAACAGCCTCGGCAAGCCCGCCCGTCGCTCCAAACAACGCGCCCGCGCCCGTGGATATTCCCAGCACGGGATCAAAATCCTCATCCGGCAGGTTGGCGAACTGCAGCCCCGCGTTCTTAATCAGCCACACCAACTCACGGGTGGTGATTACCCTGTCGATAGACGGCATCATTCCAGCACTTGTTTCAATCTGTTGCTCCGGCCGCGCCGCTTCGAACTTCTTGGCAGTGCAGCACATAGCTCCGACGTTGAATATTTTGCTTGGGTCAATGCCCTTCTTTTCTGCGTAATAGGTCTTAACCATGGAGCCCAGCATGCTCATTGGCGACTTCGCAGTGGAGATATTTGGTATGAGATCGGGGTAGAAGTGTTCAGCGAACTTCATCCATGCCGATGAGCAACTTGTAATCAATGGCAGTGGACCCCCCTCTTTGAACCGCTGCACAAACTCAGCAGTCTCTTCCATAATGGTGAGGTCCGCACCCATCTGTGTATCGAACACTTCATCAAACCCCAGCCGCCTCAACGCCGCCACAGCCTTTCCAGTGAGCGGAGTCCCAGGCGCAATATTAAACCCTTCCCCAATAGCCGCCCGCACACTTGGAGCGATCTGCACAACCACGTGCTTGTCGGGGTCTTCAATTGCCTTGACCACATCAGCGGTGTAATCCTTCTCAAGAAACGCCGCCACCGGGCAGACATTTATGCACTGCCCGCACGTTACGCACACGCTTTCGCTGAACGGTGCATCATATGCAGGCGTGACCACGGTCTTGAACCCCCGGTTAATATAACCCAGCGCCGACACTCCCTGCACCTCCGCGCAGATCCTAACGCAACGCCCACAGAGGATGCACTTGTCAGGGTCGCGAATCACCGACGGTGTACTCAGATCCTTCTCATAATGCTTCTTCTCACCTTCATAATGCCGCTCACGAACACCGGTCGAATAAGCCAGATACTGTAACTCGCAGTTCCCATCACGCTCGCAAGTCTGGCAGTCTTCAGGATGATTATCCAACAGCAATTCCACTATAGTCTTCCGCGTATCCCGTATCTCAGGGGTACTGGTGTGCACCACCATCCCCTCGTACACCGGAAACGTGCAAGAAGCCATCGGCCGACTCATCCCCTCGATCTCCACCAAACAAACCCGGCAAGACCCTTCCAAATGCAGCCTGGGATGATAACACAACCGAGGAATCCGTATAGCCAACTTCTCAGCGGCCTGCATTACGGTCGTCCCCTCGGGCACGGTGACTTGCTGGTTATCTATGGTCAGAGTTATGCTCATGTTTAATGCCTTTTCGTTAATGCGTTACGCGTTGGAGCGTTATGCGTCGGGAGTCATGTGTCTTCTAAATCCATCAGTTCAGTAAGTTGCTATCTCTTCCTAAAGATATAGATTAGTGCTATTGCAAGCGCAATGTCTCCGATTCCACTCAACATAACTCGCGCTGGGGCAGGTATACGAGTCGGTGCGCACATCCAAAACAATGTAATGAAAGACGCTGTAAGAAACGCGGTAGCCATCATGAATATGTCTTTGCTTGTTGTGGCAATCGCATATTCTGCTTTCTTGCGGGTGGCCAATGTGATACCCAGGAATACAAGTGCCACAGGTATGACGCCGAATGCCAAACCACCAAATGAGCTGAACAGGCCGACCAACAAGGCCCAGTTTTCTGATCGTGATAATGAGACTGATGCGTCACATAAGTCTGGAATACTGCCAGTTCGCAGAAGCACAAATGACAGGCAGACTTGGCATACAATAAACCATATTATGCCGATGATGGCAGTTGACCACTTCAAGACTTTCAAAGGCTTATGTGCCCACTTACCTTTGCTTGAGTTTCCGAACTCTCCACTCTCCACTCTCAACCCTCCACTACTTCCGATAAATCGCCTTCACCGGACACTTCTTCTTACACTCCCCGCACTTGATGCAGATACTGGTGTCAATCACGTGGGTCTTCTTCGGCTCGCCGGAGATGCATTTTACCGGGCAGACTTTCGCGCACAGGGTGCAGCCTACGCACTTGTCCGGGTCCACGTAGTAGTTCAGTAGTGCGGAGCAGACACCGGCGGGGCAGCGCTTTTCATTGATGTGCGCTTCGTATTCTTCTCGGAAGTTCTGCAGGGTGGACAGGATCGGGTTGGGGGCGGATTGCCCCAGGCCGCAGAGCGACGCCCGCTTCACTGTCTTGCCCAGGTGCTCCAGTTTCTGTAAATCTTCCGGCACGCCTTTGCCCTCGGTGATGCGGGTGAGGATTTCCAACAGGCGCTTGGTTCCCTCGCGGCACGGGGTGCATTTTCCGCAGGACTCATCCTGGGTGAACGTCAGGAAGAACTTGGCTACGTCCACCATGCAGGTGTCCTCGTCCATCACTATCATCCCACCCGAGCCCATTATGGAGCCCGCCTTCATAAGTGACTCATAATCCACAGGCGTGTCCAGGAACTGCTCCGGTATGCACCCGCCGGATGGCCCGCCGGTCTGCACGGCTTTGAACTTCTTGTCGTTTTTAATCCCGCCGCCGATATCGTATATTATCTCCCGCAGGGTGGTTCCCATCGGCACTTCCACCAGGCCTGTGTTTTTGATCTTGCCCGCAAGCGCAAAGACCTTGGTCCCCTTACTCTTCTCAGTGCCGATCCCCGCGAACCAGTCCGCGCCATTAAGGAATATAGCAGGCACATTCGCCCACGTCTCGACGTTGTTGATCAGCGTCGGATAGCCCCACAAACCGGACTGCGCAGGGTAGGGTGGTCGTGGTCTCGGCATTCCGCGGCGGCCCTCGATCGAAGCAATCAGCGCCGTCTCCTCGCCACACACGAACGCGCCCGCGCCCAGCCGGATGTCGATATCAAAGTTGAAATTAGTGCCGAATATGCTCTTTCCCAGTAGCCCACGCTTGCGTGCCTCGTCGATGGCATAGCGAAGTCGCTTGATAGCCAGCGGATACTCTGCGCGCACATAAACATAGCCCTGAGTCGCCCCTATTGCATATCCGCCGATGGTCATCCCTTCGAGGATACAGAATGGATCGCCCTCAATTGCGCTGCGGTCCATAAACGCTCCGGGGTCACCTTCATCAGCGTTGCAAATAACGAAGCTCTTCTCCTCATCATGTCCGGTAGACTGCCGCCATTTCAGCCCCGTGGGGTAGCCGCCGCCGCCGCGCCCTCTCATACCCGACTTTTCCACTTCGGATATCACCTGTTCAGGCGTCATTTGCTCCAACACCTTCGCCAGCGCCTCGTAGCCGCGCATCTGCAGGTAGTCATCAAATGACTCGGGGTCAATAATGCCACAATTGCGCAGGGTAATTCTGAGCTGCTTTCCGAAAAAGTCTGCGCTGCCCAGCATACGAATACGCGAAGTGTCCATGGGTTGTGTTGCAAGTAGTGCCTCTACGGGCTGCCCACCAATAATATGCTCGTCAATAATCCGTGCGAGCTTTTCGGAGTTCAGTTCACCATAAAATGTCCCCTCAGGCTCAACGACTATCATCGGGCAACTGCCGCAGTGACCATAACATACCGCCTCTTCGATCTCTACCAGATCAAAAGCGTTTTTATCCCCGAGAATCCGCCTCAACTCCGGCTCCAGCCTCTTCCCGCCGGGATCAATGCAAGCACTCCCCGAGCACACAATTATCTTACGCTTCATACCAACTCCCAACTCTCAACGCATTAACGCACAACCGATTAAGCCGTATAATCTTCCACCACTTGCCCCTTCGATAAGTGCTCATCGACTATCTTCCTGACCTTATCTTTATCTAATAGTATGTAGAGCACCGGAGGCTCATTGCCTCGGGTAACTTCTGCCATAGGTTCAAGATCACAGCGACCCACGCAGCCCGTGGGGATAATGTCCACATTATCAAGCCCTGCGTCTTTCACGCTGCTAACAAACGCGTCATGCACCACATCCGCTCCGGCAGATATTCCGCAAGTAGCCATGCCCACGCGCACTCTATAACGTCCCTTCTCAAGCGCAGTATTATGTTTCATCTCGGCGAGCATCGCCGTAGGTTTCATCTTATCATCCCTTTTCATCATATTGTTCTGCATTATTATAACCGCAATAGATGAGCTTAAAACATTAAGGCAGCATTTCATATACATATATTTCATCCTCATTATCTAAAGCAGTATTGGCAGGTATTGTGAATGGGGGATATACTCATGCGGACTTGAATATTACCGCGCCTATCTGTTGTATAGCGAAACCGGGTGAGTATCAATGTGCTTTTTCTTCGTTTTTGGAATTGCGCCAAGAGAGACCTATATAGGAACCGAAAATCGCTTCTGCAGCTATTGCGGTCGTGAGACCCCCCACACCATTTACGCACGCCGGATGTGGTTTTCGTTATTCTTCATTCCGTTGTTTCCTGTAAGTAGGAAACAGATCATAATGCGTTGCAACTCCTGTGGTTTTGATCATTATTGATCTCCTCAAGCATTTTGCTTTATTGCTGGCGTTTCTAAATCTGTGGATGCAGGGTAGAGAACTTGCAGCCATGCACCAGACAAACTGGTGCTCAGTTCCGGCAAATACCAGGTAAAGTCAGATCGCACTGGAGGGGATTCATGATGAAGATTGGTGTACTTTTAGGATGTGTATTGCTAGCAGTAGCCATGCTTGCGGGCTGCGGTAGTGATGGTGGAGGAGGCAGTTCGACTCTTGCAACGAGTGCCGTCACGCGACAACTTACATCTGGGGATCAACTTACCTACAATGTTAATGATGCCACAAAGGCAGGAGTCACGGGCACAATGACCGTGAAGACCACTGATGCTCCCTTACAGCCGTATGAGGACAAGCACCTCTGGATGATCGAAACCACCCAAGATTTTACGGTGAGCGGAGAGAAAGTTACCGAGACAAGCACTGAATACGTCGCGCAAGGTTCTGACGGGATTATCAATGTTGGGTATATTCGCGACGGTAAAACCTACATCGGCCAAAAGTATGAAGGCATCGCTCTTCGCTATGCCAGCCCGATTGAAGTAGGCACCAACTGGACCTGCACTACGACCTATAACGAGGGTGTTCAAAGCACATGCAGCTATGAAGTTTTAGGCATGGAAGCTGCTAACGGCAGAATGGCCTACAAGATAAAGATAGACAAGACCGAAGATGGCGCCACGCAGACTTTCTATGAGTGGTATGTGCCGGATCTCGGCTATCCGGTTAAAGTAGCCTGGACCGAGTCGACCGATGATGGCGATCTAAATGTCGAGGCAAACCTGAAGAACAAGAATTTCTAGGTAACATCTGTTTGCTCATTCATCACGAAAGCACGAAAAAACGAGAACACGAAAAGGGACAGAGAGAACGGTGTTGGGTTTCGGTTGCTAGGTGCCGGTCGAGAAAACCACGCCAGTTGTTTCGGGAAACCCTTTTCCCGAAACCGCCGAGCACTCAACATACCTGACATAAATAGTCTCAGATCTCAAATTCTCATTTTCGTGTTTTCTAAATTTCGTGCTTTCGTGATTAAAAGCTCTTGCTAACGCCGTTTCTTACCAAATGTATTTTTTAACTCTTCCGCGAGTTCATAGACAAATGAAGTCAGGTCACGCTCTTGTTCTTTGAGGTTTCGGACTTCCAGCAGAAGAATGTCTTTCATCTGCTGCAGGACCTTCCCCTGCGTGTTCCTGAGTTCCTCTATCTCGGCTTGGAGATCGCGGATAGATTCGGCGACGGTTGAGTCAGCCATTGCCTTTGCCGCGCGGGTAAGGGCGTCAGGGTCGATTGCTGAATCTTCCTGGAAGCGGTTCACGGAGGACTCGCTCAAGAGCCGGCGCGGTCGCCCGTCCGGCCCCTGCACCAGTATTGAGTCTATCTCGCCACTGGATATCAGGCGGTCCATAGCTTCGTGTGACAGTGCAAGATGGTTTAGAGTGGTCTCGCAATCGAGCGTATAATCACCCACACCGGCACCGCCGTCAATTTCCGGAAATACAACCGGTCCGTCATCGGCGTGGGGTGGGGGGATTTTTTGCTCGGTGAGTCCGGCTGCGCGCCATTCCTCCCTGATTCGCGCTATGCCAATCGGGACCGTCTCTTCCCCATTCTGTATATTCTGCTCCGCTTCTGGAGTGTTTTGTTCGTTGAGTTCATCTTCAGTCATTTCAGTATATACCACTTTACTAATATAGGCTCGCATTCCTTCTATGTTCAGAGTCAGGTTCAGAAAGGAAAGCAACTTATGCCTCGAAAAGCCTAAAAATAATGGGAAATGATAGGAACATAACGAATTCCGGGCCTTGAAACGACCCGAATTTGCTGTCAAAGGCAGTTTTAGAGGTGATGACGCTTTTGACAAGGCTTCTGGCCCACTTTTTGCCAGTTGAGGGCTTCTGTGACAGGGTTAAACCGTTAAATGTGTAACAATTGTAGCATCTGTGGCGCTCACCTATTCCAAGCGTGAATTATTGCTCAATACAACGAAGATTTCGTTGACAGTGCTCGGCTTGGATCATATAATGAATACAGGTAGCGACATTGTATGGCGTGATAGCTTTTCTTGCTGCGAAGACAAGTGTTGGGCGTAAGCTCATGCCAGGCTAACATCACGTTATGGACGCCCAACACCTGAATACAGGTAGAGGGGCTGCCGGAGCGTATACCCTGCAGCCGAAGACCTATGCAAGGGGATTTGTTTTGCGTAACGGGTCTTTGTGAAAAATATCACGAGCCCTTTATCCCTTGAAGTTGGAGTTTGTAAGGCGTGGAAGACAGCTTTGTTTCTAAAAATACCGATCATGGCGTGACACTGCGCCGAATCTGCGAGATTCTGGACGGGCACTTTGTCTGCGGAGAAGAACGTGCAGACCAGATCATCTCCAACGCATGCGGTTGCGACCTGATGAGCGATGTCCTTGCATTTACTCGCCCAGGTTCGGTTCTCCTCACAGGCCTGACCAACTCCCAAGTAGTCCGAACCGCTGAAATGCTCGATCTCAAGGGGGTAGTCTTTGTTCGCGATAAACACCCCGATGAGCATACGCTGCAGATGGCCAAGTCCATCCATCTTGTGGTGATACTCTCGCCTTACCCGCTCTATGAAAGCTGCGGTAGGCTGTATGCAGCCGGTATCCCAGGCTGCCTGGAACAATCTTGTGATGAACGACACAGTGGCATCGCTTCATTTTAAGTTTGAGGTCAATGGGGGCGACTTCGCCAAGGCGGGGGACGCTTCCAGTCGTGTCAAGAAGATCCTGCAGCAGATTGGGGCTGACCAGGCCATCATCAGGCGCGTCGCTATCGCCTGTTATGAGGCCGAAATGAACGTAGTGATTCACGCACGCCACGGCTTTGTTGTTTTAGATGCCGATCTTGAGAAGATCATTATCGTGGTTGATGATGAGGGACCGGGTATCGAAGATATCGAACTGGCGATGACCCCCGGCTACTCAACCGCTCCGGATTCCGTAAGAGAGATGGGATTCGGCGCTGGAATGGGACTCCCAAACATGAAGAGTTGCTCCAACGAGATGGAGATACACTCACGAAGAGATGTTGGAACGACCATCCGGATGGTGTTTGAGAATGCTTGATGCGGTAGACAAGGGGTATTTTCACTCCGTTCATCTTCTGGAGGACAAGTGCAAGGGATGCGTGAACTGCATCAAGCGCTGTCCCACGGAAGCTATTCGCGTGCGCGACGGCAAGGCCCACATAATCGAAGTTCGGTGCATCGACTGCGGAGAATGCGTGCGTAACTGTCCTAATAAGGCCAAAACGGTCTTGGCGGACAGCATGACGCGCCTCAAGGATTATAAGATTAATGTAGCATTGCCGGCTCCGGCAGTCTACGGGCAGTTCAGGGAGGGTACCGATCCACGCAAGGTACTTGCGGCACTACTTTCGATTGGTTTTGACCACGTAATTGATGTGGCATTTGCCGCCGACATGGTTGCAAGAAAAGTGCGTGAGGTGTTGGAGCGCCCGATGGAGGTGCGCCCGCTGATATCATCGGCGTGTCCTGCGGTGATAAGGCTGATACAGGTAAGGTTTCCTAATCTCATCGAGCACATAATCCCAATGCTTTCACCCATGCGTGCGGCTGCAAACATTGCAAAACACGAATTTTTGGACAAACCCGGCGCGCAGGCTGACCAGGTGGGGATATGGTTTATCACCCCGTGCCCGGGTAAAGTGAGTGCCATCAATGACCCCGAGGGGATCGAGGAGAGCACGATTACCGGCGCTATTCCCATAGCGGAAGTATATCCGCTTATACGGGAAAAGCTCAGGGATGATACAGCTATCTCGGCAATGGTAGATAAGCTCAAGGTCGGCAGCGGACTGGGTGTCGGTTGGGCGCGGTCTGGTGGTGAAAACCAGGCCATCGGCGGCTCTCGGCAGATTGCTGTAGACGGCATTCACAATGTGATTCAAATCCTTGAGGAAGTTGAACGGGGCAAGTTATCCGATATCGACTACATCGAGGCGCAAGCATGTGTTGGCGGGTGTGTCGGCGGGGTGCTTACTGTGGAGAACTCATTCATCACCCGCCGCAGAATCCGGCTGTTGGCCAGTGAAAACGCAGATGATGTGCAACACGATGATTTGATCAGTAGCGCGCTGGAGTGCGAAGACTGGTTCCGGCATGACAAGCCCATCGAACCTCGGCCCACTCTGAAGCTCGACGACGACATGGCCGTGGCCATCCGCAAGATGGAGCAGATGGAACGCATAGTCGAAGATTTGCCCGGTCTGGACTGCGGCAGTTGCGGTGCGCCAAACTGCCAGGCTCTCGCGGAGGATGTGGTTCGTGGACTGGCCACTGAAATGGACTGCATGTTCAAACTCAGGGAAAGGGTAACTGAACTGGCGGGCGAGATGATGTTGCTGGCTGAAAAGGTCCCTCCGGCGATGGGACACGTGGAGAAAAAGGCGGAAGAGAAGCATGCTGTTGGCGAACATAGCACAAAACCTGAACCTGAACCCGATAAATGAGCCGAGTGCGGACGTGGAGGTCACATCCGGTTACGCATCCGATCTGCTGAGCGATGTGCTCGCGAAGGCAAAGAACGGTGCGATATGGGCGACTAATCAGAAGCACATAAACATTATCGGCGTGGCTGTTATGTTGAACCTGGCAGGGGTAATAATAGCAGGCGGAATTGAGCCTGACGAAAACACCGTCGCGAAAGCCCGGGAGGAAAACATACCTTTATATATAACAGAAACATCTCTGTTCGACGTCGCCGGCAAGCTCTACGAATTGGGCCTGCGCAGCACATAGGACGCCGACGCGTGACTCCCGATTCCCGACGCAAGACGCAAGACGCCGGACGCACGACGCCTTATAACGCCGACCTTCACATCCATACATTGCTCTCGCCATGTGGTGAGATTGAAATGATCCCGCCGCTTATAGTCGAGGCGGCAAAGGTGGCTGGGCTGGATGTTATAGCGATTGCGGATCACAACTCTTGCGAGAATGCCGCAGCGGTGATGCGGGCAGCGGAGGGAAGTGGGATAAGAGTCCTGCCGGGGATGGAGGTGCAGTCGGTTGAGGGTATTCACCTGCTGTGCCTGTTCGATGAGATTGAACAAGCGGAGGCGCTGCAGGAAGCTGTATACGGGAGTCTGATCTCCCTGCCCGGCGGCGCATACAGATATTCGGAAGAGCAGTTTGTGGTGGATTGGGAAGGCGAGTTTGTGAAGTATTGCGAGAAGCGTATAGCGCTCCCGACTTCGATGGATATTGACGAGGTCTTCGAGCGCGTTGCAAAAATTGGCGGGATTATGATCCCATCGCACATTGACAGACAGGGAACCGGTATCATAGACATCCTGGGAATGATCCCCGAGACTCCCGACATAAACGGCCTTGAGATCAGCCGCAACATCACACCTGATGAGGCGCGGGTGCGCTTCCCGAGCGTGGGCAACCGGCCGATCTTTCAAAACTCCGACGCACACTGGCTGAGCGCGATAGGTGAGCGGCATACGATATTGCACATGGCTCACCGGAATGTAAGCGAGATCAAGCTGGCGTGCAGGGGTGTCGGTGGCAGGAGGGTCGAGAATGCGTGAGCTTTCAATGCACATCCTCGACCTCGCGCAGAACTCCATAGCCGCAGGAGCGAGCAGACTGGAGATAGAAGTCGCTGCCGACACAAACGCTGACCGGCTGGTAATTTCGCTGCAGGACAATGGACGTGGCATGGCCCCCGATTTCGTTTCGAGAGTGAAGGACCCGTTCGTAACCACCCGCACCACCAGACGAGTAGGGCTCGGGATTCCCATGTTCGATGCAGCCGCGAGGGCATGTGACGGCAGGCTGGCGATTCAATCATCACCCGGAAAGGGCACTTATCTTGCTGCAACATTCAAGCTAAGTCACATAGACCGAGCCCCCCTGGGCGACATAGCATCGACCATAGTCACAATTATAGCCGTAAACCCAGACCTGCACCTGCGCTACACGCAGCGCGTAGACGACAAAGCATTCATATTCGATACCGACGAACTCAAAACCCAGCTAGACGGCGTCCCCCTAAACGAGGGCCCAGTGCTCAAATGGATAGGCGAATACGTAAAACAAGGCACAAGCGAAGAAACGGAAATCAATTAGGAGTTATGAATTGAGAAGGGACAGGCCTAACAGCTAACAAATTCCCTCTCCCCTGGCGGGAGAGGGTTAGGGTGAGGGGGCAACGTAAGGCTTATATGCTTTTTATGCTGTCAGAGAAGCGGATCACAGATCCGCAATATATGGGTCCAGGATGAGACACATCCTGGACCATCAGGAATCCTGGCCCAGGTAAAAGACCCAGGTAAGACTGACAACCGTAAACCAACAACCGTTACACAAACCGAGAGGTGATTACACATGAAAACGCTCGAAGATCTGAAAAAAGTCCGCGAACAGGCCTTGGAGCAGATGAAGCTCCGCGAGGGCAAGTTCTCGGCGAAGGTAGTTGTGGCTATGGGCACCTGCGGAATTGCTGCTGGTGCGCGCGAGGTTATGGCTGCCATCCTTGATGAGCTGGACAAGCGGGGCATCAGCGATGTCGCCGTCACCCAGACAGGCTGCAAGGGCCTGTGCGAGCAGGAACCGACTGTGGACATCATCAAGAACGGCCAGAGCGTGACCTATGGCTATGTCGATGCCGACAAAGCCCGCCAGATAATCGCTCAGCACGTAGTAAACGGTAACGTAATAGGAGACTGGGTAGTCTCCGCGAGCTAGTGCAATTGAGAGTTAAGAATGAAGAGTGAAGAATTGGCCCGGATGAACAGCGTTTCTTCCCCATTCTCAACTCTTAATTCTCAATTCTTAACTCTCTTCCAACCTCGGGTGTATGACGCTCTGAGGGGGCTTCAGAAGCCCGGTTAGGAGGTAAGGAATCTTGTCATCTCATACTTGCGAATGCGAAGCAAAAGCCAAGGCGGCTCAGGAAGAAGAGGCCAGGCTGTACGAAGAGCTGGATGTAATTATCCAAAAGCACAAGGAAGTAAAGGGACCCCTTATCCAGGTGTTGCATGCTGCGCAAGAGCTGTTCGGCTGGCTGCCGGAAAAGGCGCAGGCCAGGATTGCCAAGGGGTTGGATGTGCCGCTGAGCGAGGTCCATGGCGTGCTCAGCTTCTACTCCTTCTTTACTACAGTGCCACGGGGCAAGCACACCATAAGGGTCTGCCTCGGCACGGCGTGCTACGTCCGTGGGGGCAAGCAGGTGCTCGAGAAGTTCCAACAGGAACTGGGCATCAACGTGAACAACACCACTGAGGACCGGGAGTTTTCCCTTGAGGTGAATAGATGCGTGGGGGCGTGTGGTTTGGCTCCGGTCGTGACCGTTGGCCCTGATATCTATCGTCGCGTCAAAGTGGACAAAATCCCGGAAATCATTAAAAAGTACAGGGGGAGCTAGAGGCAATGGCTGACAAGTTCTATAGAACCCACGTGCTTGTCTGCGCGGGCGCGGGGTGCGTCTCGTGCGGCTGTCAGGATGTGGCAAACGCATTTAGCCGTGAGATCGAGCTGCACGGCCTCGGTGACGAGGTCAAGCTGGTTATGACCGGGTGCATGGGCTCGTGCAACCTCGGCCCTGTCGCAGCCGTCCTGCCCGATGGCACGTTTTACGAAAAGCTGACCGCTGAGGGCGCGCATCGTATAGTAGAAGAGCATCTTCTCAAGGGCCGCCCTGTTGAAGACTTTATGCATAGAGAAGGCGACAACATCGTTCTCCCCAAAATGGAGGAGTTGCCGTTCTTCAAGATGCAGAAAAAGATCGTGCTGCGCAACTGCGGCGTGATCGATCCCGGCAACATAGAAGAGTATATCGCCCGCGACGGCTACTCTGCGCTTGCGAAGGCGCTTGGTGAGATGACCCGGGAGGAGGTGATCGATGAGATCAAGCGTTCCGGTCTCAGAGGTCGTGGCGGCGGCGGATTTTCCACAGGTATGAAGTGGGAGTTCACTGCCAAAGCACAGGGCGATCAGAAATATGTTTTGTGCAACGCGGACGAGGGCGACCCCGGCGCGTTTATGGACAGATCAGTGCTGGAGGGTGATCCGCACTCTGTCATAGAAGCGATGACCATCGCGGGCTACGCCATCGGCTCGAACCAAGGCTATGTATATGTCCGAGCTGAGTATCCCCTTGCCATCGAGAGGCTTTCAACTGCTATCAGGCAGGCGAGGGAGTGGGGCTTCTTGAGCAGTGATATACTCGGAACCGGCTTTGGTTTCGACTTGGATATACGCATAGGCGCAGGCGCGTTTGTCTGCGGCGAAGAAACTGCACTTATGGCGAGTATTGAGGGCAAACGCGGTGAGCCCAGGCCCAGACCTCCGTTTCCGGCTATCTCCGGCTTGTGGGAGTGCCCGACCCTCCTTAATAATGTAGAGACCTACGCCAATATCACCTGGATCATAATCAATGGGGCTGACGAGTTCGCGAAGATCGGCACCGAGGGGAGCAAGGGGACCAAGGTCTTCGCTCTCGCGGGCGCCATCAACAATTCGGGCCTTGTGGAAGTTCCCATGGGCACCAGCCTAGGCGACATTATCTTCGACATCGGTGGAGGCGTCCGCAACGGCAAGGCGTTCAAAGCCGCGCAGGCCGGTGGGCCTTCCGGTGGATGCATCCCCAAGGAGTTCCTGAACGTCCCTATGGACTATGACTCGTTAAAGGAACTCGGCGCAATGATGGGCTCCGGTGGACTTATTATCATGGACGAGGGCACATGTATGGTGGACCTCGCGAGGTACTTCCTGGACTTCATTCAGGACGAGTCCTGTGGCAAGTGCACACCGTGTAGAATCGGGACTAAGCGAATGCTCGAAATTCTCGATCGCATTTGCCATGGTTTGGGTCAGGAGGGGGATATCGAACTGTTGATCAACCTCGGCAACCAGATCAAAGACTCCGCCCTCTGCGGGCTCGGCCAGACTGCCCCGAACCCTGTCCTCTCCACCATCCGCTATTTCCGACATGAGTATGAAGCCCACATCCGGGACAAGCGATGCCCCGCGTGTGTGTGCAACTCGCTCTTCGATGCTCCGTGCTCGCACACGTGCCCGGCAGGGACGCAGGTCCCGCAGTATGTGGCGCTGGTCGCCAACCGCCGGTTCACTGACGCTCTGCGGCTGATTCGGGACAAGAACCCATTCACATCAGCGTGTGGCCGCGTCTGCAACGCCCCGTGTGAGGACAAGTGCCGCAGAGCTCAGATTGATGAGCCGCTGTCCATCAGGGCATTAAAGAGATTTGCCGCTGATTCCGCTGAGATTGGCAGTCTGCCGCTTCCGGGTAAACGAATCAGCAGAGCCGCAGGAAAGCGCGTCGCCATCATCGGCGGCGGCCCCTCAGGTCTTACGGCTGCATACCACCTCGCCAGGCTGGGACATCTGCCGACGGTCTTCGAGGCTGAATCGGTGGCTGGTGGAATGCTGGCAACGTGCATTCCTCCATACAGGCTCCCGCGCACAGTCATCCAGGGCGAGATCGATATGATCAAGGCCACCGGTGTTGAGATCAAGCTGAACACCAGAGTCGGTAAGGACATCTCGTTCGAGAAGATCCGCAAAGACTATGACGCCATCTACCTCGCCACCGGTGCCGACAAGGGTTGGACCCTTGGTATACCCGGTGAAGACCTGCAGGGTGTGTTCGATTCCATCACATTCCTCAAGGATGTGAACTTGGGCAAGAACACCATCAAGGTCGGTGAGAGTGTGGCAGTGATTGGTGGTGGAAATGCCGCTATCGATGCCGCCCGCACCGCCAAGAGGCTGGGCGCAAAGAATGTCACCATCGTTTATCGACGTCTAAAGGAAGACATGCCCGCTGCGTCTGAGGAGATTCACGAGGCTGAGCTGGAGGGTATTGAGATCAAACTCCTTGCCCTTCCGATAGAAGCTATTGGCCAAGGTGGAAAGCTAACTTCGTTGAAGTGCCAGAGGCTTGAGTTAGCCCAGTTCGACAAATCAGGCCGACGTTCTCCCAAGCCAGTCGAGGGAGCCACATTCGACCTGCCTGTGGATACGGTCATCACAGCGATCAGCCAAGAACCGGATATCCAGTTCCTCGGTGGTGAGATCAAGACCCGTAGAGGCGGCACGGTCGATGTTCAGGCATCTACCATGGGCACTAACGTTGACGGCATATTCGCCGGTGGTGATGTAGTTAGCGGTCCGTGGACGGTGATCGGAGCAATCGGAGATGGTATCAAAGCTGCAATCTCAATCGATCGCTACCTCGGTGGCGACGGTGAGCTTGCATCCGATGCCGCTGAGATCACGATACCCGCCGCGCCTGAAGACGTAGACGATATAGTTGAAACCCCGCGCGTCTGCTGCAATACGCTTGCGGTCGAGAAGCGCACTGGAATGACCGAAGTCGACCTCGGTTACTCCCGTGAGCAGGCGCTGCGCGAGGCGGCTCGCTGCCTGCGCTGCGATGCTGGGACGTAACCCGCATTATTCACGAAAACGCAGATACGGCAAGCACTAATGACGTATCTGCAATCTAATCAGGAATAATGCGGGCTAGAGGGAGATAAAAATGGATAACATCAAAGTTACCGTTGATAATATAACTGTTGAAGTTCCGAAAGGCAGCACCGTTCTCGATGCGGCTCGCGCGGCTGGGATATATGTCCCAACGCTCTGCCACATGGACGGCCACAAGTCGCTTGGTGCGTGCCGGGTGTGCTTGGCTGAAGTGGAAGGTGGGCGCGGGTTGGTCGCAAGTTGCGCATTCCCTGCTACTGATGGCATGAAAGTACGTACCAACACCAAGCGGGTGCACGATGCCCGCAAGACCGTGGTGGAACTGATGCTTTCGGCCCACAGGCAGGAGTGCCTGACCTGCGTGCGCAGTCTCAACTGCGAACTGCAGGCTCTCGCCAAGATGATGGGCATTCAGGAGAACCGTTTTCAGGGCGCAATGCCGCCGGAACTGGTGGACACCAGTTCGCCCAGCGTGGTCCGCGACTCCAGCAAGTGCATTCTCTGCAGGCGCTGCGTCACGGTGTGCCGCGACGTCCAGAGCGTGGGTCAGCTCTTCCCTGTAGATCGTGGATTCGGGACAGTCATCGCCCCTGCCGCGAAGAAGAACCTCGCCGATGTAGCGTGCGTGGCCTGCGGGCAATGTATCACTGCCTGCCCTGTTGGCGCGCTTAAAGAGAAGAGCCACAAAGAGCGTGTCTGGGCTGCTCTTAATGACCCTGAGAAGTATGTTGTGGTGCAGACAGCTCCGGCTGTTCGCGCGGCGATAGGTGAGGAGTTTGGCATGCCTGCTGGGAGCTTGGTTACCAAGAAGATGGTCGCCGGACTCAGGCGCCTGGGCTTTGACAAGGTCTTTGATACCGACTTCACCGCCGACCTTACCATCCTCGAAGAGGGCAACGAGCTTCTGCAGCGCCTGAAGACCGGCGGAGTGCTCCCGATGATCACATCCTGCTCACCGGGCTGGATCAACTTCATCGAACACTTCTACCCCGAGCTTCTCCCGCACCTGTCGAGCTGCAAGAGCCCACAGCAGATGTTCGGTGCACTCGCGAAAACATACTACGCGGATAAAATCGGCGTAAAGCCGGAGAATATGTTCTGCGTCTCCATAATGCCCTGCACCGCTAAGAAGCTCGAAGCGGGCCGAGATGAGATGTGCAGCGTTGAGGACATCCCCGATGTCGACGCCGTGCTGACCACTCGCGAAGCCGCCCAGATGATGCGAGAGATGGGTGTCGACTTCCAGCGTCTGCCCGATGAGACTTTCGACGAGCCACTGGGTATCTCCACCGGCGCCGCCGTCATCTTCGGCGCTACAGGTGGTGTTATGGAAGCTGCCCTGCGAACGGTCTACGAAGTGGTTACAGGCGATGATCTGAAAGATGTCAACTTCACCGCTGTCCGCGGCCTTGAAGGCATTAAAGAAGCAACGGTTAAGATGGTATGTGTTGAAGGAAAAGGCGAGTTGGACGTAAAAGTAGCAGTAGCCAGCGGCCTATCCAATGCACGCAAGTTGATGGATTTGATCATGGAAGGCAAAGCCGATTACCATTTCATCGAGATCATGTGCTGCCCCGGCGGCTGCATAGGTGGTGGTGGCCAGCCTATCCCAACCACGGATGAGATCCGCCAAAAGCGAATCGAAGCGATCTACCAGGAGGACGAGGGCCTGCCAGTGCGCAAGTCCCACGAAAATCCTGCAGTAATGGCGCTCTACAAGGAGTTTCTTGGCGAACCCCTGGGCCACCAAAGCCACAAACTGCTTCACACCAAGTACACGCCAAGGTCCATGTGGCCGACCGACGTACCCTTGGACGAAGAAGCGAAAGTGAAGTAGCCAAATAGCTTGATGGCTAGATAGTGTAATGGTCTGATAGTCTCCCTCTCCCCACGGCGGGAGAGGGTCGGGGTGAGGGGGAGACGCTTAAATCATTGAGATGGTAAACCCGTTGAATGGGCGCAGGCGCTTATTGATACGATGTGCTGCGGAATTTGCGTTGTCGGATTGTGTCCTTTCTATATACAGGTAGGGCTATTGTGGAAAACCTCTGGAATACTGGCAAGAAAAGACAGTTCCTCATGGCGTTTATATCGCTTATGGTGGTTATTGCATATAGCTTTCTGCATTCTCTTGTAGTAATGCTCGTAGGCATTAGTGTAGTTGCCAGTTTATTTGCCGGATTCCAAGAGCCAAGTAGGTTGTCGCTGAGAGATTTAGGCACAAGAATAAGTTACGCCATCCTATTCTCTGTTATACAGATAGGCGTGATGGCAGTGCTTGCGGTATTTATAAGCGGGGTTGCAAAGAATGTGATTATCAGTGCAATTTCGATACTTTTCATATTCGCCGTTCCGCTGGCTGCCATAGGGAAGATGTCACCGTTCAAGGCTGGCTTTGCATCCATGCAATACTGGATTCCAAACGGTTTTATTGTGCTGTTCAAGACTCTTGTAGTTGCCTCATTCGCCACGATTGTTGCGGGACTGCTAACGAGTGCAATTATACCTTGGGTTGGGCTTTCGGAAGGCTCTGTAGGTGTGATCACAGGTGTCGTTGGTATGTGGGTAGCGTTGCTTTACTCATGTTTCCTGATCTGCCTTGACTATTACTTCGAAGGCAACGCTTTGTTAGAATAAGGATCATATATGTATTCGCAGCAAGACTTGCTCACTTTCTGGGAGATACTGGCAAAACGCACTTGCGCAGGCCAGAATTTGGTTTCTTCTTTAGAAATAATAAGTAATCGGTTAGCTGATTCACCATTGGCTGAGGTTGCTAGAAGTTTAGGCAATGATTTGAGAAATGGTCTCACCCTTACAGAAGCTATGAGCAAGCATCCTGATGCATTCAAAAAGCATGTTTTATGTTGGGTCGAAGGTGGCGAAATGGCTGGGATTTTGGATCGGATGTTTGTATTCATCTTAGAATCCGCATGGCGATGTCCAGATTGCATTTTGGGAACATCATGAAGTATATAGAGCTTGGTATTCCTGATACACCAAGGCTATGTTGCCCTTCGTAGATGGCCGGAGTGAGTCGTTTAATCCTGGCGCTACCACCATACCGTAAGCCGAGGAGAATGGAGGATTTGGATATTGGTTGATATTGTGGACACAGGACAGCGTTCCCGTGTCGCAATGGTAGGTGATTGGTTATATAGTAAACTTTCGCGAGTTACATCAAGTGGACAACTGATAAGAGAGATAGATGGCCTGCGGTTCATAGCGATCACGGCTGTTGTGGTGTGCCACATTAACACAGACCTGATTAAAGCGACATATGGTCACTATCCGGCGACTGTCGCGGCTAACGGCTTTTTTAACTGGCTTTTTAGCAATGGCTCTATCGGCGTGCATTTGTTCTTTGTAATAAGTGGTTTCGTATTAGCTCTACCATTTGCGCAGCATTATCTCTGTAAGAAGACCAAGCCAAAACTCGGACGTTATTTCCTGCGTAGAGTCACTCGCCTGGAGCCGCCTTATATCTTGAACTTATTGTTTCTCGCTGTTATGCGAGTTGCGATTATGGGTGATTCACCCGGGGCTGTATTGCCGCACCTGGCTGCCAGCATAGGCTATGTGCATAACATCATCTATCAATCGATGAGCACGATTAATCAAGTTGCGTGGTCGCTGGAGATAGAGGTTCAATTCTATGTGCTTGCACCATTAATCGCGAAAATGTTTCTTATAAGAGGCACCGCAGCGAGACGGCTTGCCATCGTTGGTATGGCGGCAGTTTTTACAATCGCGCAGAATCTCATACCGGTAGACAGTTGGTTCTTCAACCATTTCAACATGAGCATAATCTATAAGATGCAGTATTTCCTTATGGGCTTTCTGCTGGTTGATATTTATCTCTTGAATTGGAAGAGCCAGCCTGAAAAGTGCAGGGCTTGGGATGTGGTTTCGGCGTTGTGTTGGCTTGGGATCATTCCTGTGTTGAGATTTGGAGCCTTTGTCGAATACCTGGTTCCGGCGCTGATTGTAATTGCCTATATCGGAGCTTTTCGCGGTAGGCTGATGAGCCGGTTGCTCTCGAGCAGGTTCTTTGTGGTATGTGGAGGGATGTGTTATACGCTGTATCTCTACCATGGCAAGATTGCATACGCACTGATGCCGAAGCTGCTGCACTTGCCGCATACCGGATTACTGATGTTCGATGTACCGATGTTAGTAATACTGGCCTATGTGCCGATACTGGCGATTTGTGCCTTATTGTTCGCTTTAATCGAAAAGCCCTGCATGAGGCCTGATTGGCCAACAAGACTCAAGGGAGCTGTACTGCGCTGTTTATCAGCCAACCGCTGAATGAACGAATAGCACAACACATAGCTTATAGCGCGCAACTCAGAATGTAAAATAATCTCAAACAAACCCGGAGGTAGAGAACATTGTGCAGTGAATCCTGCGGATGCTCGTCGGATATCGTGGGGATCATCGAGAAATACGATTCCGACAAGCGAAATCTTATACCGCTTCTCCACGAGCTTCAGGACGAGCTGGGTTACATCTCGCCTGAGGTAATGGAGACTATTGCTGAAAAACTGGGCACGACTGTTGGCCAGGTCCACGGCGTCGCCACGTTCTACACGCTCTTCTACACGAAACCGCGCGGCAAGAACATCGTGCGGATGTGTAACAGCACAGCCTGTCACATCGAGGGCGGCCGAAAGATCCGCGAGGCGGTGTCTGCGGCGTTGGGTATCGCTCCCGGTGAAACCACACAGGATGGCGGTTTTACCCTTGAAGTGGTGAGCTGTATGGGCCTGTGCGGAGTCGCCCCGGCAATTATGGTGAACGACGATGTCTACGGCAACCTCACGCCGGAGATGGTTCCCAATATCCTGGGCAAGTATAGGGAGGCCAGTTAACGATGGCATTCTATAGAGCACATATCCTCGTCGACACCGGCACCCCAGCCGTCCTCAAGGGCGCGATGGGTATGAAGTCGGCACTGGTCGATGAGATCAAGAAGCGGGGTCTGGACAAGGAGATCAAGGTCGTGGAGACTGGCGACCTTGGCTTGCATGGCGTGGGACTGGCGCTGATTGTCTATCCCGAAGGCGTAATTTATGCCAATATCACTGCGCAGGACGTTCCCGAAATCGTCGAAGAGCACCTGCTCAAGGGCCGCCAGGTCAAGCGCCTGGTTTACACAGGCCCGTCGTCCGCTGTTGTCGATGGTGCCGCTAAGCCACGTTCACGGGAGATGCGAGTTATCCTTGAGCATATCGGCGTAATCGACCCTACCAGCATCGATGAATACATCGCGCATGGCGGCTACGAGGCCATTGCAAAGGCGCTCACTCAGATGACCCCCGAAGATGTCGTTGCCGAGGTTAAGGCCTCCCAGCTAAAGGGCAGGGGTGGGGCGGGGTTCCCTACCGGGCTCAAGTGGGAGTTTACCGCCAAGGCTGATGGTGAAAACAAGGCCGTGGTCTGCAACGCCGACGAAGGCGAACCGGGCAACTTCAAGGACCGCCTCATAATGGAGGGCGACCCGCATCAGATAATCGAAGGCATGATCATCGCCGGTTACGCAGTGGGTGCGCACGAGGGCTACATTTATATACGTGGTGAGTATCACCAGTCGGTGTCACACACTGAAAAGGCCATTGCCGATGCGCGCGAAGCCGGGCTCCTGGGCAAAGACATACTCGGCTCCGGTTTCGACTTTGACATCACCATATTCAAAGGCGCAGGCGCATATATCTGCGGCGAAGAGACAGCTCTGCTGGAATCGCTGGAGGGCAGGCGTGGCGAGAGCCGCATGAAGCCTCCATTCCCGCCAACCAGTGGTCTTATGGCTGCTCCGACGGTTATCAACAATGTCGAAACTCTGGCTTCTGTTCCGCGCATAATTGACAGAGGCGCTGACTGGTATGCTGGCATCGGGACGGAAAAGAGCAAGGGCACTAAGATATTCTCACCCTGCGGAGACGTGCTGTATCCGGGCGTTTATGAGGTGCCATTCGGGGTTACCCTGCGCGACATTATCTACAATATGGCTGGGGGTATCAAGGGAGGCAAACGGTTTAAGGCGTGCCTGATGGGCGGACCGTCGGGCGTGCTGGTCGGTGAAGACGCTCTGGACCGCCGTCTCTGCGCTGAAGACCTCGCTCCGGGCGCTGGTGCGCTCATTGTATTGGATGAGGACAAGTGCATCGTCGATCTTATGCAGAACTGTGCTGAATTCTTTCATCACGAGAGCTGCGGGCAGTGCGTGCCGTGCCGCGAGGGCACAAAGCGCATACTCGAAGTCTTGAACTGGTGGACTACCGGCGCTGGCAGCGAGGACGACTTGCGGCTATTGGAGGCGTTGGGTGAAACTATGTCGCTCACGTCCAAGTGCGGCCTCGGTCAGTTCGCTGCTGTCGCGTTCAAGAGCAGCCTTCCGCTGTTCAGGGACGAGTATCTGGCTCACGTTAAGGACAAGGTCTGCCCTGCCGGGGTTTGCGCGATGGACAAAGTCCTTGAGGAGGTAAAGTAACATGGCAATCAACCTCACGATAAATGGACAAGCCGTTGCCGCCGAGGCAGGTGACACAATCCTCACCGCCGCCAGGCGCGCCGGCGTATATATACCGACTCTGTGCTACCACTCCGACCTGATGCCGGATGGCGTCTGCCGGGTATGCTCGGTGGAGGTAAAGGGCCAGCGGACGCTGTGCGCGGCGTGCTGCTATCCAGTTGCCGAGGGAATGGAAGTGCTTACCCATTCGCCAAGAGTGCGCGAGTCGCGGCGGATGATCGTGGAGCTGATGCTCGCGAATCATCCGCAGGAGTGCCTCACGTGCTCCCGCAACAGCAAGTGCGAGTTGCAGGCGCTGGCAAGGGAATTCGGTATTCAGGAAGTTCATTTCAAAGGCGAGCGGAAGATGGCTGATGTGGACACCTCCAGCCTGTCTGTGTTCCGCAATCCTGAGAAGTGCATCCTCTGCAACCGCTGCGTGCGGACGTGTGAGGACATCCAGAGCGTCGCGGCGCTTCACGCATCCAAGCGTGGATGGGATACCACTATCGTGCCGGGGATGGGCGATGAGCTTGCATCGGTGGTCTGCGTGAACTGCGGCCAGTGCATCAATCGCTGCCCCACCGGTGCTCTCACGGCTAATGACCCGTCAAGCAAGGTGTGGGACGCCATTCATGACTCCACCAAGCACGTGGTAGTCCAGACCGCCCCTGCGGTGCGCGCGGCTATTGGCGAAGAGTTCGGAATGCCCGCTGGGAGCAGGGTCACAGGCAAGATGGTGACTGCGCTCAAGATGATGGGCTTCGACCGCGTGATGGATACCGACTTCACCGCCGACCTCACGATTATGGAAGAGGGCAGTGAGCTTATCCAGCGCGTGACCGAGGGCGGGGTGCTCCCGCAGCTCACATCGTGCTCGCCGGGTTGGATCAAGTTCATCGAGTACTACTATCCTGAGTTGCTCCCGCACCTCTCCACATGTAAGAGCCCACAGCAGATGTTCGGTGCGCTGGCGAAGACTTATTATGCGGAGAAGACCGGCATCGATCCCAAGGATATCATCTCCGTCTCCATAATGCCGTGCACCGCGAAGAAATTCGAGTGCGACCGGCCCGAGATGACCGACAGCGGCTACAAAGACGTGGACTACGTCCTCACCACCCGCGAAGCCGCGCAGATGATGCGTGAAGCGGGTATCGACCTGCCGAATCTGCCCGAAAGCGAGTATGACGATCCGCTGGGTATGTCCACTGGTGCAGCCGTAATCTTCGGCAACACCGGCGGCGTCATGGAAGCCGCCCTGCGGACCGCCTACGCCATCATCACCGGTACCGAGCTGGATAATGTCAACATCGAAGCTGTAAGAGGCATGGAGGGTGTGCGCGAAGCAACCGTAATGGTAGGCGAACTCCCCGTAAAAGCCGCCGTAGCCCACGGCCTCGCCAACGCGCGCCAGGTGCTTGAGGGAATCAAAAACGGCCGCTTCAAAGACTATCACTTCATCGAGATCATGTGCTGCCCCGGCGGCTGCATCGGCGGTGGCGGTCAGCCTCAACCGACATCCGAAGAAATCCGCAAAGCCCGCATCAAAGCGATCTACGATGAAGACGAAGCCATGACCCTGCGCAAGTCACACACGAACCCAGCCGTACAGAAGCTCTACGAAGAGTTCTTGGGCAAGCCCCTAAGCCACAAGTCCCACGAACTCCTTCACACCGACTACACCCCCCGCGACCGCAAAACGGTTAAGGCGGTGAAGGTGAAAGTAGAGAGCTGAGAGTGGAGAGCAGAGAGCCCAGACTCCCTCTCCCCTGGCGGGCTTTCTTGATCTTGATCGTCCGGGATTTGCAATCCCGGACGCACCTCTTCCGGGTCTGTGACCCGGTATATATGATCTGACCGGTCAGTCAGTCTAGTCGTAATAACGATCAGATAACCACAAAGCAGTGTTTAGCGGATCACAGATCCGCAGAATCTCGGTCCTGGATCTGCGATCCAAGATCATCTCCGAGTCGTAGATTATTGGGAAGCATTATGTCTATCTCCTTATCTGAGAATGTCAATTCTTCATTGTCCTTCAATCCCACACTTGTCATCGCATATGCTTCTGGTGATGTATCTGGAGCGCTCTCATAAATCAGCGAGGTTTCAGTCTGGAGCGCTTCCAGACCTCGCTGTAGCTCTATTACAGGTGTTGATGCCGTCGATGCTTTTAGTATAAATAGCAGATACCGGTCGCGCAGTGCGACGAGCTTTTTTGCAGCAATGCGGTGCTGAGACTCAATGCCACAGGCGTCAAAACTAACCTGATAGATCACAAATGCTGTGCTGGCAGCTCCAACAATACTGGTCACTACAAACATTGTTTTGCTGGCTACAATAGCACCAATAACTGCAAGGGCGGTTGTCAAGCCCACGAGCAGCACATTCAGCCATCTCTCACATCGGACTTTACGGCTCCATCTCTCTCTTTCTTTCTCGTGCGTTTTGTGCGTCCAAGCAACTCGGGCAAAGAGCTCTCTTGCCACACTAAGGATTTTTACCCTATCTTGATTCTCAGTCATAGGTCGATCTCCTGTGATCAAAGTGCCCTGACGAATTGGTCACCGAATATCTTCTTCCACTCATCTTCGGATAAGATCGGTAGGTCATTATACTCAAACTCGCACGCCTTAAGCGCACGGTTATAGGCTGACATACATTTCGACAACCAATCATCCCCCAGATCGAGTGTCTCATTAATGCCCGGTATCTGTGCGGTGCCATTTCCGTATCTCGAAAAGAACTCGAAGAAATCACGGACCATCCAGTCGTAATAGAAGATAGTTTCAGCGCGATACTCCCACTGGCTTACGAATGCGCAAACTGCTATTTCCAGCACAATCGACTTTAGGTCGACATTACAGTTTCGTTTCCATGCTTTAAGCATTTTGATCAGATGAGTAGCTTTGCCACATGATGCTGTATCCATTCTCGCAATCGCCTGAAACTCTGCCATTGGATTCGTGCTGCGCCACGAACCACCATCTGTCGTGTTACATGTAATATACGAACCATTATTGCACACGAACGCTGGTACCACTTCAACCATGCACGATGTGAACGGTGCAACAACAACTTGTCCGTCGGCACTCAAGTCTGTTTTGGAAAATGTACTCAGCATTTCTCGCCTGATCTCTTGCAATAAGTATGATTGCCCGTTGCTTTGCATTCCATTGACCCTGTAGTAATGCTCTACTGGCATGATAAAGAGCACATCTATATCAGATACTGGACGTATCGCAGTACTCTTACCATGGGAACCAACTACTAGTGCCTTAGCAGAATCATACAAACCATCATAATAACGGCTATACAGGCACCGCCCAACGCTCTCGACTTTTGTTGCGATGTCGCTCTGCTGGTTGGGCGTAAGCGTCAGATTTGCCAAAAAGGCATTGAAGTGTGGTATAACATAGTTCCACATGCTGACACCTTCTATTGAGTTACAATGATCGAAACTAAATCCTCATCATTATAGTGTTTGATCACAAAGTAATCAATCCATGATGAGATTTCCTGATCGACCGGGTCTGTGACCCGGTATATATGATCTGACCAATCAGTCAGTGTAACGATCAGATAACCGCAAAGCAGTGTTTAGCGGATCACAGATCCGCAGAATCTTGGTCCTGGATCGCAGATCCGGGACCAGCTCTTGGCGTTTCACTTTTTTGGCTTGTAACCCAATATGCAACACCAAAAATTCTATATTGCCAACAAACCGCAATAGTGCTATAATATCCCAGTTGAACCGTGTGGGGCTGTAGTTCAGCTGGGAGAACACTACACTGGCAGTGTAGATGTCAGGGGTTCGAGTCCCCTCAGCTCCACCACCTTCCCATTCTTCCACTTGCAGGCGATATATTTTGATTTATCTGCCATTGTTCCGCACTAATCACTTCACATCACTCACTAAACGCGTCTTTTTGCTCAGCTTACTTTTTGTTCTCATTGTTGGGGGCAAGTGTGCGTGGGCTGTGGACTCGCCGAGCGCTTCACCGGACGTATTGGTGCTGGTGTTGAATGGTATGGGCGCGTATGATCAAGTCTCCATAAACTATACCGGCGAAATACCCGATAAACAGGTTAAGGCCGATCTTGCCGAATGGGTGCGCTTGAGCGGATTGCCGGTGCACGGCGGTGAGATTGCGTCGGATACCAACGGTCCTGGGGCAAAGCCGACCACGTCCGTCAGCTTTCAGACCACGAACGTCGTTAATGCCGCCAACGGCACGCTGTCGCTGGACCCGTTTGTTACTGCGCTGCGGCGGTTCAAGAATATTCAGGTCAACTTCCTGGTGGCCTCGCAGTTTCAGTTCAAGGGGATCGGCAATTTCGAGAATGACTATGTGGATGTGAAGCTGAATCAGTCCGGCAATTCTTATCAATATAAAATCAAGATCAAGAATTCAGACTTCAAACGGGCGGGGCTTCCGCTCAAGATTGAGACTGCTGGAGAGTCAAGGCGTGGAGGAATGCCGCTGGGAGCGCGGGTGTTGTTGGTTTTGGGCATTGCTGTGCTGGGAGCGCTGGTCGCGTATGTTGCGACTGCCGCGCTCACTAGGCGCCGCAAGCTCAGCGAGTGAGGTAATACCGGTATGGATCTAAAGGAAATTGCGGCGAAAGCGGCTGAAGTAAGGGCTTCGGATATTTTTCTGAAAGTCGGCTCGCCGCCGATGATGCGCCTTAACGGCACGGTAACCACAATTGAGGGGTATTCCGTGCTCACTCAAAATGATACTCAGGATCTCGCTTATGATAGCATGACGCACGAGCAGATCGGCAGGTTCGAGCGCAAGCATGAGCTTGATCTCGCGTTTGAAATCGGGGGTGTAGCGCGGTTTCGTGCCAATATTTACCAGCAGCGCGGCACCATAGGAATGGTGTTGCGTATTATTCCGCTGGAAATTCTCGGCCTTGAGCAGCTCAGCATGCCTCCGGGTATTGCGAGCCTCGCCGAACAGAGGCAGGGCCTTGTGCTGGTGACCGGCCCGACCGGTTGCGGCAAGTCTACTACCCTTGCGGCGCTGATAGACGTGATCAACTCCACCCGGCGGTGTAATATCGTTACTGTGGAGGATCCTATCGAGTTTGTCCACCAGGATAAGATGTCTATTATCAATCAGCGTGAACTAGGGATTGATACGGACTCATTTACCGATGCGTTGAAGTATGCAGTGCGCCAGAGCCCGGATGTGATCCTTATCGGTGAGATGCGCGATGTGGAGACTATGAATGTCGCATTGGCGGCGTCAGAGACTGGTCACCTGGTCTTTTCAACAGTCCACACCTGCAGTGCCGCTGAAACACTGGACCGCATTATGAATATGTTCCCTCCGCACGACAAGCCGATGGTTTGTATGCGGCTTTCGGTGTCGCTCAAGGGTGTAATATCGCAGAAACTGATCCCGAGAGTGGACGGTAAGGGTAGGGCGGCGGCGGTTGAGGTTATGATCGCAAACCCGACCATTGGTAAACTTTTGGAAGAAGGGCGCTCGAGCCAGATATATCAGGCTATCGCTGAGGGTGAATACTGGGGAATGCAAACTATGAACCAGTGCCTTGCGAGATATTATAAAGAAGGTATAATCTCCGAGGAAGAAGCCCTGGCCAATGCTGGTAATTATACTGAGTTAAAGCAAATGCTCAGGCGTCAATAGGGAACCCCTGAACGTATATAGAAGTCAAACAATCGAGGGGTCGCGGCATACTATGTGCCGCGACCTCGTGACGTGAACATATAACGCACGACGCATGACGCCAAGACGCATGACGCATGACTGAAATTAAAACGCATCCCCGAGGTGACGTGAATTGGCTGGTTTATACATAGAGGAACTGCTTACGCAGTTAGTACAGCGTGAGGGCTCTGACCTTCACCTGAGGGCGGGTCAGCCGCCTATAATGCGTTTACACGGCAAGCTCACTCGCACCGATTACCCGGTCATCGAACGCGTGGAAGATATTATCTATCCAATCCTGAACGATGAACGGCGCAAACGGCTTGAAGAGTATATGGAGCTTGACCTCTCATATGAGATTAAGGGTGTATCCCGCTACCGCGTTAACTGCTTTAAGCAGCGCGGCTACATGGGGGCTGTGCTGCGCGCTATCCCGATCAAGATTAAGACTATCGACGATCTGGGGCTGCCGCAAGTCACCAAGCAGATATGTCTCAAGCCCAGAGGGCTGATATTGGTAACGGGTCCGACCGGTTCCGGTAAGTCCACAAGCCTGGCGGCTATGATAAACCATATCAATGTTAACGAAAAAGCGCACATAATCACTATCGAGGACCCTATCGAGTTTGTGCATGATGACATACAATGTTCGGTAAACCAGCGCGAACTTGAGTTGGACACGCATTCATTTGCGGCGGCTCTGAAGCACGTTTTGAGGCAAGACCCGGACGTGATCCTGGTCGGTGAGATGCGCGACCTTGAAACCATCTCGCTGGCGATCACTGCTGCTGAAACCGGCCACCTCGTGTTCGGAACTCTGCACACGACAGATGCTCCGCAGACCATCGACCGCGTTATCGACGTTTTCCCGCCTGAACAGCAGAGCCAGATCAGAATGCAGCTTTCAGTTGTTATACAGGCGGTTATTTCTCAGCAGCTTCTTCCGAGGATTGATGCCAAGGGAGGACGAATCGCCTCTTTTGAAGTTATGGTTGCCACTCCCGCCATCCGGTCACTTATCCGCGAGGGCAAAACCCACCAGATTTACTCGGATATCCAGGCGGGTGGCGAGCATGGAATGATCTCGCTCGATCAGTATCTCATTGGTCTGCTGCGCAGGCGCCTTGTTAATTACCAGGACGCGCTGTCCAAGTCTTCGAGCCCGCGCGAGTTTGAGCGGATGGCAGCCAAAGCTCTACAGGGAGTGATAGCGAAATGAGTCAGATGAATCTTCAGGTGCTTGATGACTTGCTGAGAATATTGGTGACCAGAGATGGGTCGGACCTGCATGTCAAGGCGCACAACTACCCATTGATCAGGGTGCATGGCGACTTGGTTCCGCTTAAAGAGTATCCTGTACTGACGCCGGAAGACACCAAAGCGTTGGCTTATAGCGTGATGAATGAGAAACGGCAGCAGCAGTTTGAAGAAGAACTGGAAATGGACCTTGCTTACGAAATTCCAGAGCTCAGCCGATTCCGAACCAACATCATGCAGCAGCGGGGTATGATAAGCATTGTAATGAGAGCCATTCCGACCAAGGTCAAGACAATGGATGAACTTGGTCTACCGGCTGTCTGTCGTTACTTTGCCGAAAGACCGAGAGGAATGGTATTGGTTACCGGCCCTACCGGTTCGGGTAAGTCCACGACTCTGGCTGCGATGATCGACTATATCAACTCCACTCGCTCAGAACACATAATGACGGTTGAGGACCCTGTTGAGTTTGTGCACGAGTGCAAGTTGTCTCTTATCAACCAGCGCGAACTTGGAGCTGATACACTTTCGTTTAACAACGCTCTGAAGTATGTTTTGAGGCAGGACCCGGACGTGATTCTGGTCGGTGAAATGCGCGACCTTGAAACTATCCACCTTGCTATCACCGCCGCTGAAACAGGCCACCTTGTTTTCGCGACCTTGCACACTCAAGACTCCACCCAGACTGTTGACCGTATTATCGACGTCTTTCCAAACTACCAGCAGGCGCAGATCAGGATGCAGCTTGCCAACAACCTTATTGGTATCTGCTCCCAGACCCTGCTCAAACGCTGCGATAATAATGGACGAGTCGCGGCATTCGAAACCCTGGTGAATACCTCGGCTATCAGAAATCTTATTCGTGAGTCAAAGACATTCCAGATCGGCTCGATGATCCAGACCGGTGGCAAACAGGGAATGATGACCTTGGACCAATACCTTGCCGCACTTGTGAAAAAAGGAATGGTTACCAGGGACGAGGCGTTCTCAAGATCGTCCAACCCACGGGAGTTCAGTGCGCTGTTGGAAGTAAGCTAATTCGAGCTACGGAATTCACGAGTATTTCAGAGCTATTCAGCGCGCTTCCTTGACACGGCCCTCCGGGTCTTGTAACATTAAAGATATAACTGTGTTTACCACTCTTTTGGAGGAGTTTTCCTGAATGGGCATTTATGCATTGCGAACGAATTTTGGCCACCACTTCAAGTGGGGATTGCTATTCATCGCCCTGATATTCTTTGTTGGTGCTATTTGGCAGTTCGGTGTTGCCCCGTCCGGTAAGAATGGGGGCAGCCCTGGGGGCAACGTTGTGGTAGCCACCGTCAACGGTCAGGATATCACACGTAGTGATTTCGATGCTGCGTGGGAGCAGGCGTCGGCTCAGGCAAGGGAACGAGGCATTCGCTCACCCCTGCAATATGCCGAACTGAGAGCTGCGATCTTCCAGCAGATGATTCAAGGCAAGCTTATTTTGAGCGCCGCTGAGCGTGAGGGTGTTGATGTCAGTGATCGCGCGGTTAGAGATGAAGTTGAAAAGTTCGTAGTCGAAAGTCTCAAAGCTCAGCGCCAAGGTATAATGGGCAGCAGTCTCACCAAGAAGCAGGCAAAGCTGGATCCAAGAAAGGATTCTGAGTATAAGAAGCAGCTTGGCAGCATTGGTAGATCAATCTCCGATGCCGAGCAAGCAGCCCGCGCTCAGATTCCTGAAGACCAGGTAAGAGCGAAGATTGCCTACGAGGGAATCTCCAGGAAGATGAAGGAGAGCATCGGCTCGGTTACGGACAAGAATGTCCAGGACAGCTATAACGCATACAAGATTCGCCAGATTTTGCTGACAGGTCTTCCCAAGGGTCAGATGAAGACCCGCGCACAGAAGATTTTGAGCGAGGCTAGAGGCGGGGCGGACTTCACCGCACTTGCGAAAGCTAATGCTATGGGCCCGTTCAAGGCCAATGGCGGCCAGATGGAGTATACATTCGATAGCCGCTTTATGCTGCCGACCGAGGTCAGAAACACCATCGAAAAGATGAAGCCGGGTGGCCTCAGCCCTGCGATTGAAACCAGCTTCGGCACTTATATTGTGAAGCTTGAGGCAGTCACGCCCAAACTTCCTGCCAAGTTGGACAAGAAGACCATGGACGAGCGCCGCAAGCAGATCGCGCAGGACCGTGAGATGGCTGCCGGGATGGAGTTCGAGAACAGGATGCGGAAGAACCAGGATGTGAAGGTTACTGATCCTGAGCTTCGCGCATACTGGGACTACAGCCAGGCTATGCAATCCTATGGCGATCAGGCGAAGATGAAGAAGCTTATGGAAGACGCAACATCTTCCTTGATTTCTGCTCATGCTAAGCGACCGAGCGACTCTATCGTCAGCGCGAAGCTCGCTCAACTGCTTTACCAGCAAGGCAAAGTCAGTGATAGTATTACTATCCTTTATCCGATGCTTGAGGGCAAGAGTGCCAGTGTTGAGGGTGCTGATCTCAGGGTGTTGTTAGGTGACATGCTGGTTGCAAAGAGCCAGAAAGATAAGCCTGCTGACAAGGCCGCCACTTTGGGCAAGGCTATAAAGCAGTATGAGATCGCCAGCGAGATCGAGAAGCGCGATGTTAATATCCACCAGCAGCTCATCGGCAAGTTCAAGCAATTGGGCATGGCTGACAAAGCCGCCGCCGAGCAGCAGTGGGTTAGCGATTATCAAAAGAAGATGGATGCTATGAAAGCAGAGCAGCAGCCGGCTGGTAGGCCTGCACCGAAGAAGTAAGTTACAGAAGTAAAGCTATCTGTTGAATGCTGATTATGTGGGGGAACTATACTCGGTTCCCCCATTTTTGGTTGTATATATGCCTGGAACTCTCTACATAGTCGCTACGCCTATAGGTAACCTCGAAGATATCAGTTTCCGTGCTCTTCGCACGCTCAAGGAATCGGATATCATCGCGGCTGAGGATACACGCGTCACGCGCAAGCTCCTTAGCCATTTCGACATTCACACTCCCATGATCTCCTACCAGCAACACAGTGGAGCAAGACGTGCTGAAGAAATTGCGCAGATGCTTCTGGATGGCAAGAACGTAGCCCTGGTCTCAGATGCAGGCACGCCCGGCATATCCGATCCGGGTCACGAGCTTATTGCCCTGTGCATCGCCGATGGCATACCGGTGCTCTCAGTGCCCGGACCTACGGCGATCATCACCGCACTGGTAGTATCCGGCTTGCCGACAGCGCACTTTGCATTCGATGGCTTTCCACCTCGCAAAGGGAGCGAGAGAGTAGCATTTTTTGAGAGCCTCAAGCGTGAGATGCGAACTATCTGCCTGTACGAATCTCCACAGCGGATGATTAGCACTCTTGAGACCATTCGCGATGTACTGGAAGACCGGCCTATAGCGATAATACGCGAGGCCACCAAGATGTTCGAAGAAGTCTTTAGGGGAAATGCGGTAGGCGCTATTGAATATTTTTCGCAAAAGAGACCACGTGGTGAGTTCGTGATCATAATCGGTGGAGCATCACCCGGCCTGGATAGTGAACAAGAGCTGCCTGAGTTGAGTCTGGAGGCGCGTCTGATAGAACTGATGGATTCAGGAATGTCGGAGCGTGATGCGGTTCGGCAGGGGATGATCGAATTCAAATTGCCAAGGCGGCAGGTCTACACAGCGGCGCTCAAGATCAAAGCTGATCGGGAGCCTCAAGCCTGATATCCAGAAGAACGGGCAAAGGCTGTTCCTTGGCCATGTCTTTGCCTGCACCCTTTGAAGCCGCTTTGTGGATATCCTGATGTGTGGTTTGAGCCGTTGTCTGTGATGCCGCCGGAGTAATTGCAGTGCCGGGGAAATAATGCGCTAGAATCTGCTCGCAGGTAAGGCTGTGTGGAGGCAGCGCAAGGCCCTTTGCCCCGGTCTGGCACATCCCCACGCCGTGTCCGAATCCTTTACCCTTAATGGCAACTCCACCGTCCGTCGTTGATTCGATAGAAAATAGTGTACTCTTGAGCCCCAGAGCGGACCTGATTTTTTCCCCGCTTATCTGGTTTTTGCCGGTCGAACTGGTGATCTCCACTTCCAAAGCTCTCCCCGATGCCTCGGTTTTGGAGATAACAACACTGAGCAGTCCATCAGCCCCTTTTACACCAGCTTTTATGAGCTTAACCGCCAAGTCGTGCAGGGTATAGTTCTGCTCCCAGCAAATGTGAGGAATATCATCAGGGTCCACCACGCCGCACAGATATGGGAATGAGCGGGTGGGGTTTTCGCTGGAGTAGTTTCGAGTGGCTCCGCCGCAATCGGTGGAATACATGACATCCGCGATTTGTCCGTCGAATGTCAGCACCATCCCCTTCGTATCAAGCACAGCCTGAGTGCTCTTAGGCTTCTCAGCCAATACGCCGCCGTAGGTTTGACAATGACTTGTGTCGCATATCCTGAACCCTTGCGCCGCGTGCTTACGCGAGTTTCTAAGGGCATAGGTCCGCGCAGAAATCGCCTGTGCCTTGATCGCCTCCTCAGGATAGCTATCCGGCATTTCGGATGGCAACACACCAAGCAGGTAATCATCCACATCCACCACGTTTACCACCCGCAGCGCACCGTTCTTTGCAGACACCTCAACCGATCCGCGATACTTCCGCGTTCGGCCGTTAGACACCAGGCTGAGAATAGCAGATGGATCATTAGGAGCCGCCAACACCGCGCCATCACTCAAGACAGCCTCGCCAGCGCCGCTCTTTACAGAAACCTTTGAACCCTGCACGCTCAGGATAAGATCAGTCCCCTCAGCCACCAGGCTCTCCCCGGTATCCACCCGTGAAACGCTCAGACTCGGAGAAGCGCTCAATGTTAACTGAGCCGCGCTATTATAGCCCGTAAGCCCCACGCGAATGCTCTCAGCAAACGCCGACCCGTGCGCAAGGGCAGCCATCCAAACCATCGCTAACCCTGCCATCCAAGCGCGCCTCAACATCCTGTCCAAAGGCCCTCCACGTCCTGATCAACTTGCCTCCAAGGGTAACACTCCTCCCAAGCTGTGTCAAGACTTAGGATAAGACGGTTTAGGTGGTTTTATGTGCTATTAAGGCTGACTTGCAGGCGCATTTGATGTTCGCCTTGATACCACCCAGCGTCCGATCACCCACGGAATGAGCATAACCCCGACGATCTCTACTGAAAATTTGATGGCTCGGATAAGGTGAATTGCATCATGGGTCCTGCTTCCAGAATAATAACCTACAAACGCCGCAACAGGACTGATAATGAAAATCAATCGTATGAACCGTCTGCGGTGGTTTGCTGCTTGTACCCATGTTGCGCCTATGAACATAGAGGCTAGGCAGATACCTGATAATGCGGTCAGTATGAACGTTTTCGTTGCATGATGTGGAAACAGTCGCATCCCGCCAAGCCCACAAGCGAAGATGATTAATATGCTAGCCTGCAATATTAGATATCGGCGTTTATTAGTGGGTGCCATTTCTACGCATGGTTCTTCTTGCATAGTAGGTTCAATAGCCTTATCAGGGTAGATGCGACGGAATAGGAGCATGCCCGCCATATAACCTACGGCATTTGCTATGATGAATAATAGCAATGGAAGCAGATAATGCATCTTGAGCATCATCGTATATCTATGATCTGGCGGTATACGGTAGATACCAGTCATCTGGTTAGTTGCACCAATGAATAGTGCACATGGCCCGATAATTACACCTAATGCCGCGTATATTCGCTGCGTGCGATCTTCGGGTTGGGACCGGTAGCCTAGGACAAAGCCGAAGACCATCATGCATATACAAGCAAAGGCAGTTCTCAGGGAATAGGATGTAGTAAGCAGTTTAGTATATGTGGCTAGGATAAATAATGCTAAAAGAATGATTAATAAAGTTACTTGGGCCTTCCAATTAGGCAATAGGGCGCTTTGCGACGTCTGTTGATCCTCCAAGGGACCCTCCTGCTTTACTGATTTCTTGGTGCACGTGCTTGAGTATGTCGCATATTTGAATGAATGTCAATACTCATGTTCAACGTGGTCTTTAAGGCGGCTCGGTTGGGGTGATGTGCCAGCTCAACTCATTCCCCACCATCTAGCTATCAATCATCCAACTCTCCTTGACATTCAATCCCAAAGTCTAGGACAATGGTGCGTGGGAATAAAAGTATAAAAACGCACGAGGAACGAATGAAAGGTTTATGCGAGTGCGAGATAATCGCGCAGAGTGAGATATCACCGGGGGTGGTTCGGACGCTGCTCACGGGGCCTGAGATAGCCAATGAGGCTAAACCGGGGCAGTTTGTGAATGTTCAGGTGGCCAGAACAACCACCGATCCCCTGCTTCGCCGTCCGTTTTCAGTCCACGCGGTATACCCGGACCAGGGGGTGTATTCGCTGCTGTATGTGATGGTGGGGCGTGGGACGGCGTTGTTGAATAAAATCCAGCCCGGCGATTATGTGAGTGTGGTCGGGCCGCTGGGGCGGGGGTTTGACCTGGGCGATTCGCCGGATGCCGAGCACATAGTGATTGCGGGAGGCTGCGGCGCGGCACCTCTGCACTTTCTGTGCGATGATTTATGCAACAAGTGGGGCTGTGAGAAAGTAAAAGTGCTCACCGGCGGCCGGAGTAAAAATGCAGTCCTGTGTGAAGCCGAGTTCAGGTCGCACGGAGTAGACGTTGCAGTCTCTACCGATGACGGCACCTACGGCCACCACGGCGTAGTCACCGAACTCCTACAACGCTACCTAGACAATGACGCACAACGCACAACGCACAACGCGCAACGTCCCTTCCGCATCTACTCCTGCGGTCCCCATGCTATGATGCGCGAGGTCGCAAGGATATGTGCAGAGGCTGGGGTGCACGACGTGCAGTTATCACTCGAAAACAATATGGCCTGTGGAATCGGCGTGTGCACCGGCTGTGTGCAGAAGATCAAAGGCCCGATGAAGAATGACAAATCCGGTCAGAACTGGCATTACGAGCGCGTGTGCAAGGACGGCCCTGTGTTCAACGCGGAGGATATAATATGGGAATAGCATCACCTGACCTCAGCGTGAAGATCGGCAAGATTGAGATGAAGAACCCGGTGACGGTTGCCTCCGGCACATTCGGGTTCGGCCAGGAAATGGCTGATTTTTATGACCTCAGCCGCTTGGGCGCGATCGTAGTGAAAGGCACATCCCTCGATCCCTGGTTCGGCAATCCATACCCGCGAACGGTAGAAACACCGTCGGGTATGCTGAATGCCATCGGCCTGCAAAACGACGGCTTGGAGTCGTTCCTGAGTGAGAAGCTGCCGTTCCTGAGGCAGTTCGACGTGCCAGTGATAGTGAATGTGGTTGGCCAGAGTGTGGAGGAATACGCCGAAGTCGCCGCCGCGCTGGACAAGGCTGAGGGAGTCGCGGGGTTGGAACTCAATCTGTCCTGCCCTAATGTGAAGAAAGGCTGCATGATCTTCGGAAGCACCCCCGAGGGCATCGCAGAAGTAATCCGCGCGGTTCGCAAACGCACTGGGCTCACCCTGATAACTAAGCTCTCCCCCAATGTTACGGACATTGTATCAATAGCCCAAGCAGCCGTCGAAGCAGGCAGCGACGCACTCTCGTTGATCAACACCCTCCTGGGAACCGCCATTGACCCGTGGAAGCGTAAGTTTAGGTTAGCCAACATCACCGGCGGCCTCTCCGGCCCCGCAGTCAAGCCTGTAGCTTTGAGGATGGTCTGGCAGGTGGCGAGCGCGGTCGATGTCCCAATTATAGGTATGGGCGGCATAATGAACGCAATGGATGCTGTGGAGTTCATGCTGGCCGGTGCCGATGCGATAGCAGTAGGTACCGGAAATTTCGTGAACCCAATGGCTGCCGTTGAGATCGTTACCGGCATCGAAGAATATCTGAAAGCCACCAACATAAGCGATGTGAAGAAGATTGTTGGCGCGGTGAATTAGACGTGGCTTGAAGCCTATTACGGCACATATATAATAAAGCCCCGGCGATGATTCTCGCTGGGGCTCCATACAGGCACGATGAAGTTCTTGATCTCATCGCTCTGTTGTGTTGTCCAAAGAAACAGTTATACCTGCCGAACTCCTCGGCGACCATGCCCGGCTATTGCGCGCCAGATCAGCAGAAAGACTACGGCACCGATAAACGCAACAAGTATGCTGCCGATGTTTATGCCCGTAACGCCTCCCATTCCGAGAGCGCGGAATATCCAGCCGCCCACCAAGGCGCCTACTATTCCCGCTATCAAGTCGCCCAATATGCCGCCTGGCCCGGGTTCTGGACCCGGTAGTGCAAGTCTTGCGAGAAAGCCAGCTATCAGCCCGACTACGATCCAAGCTAGTATGCTCATTCTCTTTACCTCCCCGTATGCCTAGCGATCAGGGCATGCGGCTATGCTACCAAACACGTTAGCTATCTACATGTTACCCCAAGGATGCAGGTTGATATGCCGTGCAGAAGACTGTTGTGTTATTCATCTTCCGGGTTGGGTGTTTTGCCTTTATCTCTTCACCAACTCGATACCTTCGCCAATACCATCAAGTCAACCAAATCCTGAGGTGATGCGCCCGAGGTCCACGCCCACGACGACTCTATCCCAATGCCCGCGCCGTTTTGCTGGCCGGGATCATTAATTATGTAGTGCCCATCCACTTTAGCAGCAATTAGAATCCAATGCCCACAAGGGCTTTCGGGGATGATGTAATGCACTATCACTGGTAATCCATTAACCAGGCTCTTATCTATGCTGGCCCAGTCAGGTGAACTCGGCCCAATAAACCGGACTCTTCCCTGAGTAGCATTACCGGCATAGCTCCACTTGATCTGCCCATACGAATTAAACGCAGTTGGTCCTAGTACGTTCATAAGCTGGGGCGGGCTCATTTCAGTGCCTGTGTATGTTATCAACATTGCGGTGCAGGTCAATGCGCAGCCAGCCTGAGCAATTGTGCGGCCATATATGTCATTGGGCAGTGCGTCTTGATAGTTCCCCTGGCAGTAAAAATATTCCGAATACTCTGGTGGTGTAATAATTGGTTGCTCACGAGTCGATGTTCCCCCTCCACCTCCGCAACCCGCCACAAATGCACTTATGCAGAATATGACAGCGAGTAAGGCGGCAACAAACCACGGGGATGTGTCAGCGGATTGCATGCATACTTCTCCTTAAAGCCTGGCAAGATTCTATGCGGTTGATTAATGCCGGATAAGCAATTCTTACCAATATCAAGGACACACAAAACTCGGTGCTGCCTATAAAACACGTGGTGTATGTTTGGCACAAGCGTGTGGGCAGCACTCTTCTTCGAAGTAGCCTATCTGCTATTACGCAATGGATGGGCACTGCCCAAAACTCACTTGGCACACAAAGGCGCCCCGGGTCTCCCCGAGGCGCCTCTTCTTCTCCTTGTCTCCATGTAGACAATCAGCCTACCACCTGGATCTCCAGGTCCCATTCCCACCGACTGTGGGCAGAGTAGTGAATCTGATTGCCTGACCATTCTTTACAGCACCAGCGGTATTATACGAGTACTTGCATGCTATCTTACCGGTCTCGTTCTCAATACCGATAGTGGCGCTTCTGCCTCCGCCGTAGTATGTGCTGCTCGCGGCGACTTCGAGGTACTGGAACGTTATGTCGTTCGAGCCCTCGGAGAGTATCGCCTGGAACGTGAACTTGGCGGCTGTGGAGGATCGATGAGGAACGCCGACCCAGCTTACAACCAGCTTTCTGCTGGGAGCGGTTCCTACTAAGCCAATATACACACTACCGCCTGCTCCCGGGTTGAGATCGTCCCAGTAGGGGCAGATTGTAGCGTTTGGCGCGTATGCATATGGCATGTTGGCGTTATATGGTGAGGTCACACCACTGGTCCCAAAGGTAATAAGCCCGTTTGAGCTGACATATATCCTCGAATAGGCCTTGCCGAAGAACGTAAATGCGAATGGCATGCCCACGCCATAAGCGGAGTTATCGATCATTGACATCCTGCTGAATGAGGATGGATTAATCCAACTATACGTAGCAGGCAATATCTGGTATGTGCCGGTGCCACCACCACCGCCACCGCTGGTCACCGTGAGCCCAACATTTCTGGATGTGTTACCGGTGCCGTTGGTTGAGTTGGTAAACGCTACGGTATCGGTGTAACTACCTGCGGCAAGGCTTGCAGCAGAGGAGTTAATCGACACTGTAACCGTGGTGCTGGTCCCTGACGCCAGGGTGCCACTGGTAGCTGATAGCGTAACCCACGATTGTGTGGCTGACGCTGTCCAGGCTACACTGCTTCCACCGGTGTTGGTGAGCGTATAAGACACACTCGATGGACTGAACGGACCTCCAACAGCACCTGTGGATGTGAGTCCTGTGCTGGGGCTGACGGACAGTGTGCCAGGGGTGGGAGTGTTCTTGTCCGCAGCTTGGAGGGTGATCGTTCTGGTGGTATTGCCGGTACCGTTCGTGGTGTTGGTGAACGAGACGGTATCGCTGTAGGTTCCTACGGTAAGGGCATTGGCGCTGGAGTTAACCATTACTGAAACGCTGGCGGTTGCCCCGGCGGCGAGGGTGCCACTCGTGGAAGAAAGGCTTGTCCAATCCTGGGTCTTGCTCGCGGTCCAGTTGATGCTGGTTCCACCGGTGTTAGTGAGCGTGTAGGTCACGCTGGAGGGGCTAAACGGTCCACCAACAACCCCCGATACTGCAAGGCCGGATGCAGGCGATACCGACATAGCACCAGCGGTCGGCTGAGGTGGTGTGCTTGAACCCGAGGTAAGAGCCTTCAAGCAAACATTGGTGTTGCTGTAACTCGACGCAACGTCGGTCCACGATGTCCCGCTGCTGCTCATATAGCTCTGGCCGGTGCTTGCTGTGGCGGCGCTGCAATAACCGCTGTAGGGCCGCTCGATGGGGATGGGGTAGCTATACCCAGGGGTGTTCAGCTTCACAACCACTGAGAACTTATGCCCGGATGTAATCTGGACCGGTGTTGTAAGTTTGATGGTGTGATAACCGGCGGTATCGATCGTGCCCGACTGTGTGGCTGCGGGACTCGAAGAAAGCGGGCCGCTGGTGGGGTCGAGGTATACATAGAGAGTATAGGTCGATCCCGCTGAAGCCGAATACCAGGCAGCAGCAGCCAGGTTTTCTGTGGCGGCCGAGGTGAATACATTGGCAAACCACGCGGTGTTGCTGCCATATCCTGTGCTGGATATCCAGCCATAAGGATCGTGCTGATACATCCTGCTATAGTTTGATGCGGGTTCCGCTCGGAACACTGCATTCTCGGTGTATCCGAGTCGAGAATCATAATAGGACATATAGAAGTAGCCCGCATTGCCCCAATATGTTCCCCAACTGTTTCGGATCAGGAATGCGCCATTACCGGGGGGTGCGGTGAGGAAGTTGCTGGCAGAGTAGTTATCGTCCCAGCCGACTATACAAACAGCATGGTTTGCGCTGCTGCCGCCGTTGTAATAATAGCCTGTGGTAGAGGACTTGTAATAAGAGTTGCTGTGATAGTAAGTCGTATAAACGGCGCCGTAGGTCATCACGGCGTCCTTAATTGCGGCATTGTCCAGCGCATTTGTCCTGTTGGGCAAATAAATGACCTCGTTAGCATACTTCTGTGGAGCTAGTCCTGCAGGCGAGGTGCAACTGGATGCATTGTAGGGATCGCTGGCTTCGGCAATTGGGCCGGCCCATCTCGTGAGGTAGGCGGTGGACATGGTTCGGTTCCCGCCTGAGCAGCAGGAGATATCGAACCCGTGGCGGTTCTTGAGGTTGTTTTCCGAGAAGTTCAATGACTCGCCGGGCATCAACGATGACTCAAGAGATCCATAGGTGGCAAATGACCAACAGCTTCCGCACGAACCCTGGTCTCTCACTGGAGTGAGTTTACTAAGGGATCTGAGGTCATAGGTGGCTGGTGCGGCGGCGGCTGTTACAATGTCCGGCGCTGCGATGAAGCTGAGGTCGATAGGTTCCGGAACGAGTCCGGACGGGATGCCTGCCTCTGCGGACTGGAGGATGCTGACCTCAGGTGACTGGAAATACTCCAAGAACGCCGGGTTCTCCGGCGCTAGGGAGGGAGTGCTGGTGCTCTGTGCAATAGCGCACGATCCACCGAACACGACCAGGGCGGCCGCTGATAAGAGAATAAGCGGGATACTGGTCATTCTTTTCCTGATTATCATACTACCCTATCCTTTCTTTGGCAGATGCCATATTGTAGAGTGTAGTTCTAGCTCTGCAATATGTCAAGTAGATATTACTAATTGTCGCACAGGTGTAACAGACTGCCTGCTACAATTTGCTGATGTGGCTAGCAAGCGAGCGTAAAGTGGTGAATAGTGAATATATCGTTGTGCTGTGTGAATATTATGGGTTAATGAACAGCCTTGGATGAGGGTAATGAAGAGGTTTTTATGGGGGCTTTTGAGACCTTATTTCCATCCCCGAACTCCAGCCCATGCCACCCCGTCTGATCTACCGTCATTTTCATCAATTTGGTAGTAACCTGCACAAACAAGTCCTCATGCAGGTTCAAGGCGTCGAGTGGAATCTCGGTTTCAAGCACATTGTTTCTATATGCCCAAGGTGTGAATACGGACGATGTCTTTGTTTTTGGTTTAATTGAGATAGTATACCATTGGCTCGAATCGGTATCGCTGATTCCGCGCAGGTTCAAGGTGTAGCTGATCCGCTTGGAGAGATGCCCTACATAGTCTATCCTTGCGTATAAGTGCTTGTCGTCTCTGCACAGATAGATAGTCCTGACATCTCCACCTTTATTAAACCCAGCCATCACATAGTCATCCACAGGGTCGACAATTGATGGTGGTATTGAAGACCAATCGCTCGGGTTACCGTCCACTGTGATTTTGCTATGACTTACCAACGGTATAGTGCGGTCCGGTAAACTGCCGAATATCTCGTTTCCCCTGGCAAAACTCATTAGGAAGCCCTTTTCCACAGCCGTTTGAGTCCGGTATTGCTTGATCGCGCGGCGTTTACGCTCGGCTATCTCTGGTGTCAGGCTCATTGAGAACCACTTTGTATCTCCACCCGTGAGGGCATATGGTGGGGAAAGAGGTTCATTTGAATGGTCACCCTTTGGAACAGGCCAGTCGCCTCTGTGAACAAGATAGGTGTGAACTCTGATCTTGGTGGCGAAGTCGTGATGTTCAGCCATCAACTGTTCCACGGCTGCGGTGACAAAACAATATGTCGCGTAATGGTCCTGGTGATTATCGAGTGGGTGGGGCAAATATATATCTGTCGGCCTGCACTCTTCAATCAGCCTCACAACATCCCTGAGGAGGCTGTCGCCGCAGTAGGGAGCTCGCCAGGTGAATGCGTTAGTATAAGGAGAGTGGTTGGAGCCGGTGGCGCGGGAGAGATACAGTGAATCGCGAGTCCAATACTGGTCCCACAACTTGGCGATGCCTCTGTCAGGATAACCAAAGAACGTCACCCGCTCCGGCCCGACACCCATAATCGACAGGGCCCTTAATGTCTCTTTCTGCCGCTTATATGCAAACTCAATACAACGCTGCGGAGTAATTTTAATTGTCTTATAAGCACGCCCAACCGCCACCCTGAAACCGTCGCCATTAGTGATCAGCGCAACATGCACATTCGCTCCTGCCTTTTCAGCAGTCCCGATCATCCCCGCACAGCCCAGGGTCTCGTCATCGGAATGTGGTGCGAACACCAGAATGGAGTCCCCCTTTTTGGGAAGTTGCGCGGATGTTACAGGATTATACTGCTGCCATTCATTTGCCAGGTGTATCTTAAACTGAATAGCGAGCGCCATGAGCAGCGTACCCGTAGCTACAATGCTCATCACAGTCAAAGCCAATCTCAGCAGTCTACGAAATCTGAGTCTTTTCATATAGTGGTTGCAGGTTAATGGTGCACATCATGTGCAGACAGCCCGTTTTTGAGGTAGTGTGTGAGGTAAATATGGCGGAGTGGCTGGGATTCGAACCCAGGAGGGAGTTGCCCCCCTACAGCATTTCCAGTGCTGCTCCTTCGACCAACTCGGACACCACTCCATACGCAAAAATGATACCATAACCAGTTCACCACAGTCAATCACTTTGCGCACATGATTCTGCAAAGTGCTTGACCGGCGGGTTGCCAGAGGATATCATGATTGCACTTGGATCAGTTAGATGTATGGAGGCGGATATAGGGCGTTTTGTGACCAGCCATCAACATCGGTGAAAACTTCCGTGGATATCTTACATGATTCTTCTTGGATTAGTGATAGCCTTCTGTTTCTTAATGCTGGCATTTTATTGGTGGTCCGAGGGGATCATCGAAGCGTCTGATGCCGTCGTCCTCACTGCTGTGCTGGGTGGGTCAGCAGTCGGCGTCTGTGTGGCGTCCGGGTTCTGGCAGTTTCTGCTGGCATTTCTTCCTCTGGTTGGTATGCTTGGTTATGTCATCTACTCCTTCAAAATCGGCGGGATGTATGCGATTTACAAACAGCAATGCCAAACTTATGCCTCCGCGATACAATTCGACCCAAGCAATCTAGGTGCACGTGAATACCTGGGCGATACACTCTACAAAATGGGCAACTTGGACCAAGCCATTGATGAGATGCAGGCTGCGGTGCAGATGGGCGCCGGCATAGAGTGCCAATACAAGCTCAACAAATGGACCAAGGAGCGCGCCATCCGAGACTGTGTGAACCCCGTGTGCAGGCGCTGCGAAACCGAAAACCCCAAGGGTTCACACCGCTGCACACACTGCGGTACCGACCTGCCATATATCAGTCCATTGGGCCGCTGGCTGATGGGCGGAAGCAGGTCTGGTCTGCGCTTCTACCTCATAATCCTCTCCGGCGTGGCACTGATGGCCATTTCCATAATGCTCCTACCAATTGCCTATGTACTTATCCCCTTCGCGCTTATTCTAATAGTGTTAATCGGCTGGTCGTTCCTCAACTCCGCACGTTGGTAAGCAGTGTGTGCTAAAGATACACAAGAGAGACTGAATCGCTGAGATGCTGAATGGATATGAAGACGCTGAATAAGAAAGTAAAAGCGTCCGGCGTTAGTCCCTTCTGCGTTTCATTTCATTCATCCCTTCAGCGATTCTGGGGACACGACATAGTGTGTTCGGCGGCTTCGGCATCAGGATGCCGAAGTAACTTGCGTTATCTCTTCGTCCCTTTTCGTGTTTTCGCCCTTCCGCGCTGTCGCAATTAAGAAACCTTTCGTATGCGCTATGTAAACAGCGCAGTGGTTAGCTCTTCTCAATGTTGGGGTAACCTAATATGGGAGCCCCGTTTCTGGCTACTTCATTGCTGCCCTCACGAAAGGAGGTATCGAGCATTGAGTAAGATACGACCTGCCAAAATCAGGAATAACGTGCAAGATTTCGACGATCCCTACATAGAAGATGAAGCTCTTGAAGAGAATACCATTTGCAGTCATTGTGGAGCTATATTTGCAGCTGGGCGCTGGTATCTAGAAGGAGAAGTGCCGAAGCACGAAATTGAGGGCGCTGAGCCTCACGCAACCTTATGTCCGGCGTGCCGGAAGCAGCGTGACAGGATGCCCGGCGGTGTGCTGACATTGACCGGTACATTTGTTGATGAGCATTCCGATGAGATCCTGAATTTAATCCGCAACGAGAGCCGTAAAGCGCTCAGCGATAATCCATTGGAACGCATAATGGATTTGAACTCTTCACCGGAAGAGATTGTCATAAATACAACTAATGAAAAACTTGCCCAAAGACTTGGCAAGGCAATCAACAAAGCATATAGTGGTCATATAGAATATAAGTGGTCGGGAGATAATAAACTGGTCCGCGTGAACTGGCACAGGGATGATTAATTCCTGGCGTTCGAGTAAGACATCCTGCCAAAGGGGGAAACTGAATTGGACATGATGGATTTCCTGAAGAAGTCATTAAACTTCGGCCTGGGCGCAGTCGCATTGAGCGCCGAGAAGATTAAGCAGATGACGGATGAAGCCGTCTCGCGTGGTGAGATGAGCACCGATGAGGCCAGGCAGTTTGTTGATGATGTCTCCAAAAAAGCAGAGGAAGAAAAGAAAAACTTCCAGGATTGGATGCGAGAACAAGCCTCCAAGATGATGCAGCAGGCTGGTATGGCTGAGGCAAACCGGGTGACTCAGCTCGAACAGGAGCTTGTCGCGATGGAACGCCGCGTGACTCATCTTGAAAGTGAACTAGCTGAACTGAAGTTAATCCAGGGCACACCAACATGCACGGTGGACCCATCCACAGGCGAATGTAAGCCGGAGTAGGGGTATCGGTTGTTACTGGACAGGAGTCGCCGGCACCTGCAGAGATACAGGCAGATCGCCAGGATACTTGCAAGACATGGTTGGGGATGGATGGTCAGCAGGCTTGGCTTTGCTGAGCATTTGAGAAGATACAGGGACCTGGGTCCGAAAGAAGAAGCGCCTGCACACGTCAGGATGGTGCTTGAAGAACTCGGGCCCACGTTCGTAAAACTGGGCCAGATCCTCTCCACACGCCCCGACGTGGTGCCGGAGGCATACCAATTAGAGCTTTCCAAGCTTCAGGATACAGCGCCCACTGTGCCGTTTTCCGATATACGCGATGTCATAGAGTCGGAATTCGGGACATCTCTTGCTAATCTTTACCAGACATTTAACCATGAGCCCCTTGCGGCCGCGTCCCTGGCGCAGGTGCATCGGGCTACGTTGTTTGATGGCACGTCGGTAATAGTCAAAGTGCAGCGTCCGCATATAGAGGAACTGATTGAGACTGATATCGAAATTCTTTTCAAGCGTGCAAGGTCCGTGGAGCAGCACTGGGAAAAGGCCAAGACCATTGGCTTGCTGGATGTGGTGGATGAGTTCGCGATGACGCTTCGTGAAGAACTCGATTACACCCGCGAGGGCAGAAATACCGACCGTCTTCGTGACAACCTTTCGGACGAGCGATGTGTGGACGTGCCGCTGGTATACTGGCATCTCACCACCAGAAGGGTCCTCACGCTTCAGGAGATCACAGGGACAAAGATCACCGATGTGGCCGCAAACCCACCTGAGGGAGTTGATCTCAAGGTTCTCGCGGATCGTCTGGCAAAGGCATTTCTGGAGCAAGTTTTTGTTGATGGGTTCTTTCACGCCGACCCGCACCCTGGCAATATCCTTGTTACTTCAGATTCAAAGATCGCCCTGCTCGATGCGGGACAAGTAGGCAGGCTGGATTCGGAAAACAGGGCAGGGGCCATACGTATGCTGATGGCTTTCGAGCAGCAGGATGCCAGAGTCCTTGCGGACGAGGTCATGAATCTGGGGATTAGCCAGGAAGATGTGGATGTTCGAAGGCTTACCACTGACCTGGGCAAAGTCTTGAGGAGTTATTACGATGCCCCTTCGCGCTCGGTCAATATGGGCAGGGTTCTCGGCCGGGTGTTGAATGTATCCGCCAAGCATAAAGTCCGTCTTCCTGCCAGCTTCGCAGTGTTGGGCAAAGTCTTTACGGACATAGAGGGAATATGCAGGCGTCTGGACCCTGATTTTAATTTTACCGAGGTTGCTCGTGGTTATGTCGGTAAAGCCGTAAGGAGCGAGTTGCGGTCCCAGGACATGCTTACTGAACTTTACAGATCGATGGTAGCCAGTCGTGATTTTCTTCTCAACCTGCCCGAACACCTCGACCGGTTGATACGCAAGGCAGTCGATGGCACGCTGAGAGTAGAATTCAAACACCAGGGGCTGGAGCAAGTCTCCGAAACATTCCGCGCTTCCGCCAACAAAATATCCATAGCCCTCATCGTCGCTGGAGCTATTGTTGGCTCATCACTGGTAGTGACAGCGGGTAGGGGGCCAATCCGCTGGTTCGGCCTCCCCGCCCTGGGCGTATTAGGTTATATTGTTGCCACGTTCTTCGGCACCTGGCTGATAGTGTCTATCATCCGCTCCGGCAAGCACCGGTAAGTATCTACGCGCTGAGACACCAAGTGCAAGGTTATGCTTTTATCCGAATGCCAGATAGGAGCATGCAGAAGGATTTTCATCAGTAATGGAGAACTATCAACCAGGCAACCATCCCATAAACGCGTAACATATTAACGCATTACGCGCAACGTATTAACTCAACCGCTCCGAGGTACCAACCGTGGCCGATCTCTTGAAACAACCGATATCGCCCGATCAGCCGCTTGCGGCTCGGATGCGGTCGCGCACAATGGATGAGTTTGTTGGCCAAGAGCAGATTATCGGGCCTGGCACACTACTGCGTAGGGCTATTGAGCGGGATGAACTTCCATCGATGATCTTCTGGGGCCCTGCGGGATGCGGCAAAAGCACGCTTGCGAGCGTTATCGCCAATACTACACGGGCTCATTTTGAAAACTTCAGCGCGGTTACATCAGGCGTGCCCGAGCTGCGCAAGGTGATCCAGCGGGCCAAAGAGCAGCGCCAGGTCAATGACCGACGGACCATACTCTTCGTTGATGAAATCCACCGATTCAACAAAGCCCAGCAGGACGCTCTCCTGCCGCATGTGGAGAACGGCACGGTGGTCCTCATCGGCGCAACAACGGAGAACCCCTACTTTGAAGTGAACTCTCCACTGCTCTCTCGCGCTCGAATACTTCGCTTTGAACCGCTTACCGATGAGCAGATTACAGGCATTCTCAAACGCACATTAGATGACAAGGAGCGCGGGCTTGGTAATGAAAACGTGGCGGTTGAAGATGACGCTCTGGCTCATGTGGTTAATGTGGCTGAGGGAGATGCGCGCAACGCTCTGAATGCTCTTGAAGCCGCCGTCGCAACTGCTGTGCCCGACCCCGAAACCGGTGCAAAACAGGTTTCGGTTGAAATTGCTGAACAAGCAGTGCAAAAACGGGTGTTGAGATACGACAAAAATGGGGATAACCACTACGATACAATCTCGGCTTATATCAAATCCATGCGAGGCTCCGACCCTGACGCGGCTGTATACTGGCTGGCGCGGATGCTGGCGGCGGGGGAGGACCCGAAATTTGTGGCGCGCAGATTGGTCATAGCTGCTGCGGAGGATGTCGGCAACGCAGACCCCATGGCGTTAGTTGTTGCCAATGCCGCGGCACAGGCGGTGCAATTTGTCGGGATGCCGGAGGCGCAGATACCTCTGGCGCAGGCTACCATATATCTGGCATGTGCTCCAAAAAGCAATGCGAGCTATGTGGCTATCAATCGAGCTAATAAGGATATCACGGAGAGAAAGGGTCCACCAATCCCCAGGCACTTGAGGGATGCAGGCTATCCAGGTGCCAAGGCGCTTGGGCACGGCAAGAACTACAAGTATCCACACGATTTCCCGGGGCATTATATAGACCAGGAATACTTGCCGCCCGGCGCTGCCAGTGGTCCTTACTATGAGCCTACCGAACATGGCCATGAAGCCAAGTTCAAGCAGCGTTTGGAGCGGCTTAAGGGTGTTGATACTGACAAGAGCGATAGCTGAGTCAGTAGTGAGGTGATGGCGGCTCGGTGAGATATAGATGCCGCTGGGGTATCATATTATGACAGAACTTTGCACAGGACACGTATGCGTAGAGTGCAAAGCAAACGGATGTGGTTATAAAAGATGTTAAAATGATACCTGGCGAGAACTTGGCGAAATCCATTGCTGTTTTAGCGAAGATAAGGTATAATGCGCAATATTCTCCGGCCGCTCTGAGTTAGAACGAGTTCCCGAAACACAGTGGCGGCGTTGAATAAGATATTGGAAAGGTCTGGGTTTATCTCACCTTTCCGGAGGCAATATCGGGTATGACTGCATTGCTGGTCACGGTAGTGGTTTTGTTGAGCGTGACCCTGATTACGTTGGTTGTCGGGTTGGCACTTTACTTCAGGCGGTTGAGTAACGCGACCCGTGAGATCGAAGATACACTCAGAACGATCAGGGAGAATCTGATACCGATCACTGAAGATGCGAGGCGTGTGCTGCGGCATACGGATAGCCTCATAGTCGATGCTCGTGCGCAGGTGGACAAGATAGGCCGGGCGACGCAGTCCTTGCAGAACATTCTGGATGGCAGGACAATAACCAACGTAGCCGAACGGGCTGTCTCGACATCGCGGACAACATTGGCATCGGTGGTGCAGAGCCTTAGGGAAGGCTTGCGATCTTTTAAACGAACAGGATATCAATCTAAGGAGGATGCTGGCGATGAATGAAAATCGAGAAGAAAAAAGCGTAGTCCTGAATTTCCTTGCGGGTATGGGACTTGGTGCGCTTATAGGAGCAGCGGCCGCGCTTTTAACGGCCCCGAAATCTGGAAACGAAACTCGCGAAGACCTGAAACATGTGGCAGGCGATATACGGGATAAAGCTAGTAAAGTAGCTCATGATCTTTCTGAATCCAGTGATGATCTGGTAAAGAAGAGCAAGGATCTGCTCGAGTCTACAAGAGAGAAAGTTCAGAGCGCTGTGCAGAGTGGTAAGCAGGTAGTAGCTTCAAAAATATGCGAGACTACTGAGCAACCAATTACGCCGATGGAAGAAGCCACACCAATTGAACCGACCGAGGAGTCCCAGATATAGGCTATTATCGTTGATAAGTTGTGGGGCTCATATAAAGCGCCTTTTGCTGTGATGTGTATACCAACACGGGTAAATATTGACGGTGATCCGGCAGAGCTTTGATTATGAAAGACTCTGCTCACGAGGGACACTAGATCAAACGAGGTGATGGTGACGTGAATTTCAAAATGGATGTCAGGACAATGGAAACGGATCTTCCAATAATCGAACTCGAAGGCGAGGTTGACGTATATACGGCTCCTCAACTTAAGCAGCAGATTATAGGCATTTTGGAGAGCGGCGCAAAAGAACTCGTGGTTGACTTGACCAAGGTCGATTATCTTGACAGCACCGCGCTCGGAGTACTTATTGGTGGGCTTAAGCGGATGCGTGAAGTTGATGGCAATATGGTCTTGATATGCCCGAGTCCTAGAATACGGCGGGTATTCGAGATCACGGGGTTGGATAAGATATTTGACATCTACAATTCCGAAGAGGAGGCCCGGGAAGTGATCGGAAAGGAGACAGTGTAAACGTGCCGAATAACGAAAACCCCGCTGTTGTGGAACTTCGCATTCCATGCAAGCCGGAGTATGTTGGGGTCGCGAGGTTGGCTATTCTCGGTGTGGCGAGCCGGATGAAGTTTTCTTATGATGAGGTCGAGGATGTCAGGCTGGCAGTTGGTGAGGCATGCACGACTTCAGTGGAGTGGGCCGAGCGGAACGGGAAAGCTGATTCGGACATTCTCTTGCGGAGCGAGATCGATACTGAGAAGCTGACCGTGGATGTTATTGATGAAGCTGGAGGGAGAAGCGAAACGAACGCAGGCGGCGACGGTGATCAGGAACCTGAGAATCTCGGAGCGCTGCTGATAACCTTGCTGGTCGATGATGTCAAGGTAGAAGCTAAAGAGCAGGGCACAACCGTTCGGATGGTCAAGTATGCTGGACAACGATAAGACGCTGGTACGGAAGAAAATCAGCGTTTCAGACTGGACCGACGAAGAGACCGAGCAGCTTTTCCGCAGTTATACTCTGACTCGGAATCGCAGGATACGAGACCAGTTGGTCATTATGCATCAAAACTTGGTTCGGTTTCTGGCCGGCAAGTTTGCAAACAGGGGAGAGCCTCTGGAAGATTTGGTGCAGGTCGGTGTCATTGGGCTGATCAACGCTATTGATCGGTTCGATCCCGAGAGGGGAACCAAGTTTTCTACTTATGCAACGCCCACTATTGTGGGAGAGATAAGACGGCACTTTAGAGATAAGGCGTGGAGCCTGAAGGTGCCGAGGAGGTTGCAGGAGCTTAACCTTGCGGCAAACAAGGCTGCGGAAGAATTGAGCCAGCGGTTGGGGCATCCTCCCACCATTCAGGAGATTGCTGTTGAAGTCGGCGCCAGTGAAGAAGAAACGCTGGAAGCTATTGAACTTGGCAATGCTTACGATACAGTGTCGTTGGACAGTAAGCTGCCTTATGAGGGCGAGTCGGCGCCCCTGACTCTTGCGGAGTTTGTGGGCGACCTGGATTCTTCTCTTCAGAGCATAGAAACCTATGGTGATCTGAAGCAGGCTGTAGATTGTTTGGAGCCGCGCGAAAAGGCGATCATATATTATCGGTTCTTTAAGGACATGTCGCAGACGGAGGTTGCCAAGAGGCTAAACATCTCTCAAATGCACGTGTCGCGGCTGCAACAAAAAGCGCTTAAGCGGTTGAAAGAACTGCTGAGTGCATAATTCGGAGCATGTAAGGGCTGAGGCGAAAACCTCGGCCCTTTTGATTAACCATCCAACCATCACACCATCAAACTATTGAACATATACCCGTGGTATCAGCGGGCTTGTAGGAATCCGCATCGCCGGAACTGTGACCTCATCTCCCACGCGCACCCCGTCAATGCCTGTGACATCAACGACTATCATCTGCATCGCCACGCGCCCAAGCACAGGGGCCTTCCGCCCATTTATCTCTACGGCAAGTGAACGCCTCGCCCTCTTGAGAGCAAAACGAACGGCGCTCTGCCTATACAACGGGCCTTCGGGTGTCAGGGTGAAACCATCCGACCAACCGATGGGGATTACCGCAGTTCGTGAGGCGCGCCTGGTTGTGAACTCGCGGCCGTAGCCGACTGCCGATCCGCTCTTCAGATCCTTTACCTCGCACACCCGCGCCTTGAGTCTCCATGTGGGTTTCAAGTCCAGGGAGTGGGGAACGGATGCCGATGGATATTGGCCATAGAGCAGAGTCCCCGGACGGACCATATCTAATCGCGATTCCGGCATTCGTAAAGTTGCTGCACTATTCGCAGCATGCGCAAGGCCATAGCCTATCCCCGCATTTTTAAGCTCATTAATCAACGAAGTTAACTTCCTGAGCTGCGCGCGTGCATGTGATATGCCCTGTTCGGCTGATGTCGCAAAGTGAGTATAGATACCGGCAATGCTGAGGTTAGGCAGGTCATGCATCTCAGCCAGGGCACCCGCCACATCCTCCGGCTGCATTCCCAGCCTGCTCATCCCTGTATCTACTTTGACGTGCACCCCAGCGGTCTTTCCCAACTCCGAGGCAGCGTTTGAAATGCTTCTGGCAAGTTCGATGCTGGTAACAGTCATCTCCAGCCCGGCATCCACTGCGTCCCGGGCGTTATCCGGCTGGATAGGGGCAAAGAGTAGAATGGGGGCATTGATCCCGCCTGAGCGGAGGATAAGCGCCTCGTCGAGCCTGGTTACGGCAACAGCATCAGCTCCGGCTTCTACAAATGCCCTCGCGGGCTCAACATAACCGTGGCCGAACCCATTACCCTTCACCACGGCCATAATCTTAACGCCATCACCGACAAGCCCGCGCACCTGCTGCAGATTATGCTTGAGCGCCGACAGATCGACCTCTACCCACACATCGTGGACCATGTTAATCGACCGCCTGCGATTTTGTTTCAGCTCGCCGCCTTGCCTTGAGTATACTCTGAATCCTCGGCCGCGCGACATTCCACAGCCAGTAAAACCCCGGCGAGAGCACGAGGTCGTATTCGCCTATATACTCCACGAACCTGGGTGAAAAGCCTTCTTTGAACCTGTTGAGTCCCTGCAGGTGGTCGTCACCGTTGCCCTTTTTAGGGCTCACCCCACGGAAGTCATACCACTTGCACCCGGCTTCCCTGGCCCACTTGATCATAGTCCACTGCATCAAGTGGTTAGGCATAACGTTGCGATGCTCATTAGAAGATGCGCCGTATGTATACATCGCCTTGTCACCGAATATATAAGCAATAGCGCCCGCCACGGGCTTGCCCTCGAAGTAAGTGAGCACCAGCCGCATATACCCCGCCGGAACCAATGCGTCCCACATGTCCTCAAAATACTTGATGTCGCGGACCAGGAACCCGTCGCGCTGGCAGGTCTCCTTGAGCAGTTCGTAGAACACCGGCAGTTCGGAGCGTGGGCAGTCAATATTCACTGTGACCCCCTTGCGCGCCGCCAGCCTGATGTTATACCGCCACTTCTCTTTGAAAGACGCCATCAACTCGTCTTCGGTCTTGCCCTCCAGATCGAGCTGCATCACGCACTTGGGCTGCGTCCCACCAAATCCCTGAGCGGCTATCGGCACAAACCCCGCCGCGCGCAAGTTGGCTTTGCTAGTAGTGTCTTCAATGGGCACAGGTGGGTCGATCTTCAGTAGAATAGCCTTATGCTGACGCGCGACATCCCTCAGGTAGTTCGAGAATGTCATCACCAATTCGCCGTCCTGGGTATCAAGCACCGGCCCACGAGGCGCATACATAATGCACCGCCCGATCTTGGGAATAGAACGCTTGAGCAATGACGCCGCCGCAACTATCTCCCCATCACGCTCGGCAAACACGCGCACAGGTCTCCAGCCGCTGCGAGACTTGAGGTCACCCCACTCGAACGACTGAAGCAAATCGCCCGTGTAGAAACGGGCGACGAAGTTATCAAACCGCTTACGGTCTTGTTCTGTAGCAACTTTGAATTCCATATCCACGCGCGATTCTAACACCACCAATGCCCCTGTGTCAATTGCAGTAGGGTCATAAAGTCGTAAGGTCACAAGGTCAAAAGGTCTGATGGTTGGAAAGAGGCGAAGGGACAACGCATAACGCATCAACGCGAAATGCACCAACTTCTTACCGGGAACAATTAGCCGGCAGGCTATGTCTTAGCACTATATTCACAAAGATGGGAGGAACGGCATTATGCATTCACAGCAAGTCGCAGTATCTCATCATCATCGCAACCATGGGTCATGGTTGGTTAATCTGCTCGTAATAGCTGGCATCGTCATAATTCTGGCCGCAGTGCTTCTCCCGACATTCAAGCACAGTACCGGTTGCAACATGGGATCCAATTGCCAATCCAACCTCAAACAAATCGGCAACTCATTCAAGATGTACCTCTCGGATTGGAACGACACATTCCCCACCAACAGGCGTTGGAACGGCAACGGGATAGTCTCCCACGTGCGTCTTACTACCCCCGATGCCCACGGCAATCCTCGAGTCAACGCCGATGGCAAGCCAATAAGGTATGAGTTCGGTCCGAATTGGGTGGAGGCGCTGTATCCCTACGTAGAATCATTAACCAAGTCCACCGATGCAACCAGCGTGTGGAAATGCGTAGTTACCTGTGAGAAAAGCTATCCCGAGGACTCCAGAACAGCCGCCGTCACCTACGCATTCAACCGCAACCTGGTCGAGAAGAATGAGAAGATCGTGAGGTCATCCGCCAACTTGATGATGGTCCGTGAGATGGACCGTATGGTTGACGCTGAACTGCGACCAACTAACAATTCCACCTGGACAAGCCGCAGACCTCCGGTTTCGCCATTCCTCACCAGCCGAGACTGCCGGATCGGGCGCACCGAGGCCAATCTGCACGGCCACGGCTCGCATATACTCTTTGTCGATGGTCATGTTAAGTTGATCTCGCTTAACTACACGTCGATGAAGCCGAAATATGACAATGTGCAGCGGCAGTGGTTCAATTTCTACAAAGTTAAACCTGCCAATACTATCGAACGGACCCTCAACATGAGTATCGCTATCACTCCATAGTTCTTTATCTATCACTTATAACAACCAAAGATGGGAGGAACAGCAATATGTATACCAAACAAAATGCAGTATCTCATCACTCTCGCCAGCGAGGTTCGTGGCTTATCAATGTAATTATCATTGTTTGTATTGTATTAGTCGTTGCCGCGATATTGTTGCCGACATTTCAACGCACTCACTGTTCTGCAAGAATGAGTGATTGTCAGAGCAACCTAAAAGAAATAGCAATCGCTCTGCAGATCTACTGGGGTGACTATGATGCTACCTTGCCTTCATCTGCGCTGGTGAGCCATTCCAAGACCTGGAATCGTAATGACTTCAAAAAGTTCGCAACGATGAGGGGTGATCTTTCGCCAGTGAATCGTCCGCAGACATATACCCAGGTCCTTTACTGTTATATGAAGAACAATGACATCTTGTATTGCCCCAGCGATCTATCAGATCATTCAAAAGCCTCGTCCCAGGTTTCCTACTGGTGGAAATGTGCGATTGACAAGGCCTGGTATGGAGGCAAAGGTCGCAAACCTTGCCACATAGAGAAAGACTTCATGTATAACGCTGACGAGATTGTCTTCTACGAGCGCTCCAGCTTCCACGAAGGCAATACGAGTGGCCTTAGAAATGGTGATCAGATCAATGTTGCCTATCTGGATACTCACGTGAAGAGTATTGCTATCAAGAACGGCCCATCCCGCACCACTCAAGACCCAACAGCCCCGGGCGAGCCGATGCATTTCAACTATGACTTTAACTCGAACAAGCCCGTAGTGGACAGCAGAGGCCGGGCCATAGGCCAAACCCCGGCTACTCAGGGGGATAAGCTCTGAGTAGGTCGGGCTGCGAATGGGTAATCCAGTTTGCAGCATACTTCATGCTATAATGAGTTACATTAAATAGCGCAACTGAGGTGGCTTATCATGTGGTGGTGGATAGGCGGAGTCAGCGTTTGGGTTATCTCCGCTGTTTGAATATTCTCAGTGATGGCGGACGTGTTCCGCCGTAAGTGTTCCGCACTCAGCGGCCAGGCGATGTTTGGTTATCTGCTCCATGGCAGCACAGCAGTCCTGTCGCTGTGGATGATTATGAGGGCATTAGGAGCGTGAGGCTGTGAAAATACTTGGTGTCACACTTATTATATTCGGCATTATATGAGTGGTCTCGATCTTGGGAGGGGTCGCCTCCCATAAAGAGGGATTTACTACAATATCAGCGTTACTTCCCGGCTTTGCGTTCCACGCAGTCTGCATGGCCCTTGGTGCATTCTGTCTGGTAAAAGACCGCCAAAAGAGCAACTCCGACTAACCCCGTAAATACGCCGGAGACTTTAGGATCAACCATACCAAGGTCTCCGGTTTTACAATATTTATCGAAGCCATCGAGCTCGAAGATTCCTAACTATCAACCCATCCAACCATCAGACCATCAAACTGTCCCTTGCACTTGAAGCGAGATTGCGCTATGCTATCTGTATCATTGCAGAGCTTAAGAAATTGTGCCCATTCGCGTCAGTCACCTAAAGATTACACGAGGGCATTATTAAGATAGATCACTTATGGGACAATATCTCGGACTTTTCTTTGCAAACGGGGTGGTAATAGGGAGCATTTATGCCCTGATTGCGCTCAGTTTTAATGTAATATACTCAACCACGGGCATAATCAACTTCGCCCAGGGTGAATTTGTGATGATAGGCGCGCTTACCACTGCGTGGCTGCATGTGGCTATGCATCTTGCAATGCCGCTTGCAATACTCGCAGGGGTATTCACCGCAGCCGTGGTGGGGCTGGCATGTTACCTCGTTGGCCTGCGACCCGCAAAGGGAGCCTCACCCGTTACCTATATCATCATCACAATCGCCATCTCAATTATCCTCAAATCACTGGCGTCATTCGTATGGGGCACCGATCCATACACACTTCCAAAACTGGTGCAGGGTGGCGTGAGGATCGGTGCGGGTGAGGTGGACAAACACTCGCTGCTGGTGATTCCCGTCGCGGGTATGTGCATGCTTCTGCTGGTGTTGTTTTTCAGATACACTCGCGTAGGGCTCAACATGCGCGCGTGTGCCGAGAATAAGGAAGGCGCCAGGCTCTGTGGTATAAGCGTGAACAACGCATCTGCGGCATCATTCGCTCTTGGAGCTGCGCTGGCTGGGGTGGGTGGAGTGATGATCACGCCTATCCTGAGCATGCAGTTCGATGCCGGAATGATGATGGGCATAAAAGGATTCTCCGGGGCAATTCTGGGTGGATTTGGCAATCCTATAGGTTGTGTTATCGGCGGGTTGATGGTCGGTGTGATCGAACAGTTCATCTGCTATTTTAGTTCTGGGTATAAGGATATACTTGCGCTGGTGATCGTTGTTGTTCTGTTACTTTTACGGCCAAGGGGGATACTGTCAAGATGATGGCGAAGTATCCTCGATCTAAGCCGCTGTGGAAGCTCTATATCGGCCCAATGATTATGGCGCTGGCGGTTGCGGCGTTTCCTATGATCGCGAGAGGCGACTATTCGTATCTGCTCGACCTCGGCAGGCTGTGCGGGATATATGTAATTATAGTATGCGGCCTCACGCTGCTAATGGGCTACACGGGCCAGATATCGCTGGGGCATGCAGGGTTCTACGCTTTAGGAGCTTATATCCCAGCGGTGCTCATATCTGCGTTCCACTGGCCGCTGTGGGCGGCTGTTATTGGTGGAATACTGGGGACCGCAGTGATATCGCTGCTGATCGGTTCGTCGATTTTGCGATTGCAGGGCAATCACCTCGCGCTTGCGACGCTGGCTGTGGGCATAATTATTGGAGAGGGTGTCTCCAAGCTCGCTATCACAGGAGGAGCAGACGGTTTATTCGGCCTGCCGCAGATAACCCTTTTCGGGCTGCTTACGCGACCTGAGGTGAGGGTGTTGGGCATCAAGATCAGCCAAGGAGTGCTGCAGCTTTACTTCATCTGGGCGGTAGTGGTGGCATGCATCGTGTGGGCGGTGCAGCTTATCGAGTCGCCCGGTGGCCGGAGTCTGAGGGCTATTCACGGTGATGAGCAGGCAGCGGAATCTTTGGGGATTAACACATTCGCATTAAAGGTAAAGGTGTTTGTGGCCTCATGCGTACTTGCGGCTATTGCGGGTGTGTTGTTCGCATTCGTTCATGCCGAGGGGAATTTGCTTCCCGAAGAGTTCGGCTTGATGATGAATGTGCAGCTTGTGATGATGGTCGTGATCGGCGGAATGGGGAGCATCTGGGGCAGCGTAGCCGGCGGGGTCATATTGACCGTGCTCCACGAGGTAATCGCATTGATCGGCAGCGCGGCGGGTGCAGCGGACACATCCCGCATAGAACACCTGATCTTCGGAGTAATGCTGGCGTTGATCCTGATATTGTCGCCATCTGGCTTGATTCCAGGCCTAAAGCGTGCCACCACAAGGATAATTGAGTTGAGATCGAAATAGGGGGAGCTGCGGAATGTCTGATGGACCGTTCACGAGGGTACTTGATAGACCGTTGATAACCCCGGCTGACGTGCCGGTAAAAGCTAATGCAGTGTTTAATCCCGGCGTGGTGGAGCTGGATGGCGAGGTGCTCCTGCTGCTGCGGGTGGAGGTTAGGCGCGGCATCTCCGAAATTCGTGTGGCTCGGAGCAAGAATGGTGTGGACCGGTGGACGTTTGATGAACGTGCACTTCTGGAGCCCGATATGGAAGAATATCCCTACGAAGAATGGGGATGTGAGGACACCAGGGTTACCCAGGTGGGTCCCAGAGAATGGATCATTGCATACACGGCTTATTCGCGCTATGGTCCTGCGGTTGCGCTGGCTCGCACATCGGATTTCGTGACGGTTGAGAGGCTTGGCACCGTTCTCTCGCCGACAAATAAAGATGCGGCGCTGTTCCCTGAGACGTTTGACGGTCACTGGCTGTTGCTCCACCGGCCGGTTACAGGTGGCCAGGAGCATATATGGTATGCCAGTTCGCCGCAGGATTTAACATATTGGAGCCAACCCGGAGTGCTGATCCCTGAGCGAGGCGGACCATGGTGGGACGGCTTGCGGATAGGTGTAGGCGCGCCGCCCATCAAGACCGACCGCGGCTGGCTGCTGATCTACCACGGTGTAAAAGAAGCCGCCGGGCATCCGGTATACCGCCTGGGCCTTGCGCTGCTTGACCCGAAAAACCCGCGCAAGATGATAGCGCGCGCATCGGATTGGTGTTTTGGACCTGAGGTCGGCTATGAACAATACGGGCTTGTGCCGAATGTGGTCTTCACCTGCGGCACTCTCACTCGTGGTGATGAGATATGGATGTACTACGGTGCCGCGGACACATCAGTAGGTCTAGCCACAGCCAAGCTGGAAGACCTTACGGATTTTGTAATTATTAACGATTACCTATGCACCGTAGGCCGAACCAAAGGAACACTTTTCTGATTGTAGATTTTTGATTGAAGATTGTAGATTGCCCCCGTCATTTCGACTATTGACTCCCGGACCTCCGGACTCCCGGACTCCCGGACTGTATCTATTATGCTTGAGGTAAAAAACTTAACTAAATCTTTCGGCGGCCTGCGGGCTGTGGACGATGTGAGCTTCACTATTGATGAGGGGAGCCTCACCGCTATCATCGGGCCGAACGGCGCGGGGAAGACCACGCTGTTCAACCTGATCGCAGGTGCCCTGCCGCCTACCGGGGGCAGTGTGAAATTTATGGGCAAGATCCTCCCTCCATCGCCGCATAAGGCCGCAAAGCGCGGCATCGCACGGACGTTTCAAAACGTTAAACTGTTTCATGAGATGACTTTGCTTGAGAACGTGATGTGCGCGTGGAACTCCGGGCCATTCCTGCTGGACTCGATATTGCCAAAGCGTTACCGTGAGACCGAGCGCCTGAGAATGAAGCACGCGTGTTATTTGCTGGAGGATATGGGCTTGGGGGCTGATCGCGACACCAGGGCTGGCGACCTACCGTTTGGAAAGCAAAGGCTCGCTGAAATTGCGCGGGCAATGGCGCTGAAACCAAGTGTCCTGCTCCTTGACGAGCCTGCCGCAGGCTTGAACCGAACCGAAGGCGCGTCTCTCGCCAAGATCATCAGGCATATAGTGTCCAGTGGGGTTACGGTGCTGCTGGTTGAGCATGACATGCAGCTCGTGATGAACCTGGCTGAGCGGGTGATTGTGTTGGAAAGTGGCGCATTGATTGCGGATGGTCCGCCCAGTGTAGTTAGCCGTGACCCACGAGTGATCCAAGCCTACCTGGGGGTCGCGTGATGCTTAAAGTAGTGAATATGAGCGCGGGCTATGGCAAGCTTGTTGTAGTGAAGTCTGTTTCTTTGAATGTGCAGCGCAACGAGGTTGTGGCGCTGGTCGGTGGAAACGGCGCTGGAAAGAGCACTTTGCTGAGGAGCATCACGGGATTGATCGGTGTGAGCGAAGGGCGTGTGTTTCTTGGTGACAAGAACATCACCGGCAAGCCTGCCGAGAAGATTGCGAAGATGGGCCTGTCGCTGGTGCCGGAGGGCAGGGCGCTATTTCCGGCGATGACGATTCTTGAGAATCTGAAAGTCGGGTTGAACGCCGGCCGGGCTTCGCGTTCTGAGGCGGAATCCCGCTTCGATGCCGTGTTCGAACTGTTTCCTGATCTGAAAAAACGCACAGGCAGCAGAGCAGGGGACTTGAGCGGTGGACAGCAGCAGATGCTGGCGCTTGGTCGAGCCTTGATGAGCGCGCCCGATATATTGTTGCTGGACGAGCCCTCAACGGGACTCGCGCCCGTGCTGGTGGCTGAGCTGTTTGAAAAGATCGCCATAATGAAGCAAACCGGAATGACAATCCTCCTGGCTGAGCAAAACGTTCACAAAGCCCTGGACGTGGCCGACCGAGGTTATGTAATCGAGAATGGTCGCATAGTGCTGGAAGATACAGGGCCAGCCCTGAAGTCATCCGAAAGAGTCCAAAAAGCCTACCTGGGAGTCTAAATATAGGTCTGATGGTTAGATGGCCTAATGGTTTGATGGTTGGGAATTGCTGGCCCAACGTTTACCTATGATCAGGTGAGTAAGACATGCAACGCATTAACGCACAACGCACTAACGCTCAACGTAAACAAAGGAGAGGAAAGTAAATGAAAAACCTGGCAAGAATCATTGTACTGGCTATTGTGGTTTCTATCCTCGTGTCATCAATGGCTTACGCGGGCAAGGAGATCAAGATCGGCGGAATCTTCGCACTATCCGGCAAGGCAGCGCAGGTGGGCATTCCCACTAAGCAGGTTGCGGCTATGGTAGTGGACGAGATCAACAAAAAGGGCGGTATTAATGGCTCCAAGCTCAAGCTCGTAGTTGCTGATACCCGTTCCGAACCCTCGCAGGCTGTGGTGGCGATGAAAAAACTGATTCAGAGAGACAGAGTTTCAGCTATCGTCGGCCCCACCACCACGGGTGAGATTATGGCATGTATTCCCACTATCCAGGCTTCCAAGATTCCTGTGGTTGCGTGTGTTGGTGGCGCTGCGCCGGTGACCCCGGTTCGCCCGTGGGTCTTCAAGAGCCCGCAGAAGAGCAGCTCGGCTGTCGCTCGAATCTATATGTATTTGTCCAAGAAAGGCATTCACAAGATCGCTTTGCTCACCGCCACCGATAAGTTCGGCCAGGAAGGTGAGGAACTGTTGAAGCAGTTGGCACCGTCATACAAGATGAATATCGTCGCGCATGAGAAGTTTGACCCGACCGATGCCGATATGTCCGTGCAGGTTGGCAAAATTGCCTCAAGCAAGCCTAAGGCTATGATCGTGTGGACTATCGGTCCTGGGGGAGCTGTGGTTACAAAGAATGCCCGCCAACTCAAGGTTCCGTTCCAAATTGTGCAGTGCCACGGACAGCCTGACCCGACCTACCTGAAGCTCGCGGGTTCCGCTGCCGATGGTACTATTATGCCGTCCACCAAACTGATGGTAGCTAACCAGCTTTCTTCTTCGGACCGCCAAAAGAAGGTGGAACAGGCATTCGTTAGCGAATACAAAAAGAGAGGCTACGGACAGATGGGCACCCATTCGGGTTACGCATGGGATGCTATCGAGCTGATCGCCAACGCGATGAAGCGAGTCGGTACCAACCCTGCCAAGCTCCGTGCCGCCATTGAAAACACTAAAGATTACGTCGGTGTTAGTGGAATTTATAATATGTCCGCCAAGGATCACTGTGGTCTGAATTCAGATTCGTTGGTGATGATAACCGTCAAAGGCGGAAAATGGAAGATGATCAAATAACGCACAACGCAAGACACGATAACGCATAACGAGGCATACCATGACCGGATTCTGGAACGAAAAAGCAGAGACAATGTCGCGCGATGAGACCGCGGCACTTCAGTTAACGAAATTGAAAGAAACCGTAAGCAGGGCATATGAGCGGAGCCCGTTCTATAAAGCGAAGATGGATGCGGTAGGGGTCAAACCCGGAGATATCGAGATGCTCGAAGATATCCGGCACCTGCCGTTTATCGATAAGAACGATTTCCGCGACCAATATCCGCTGGGAATGCTCTGTGTGGACAGGCGTGAACTCAAAGAAATGCATATGAGTTCAGGCTCAACGGGCTCGCCTGTGGTAATGGCATACAATCAGCACGATTTGGATCAGTGGGCGGAATGCATGGCTCGTTGCCTTTATATGGCGGGTTTGGTCGGTGGTGACGCCATTCAAATCACACCATCGTTCGGTTTGTTCAACGGCGGGTTCGGCTTCTATCACGGCGCGCGCAAGTCAAATATGTTCATCATCCCCGCCGGAGCAGGCAATACGCCGCGACAAATCAAGTTGATGAACGACTTCGGAGTGAAGGGCTTGATGGGCGTTGTCAGTTATGGCATCCGCATAATGGAAGTTCTGGAAGATCAAAAAAACGAGATTCCAACGCTAAAGGTCGGCATCTTCGGTGCTGAGACATTCAGCGACAAGATGCGCGAGAAGATCGAAAACGGTCTTGGTATAGAGGCATTTGATATTTATGGTATGACCGAGACCGGTGGCGTGAGCACTACAGGAATGGACTGCCACGCTCATAGCGGCATCCATATGTGGGAAGATCAGTACATCTGCGAGATCATCGACCCTGTAACAAGCAAAGCTGTGCCGGATGGTGAGCATGGGGAGGTTGTGTTTACCTCACTAAATCGCCAGGCTATACCAATCATACGCTTTAAGACTGGTGATCTTACACGCATCCTGACTCGAAAGAAATGCGACTGCGGCCGCACTTCTCTTCGCCTGGACCGCATCACCGGCCGCAGGGATGATATGCTCATAGTGAAGGGTGTAAACTTCTTCCCGAAGCAGGTTGAGCAGGCCCTGATGGAGATCCCCGGTGTCTGCAGCCACTACCAGATCATCATTGAGGAAGTGGACGGCGTAAAGGACGTGCGGATCAACGTGGAAGCCGAAGAGGGCGTGACCGGCTTTGTGGTCGAAAAGAAACTGAAAGAAGTCCTCGGCTTTAGCCCCAAGGGTGATGTCTTTAAGCCGGGTACCCTCCCGCGCCAGGAAGGCAAAGCCGTCCGCGTGTTCTACGACAGCGGAGATAAGAAGAGCAATTAAGAGTTGAGAGTGAAGAGTTAAGAATTCTGATGGCCCGAGTTAATGTCACTCGGGCCAATTTTTTTATTACTATATTTATGTGAGGGTAGAATAACCGTGATGTGAATCATTGGAGTGTGTGCCGTGCCAATTGCACATGTCAACGGGACCAAAATCTATTACGAAACTGTAGGCGAGGGACGGGCGCTGGTGATGGTCCATGGACTGGGCGCGACGCATGCAATGATGCGTCCTCAAGTTGAATATTTCGGACAATCGCACATGGTTATTTGCCCTGATCTCCGTGGTAATGGCAGATCTGGACGACTTGATATGCCGGCTGGTGAGGTTCTGTGGGTCCAGTGCCAGGATATAGCGTCGGCATTGGACCAGCTTGGGGTTCTGCCGGTTGATCTTCTCGGGGTATCATATGGAGGCGTCTTTGCGCAGTTGTTCACCCACCTTTATCCAGATAACGTGCGGAGCCTGATCATAGTAGACAGTTTCTGCGACACGCGCCCTACAACACTCAAACGTTCACTGTTGAAAGCCATAACGAGTCTAGCCTGGGTTTACCATCTGCCTGCGTCACTGCTGGTGATGTGGGCGCAGTCGGCTTACGAGCGATGGCCTCTTGCTAGGGAAGAGGTGAGCAGAATTGTGCGGGAAGTCAGGCCCAGCGAAGCCATGTTGCAGCGCGCCGCTATCTCGCACGTAAACTTTACCGGCTTCCTGCCCGGTATACGTGTGCCTACGCTTGGTGTTGTCGGTGACTACACCGATATCGGTGTAGAGTACATGCGCCAGGTGACGGACCTGATCCCAAACTCCCGCCTGGAGATCCTCCACGACTCATTCGACCCCAGCAACCTCTGCCAGCCCGAGCAATTTAATCACATACTAGATGAGTTTCTCAAATAAGTCTAGAAGTCCAGTTCTTCTTGCTCATCAGGTATATGGCCGTTGTAGAGCACGCCCTGCCGCGGCTCAGCCATCCAATCGGCCACGGCATCTCGCCATCGCATGTAATGCGGCGTACCCTTGTGCGCAACAGCATCCTCAGTAGACTCATATGCTTCATAGAGCATAAATCGGGCATGATCATCACGCATCTGCAATACATCAAACCGCAGGTTCCCAGGTTCCTTTACAGACTCGTGCGCATTCTCCATCGTGGCGTCAAGAAACTGATCAACCCGTTCAGGCTTCACGTGGACATAGACGATGTTAACATGCATCTCTTGCTCCTCGCTTTATTCCACCACAATCTCCGCCACTGATCCCAACACGTGGGTGGGGCGGTAGGGGAATTTTGTTACCATATCCTCGGTGGTGACTCCGGTAAGCACCAGTATCGTTTCCAAGCCGCTTTCCATCCCAGCGACTACATCGGTGTCCATTCTATCGCCCACCATCACAGCTTCTTCTGAATGAGCGTCTAAAAATCTAAGCGCCGATCTCATCATCAGTGGGTTTGGCTTGCCTATAAAGTATGGTGCTACGCCGGTGGCTTTCTCTATCAATGCAGCCATCGCTCCGCACGCGGGTTCAATCCCCTTTTCGCTGGGTCCTGATGCATCCGGGTTGGTAGCGATAAAGCGAGCGCCTGCAGCCACTAGCCGCACAGCAGTTGAGATTTGCTCGTAACTATAATTTGTGGTTTCCCCGAGCACCACATAATCGGGATTGCGTTCGGTAAGCACATATCCCACATCATGCATTGCGGTGGTAAGGCCGGTCTCGCCAATCACAAAAGCCGATCCACCCGGCATTTGTGTGTGGAGGAACTTCGCCGTAGCCATTGCTGATGTGAACAGCCGGTCATGCGGCACATTCAGCCCCACAATTGACAAGCGGTGCGCGAGGTCGCGCGGAGTATAAATAGGGTTGTTCGTAAGCACGGCGAACTTGGTGCCGTTCTCCAGCATCCGTTCGATAAACTGCTGCGCGCCAGGGATAGGGGTGCTCCCCCTGACCAGCACGCCGTCCATATCAAGTAGGTAGCTCTTGTTGTTACTCATATCCGGTACATGTTAGTCACACCCACCGGACATCCCTTCGACCAAAGTAGAGCCTAACGTCAGTCTGAAGCAAACAAAAAGCACTGCCGCATTACGCAGCAGTGCTTTTATGTGCGCCCTGAATAGAGACTTTTACTTCTTTGCTTCTTCAATAGCATCGAGCAACTCACGCATGTTCGACATCCTATCCAGCTCAAAGTGGGCATCTATACATTCATGTATGTCTATCTTGCCCATCGCGTCGAACCTGGGTTTGTCCTCAGGAGTGACTTCGCTCGGGATATCGTGCAGAATCCCATCTTCCCACTCTTCTTGCTTAACAAACTGTTCGCCCAGTTTTTTACATCGAGAGCAGCGATACTTGACATACACAAAGCTGGGACCAATTAAGCGGAGATAATAGCCGGTTTGCATGACATCTCTTGCAAGTATGCGCTGTCCGCAATTGCACTTAATAGCGGTCTTCATTCGTTCGCACCTCCATGTCCTGAAAAATCTCTGGAGCCTGCTTCTGTATAACTAGCGGAGAACAGGAGAGACGGGTTTTGTTGAAGCATCACCATTGTCATTATAACATGCCCCACACCGATTGCCAACTGAACAAGCGTAAAAATACGGTCAAAGGGAAAGTCCAGGAGTCCGAAATTCTCCTACAACCACTTGAGGAACAATCGAGCGTAATCCCTCTGCGCATAGCGATCAGTCATGCCTGAGATGAGGTCGCATACCCGGCGGGCTCGGCTTGGGGTGTCATCTGCTGGGGGATCTAGGGTTGTGAGGGCTGGGATATCATCTGGGTGCTCCATGTAGAATCTGAACAGCTTTTTCAACGTATCGCCTGCATGTTTGAGTTCAGCTACGCCATTTACTTCGCGACCGTAAACCACTGCAAAGAGATAGTCTTTTAGGCGGTCGGTAGCCTTTCTGAACGGCTCGCTCATACCTATCTGTTCACTCTCATAGCTGAACGCGATTATGTCTTCCACCATCGACCCAATACGATGCGAATGGCTGTTACCGAGCACGCTGACAGCTTTGGTTGGAAGATCGGATTCTGTGATGATGCCTGCGCGAATGGCATCGTCTATGTCATGGTTTATGTAGGCCACACGGTCGCTGATCTTCACTACCTTGCCTTCGAGGGTCGATGGGCCGGAGGCGTTTAGCGAAAGGTCTGCGCTGCCTTTGGAGTGGTGTAGGATGCCATCCCTTACTTCACTGGTGAGGTTCAGCCCCATGCCCCTGTTCTCTAATACATCCACCACGCGCAGGCTCTGCGCACTGTGCTTGAACCTGGCTCCCGGCACGTATTCACGATACACTTCGTCCAGGGCTTGCTCACCGGCATGCCCAAACGGTGTATGGCCGAGGTCGTGGCCCAGTGCGATTGCTTCAGTAAGATCCTCATTTAGGCGAAGCGCACGGGCGATGGTGCGGGATATCTGTGCGACTTCCAGCGTATGAGTGAGGCGAGTACGATAATGGTCCTCCTCGGGGTCGATGAAGACTTGTGTCTTATGCTTGAGCCTCCTGAAAGCCTTGCAGTGGATAATGCGGTCACGGTCACGTTGGAAATCGGTGCGGACAGGGTCCTTATCTTCCTCGCGGGCGCGCCCCTTAGTCTCGCACGCCAGCACAGCCCGCGGCGAAAGTACCTCACGTTCAAGCTGCTCGTATCGTTCGCGTATGGTATCAGTCATGTAATTTTACTCGTTTACCGTCAGTTATGATTACTGGGCCTCGCTGATATGCGTCTTTACACTCTTGTCTGATAGGCTCTTGTATTTTCAGATCCGGTCTTCCAGCGACCAGTGCCGCGCCTTTGAACAGTTGCGGATCTTCACAGAATTCGTCAGTTTCCAACACCGTCACACGTTGTCCATGCGGCAGAAGTTTCAACGCGGGGCCCAATTTGTGCACCACTTGTAGATTTGCCTTACCTATATTATACCAGTCCATGTTCTGCCGGGTCGATTCCACCAACCACGGCGTGAGCACGAGCAACAGCGCCAATACTGCAGGACGCATAACCATAATTGATGGAATACATATTGAATATTGCCGGGCAACCCAGACGATCAGGATTCCTACAAGAAAGCATGGCATAACAGATAACTGTATCCAGAACGCCATGCACACGCATATCAATACCGGAGTCCAATCGCTCCATCGCATTTTCCGCCACAGAACAGATGCCAGCAATGCACAAAGAACCACTGGCGAAAACACAAGCAACCAATCAGGAATCCATCCAAACCCCAACTGATGGAGTATATGCTCAGCCATTAACGTCAGCAGCACCAACGCTAATATGCCCGCACATGCCTCGTCTGTAACTCCCACCTCAGGGCTGCTCGGTAGACTGACTTCCATCCAAATCCACGCCACGATAACCGCTGCCGCAAGGTAAAGGAGTAAAACTGAACTCGTTACAGTGAGGCAGAGCATGAACATTCCAACAGCCACAGCGCCCGAAAACCCCAGCGGTTTCGTCCTGAGGCTGAGCCTCTGAATCATAGCTGCAATGCACAGGGCGATGCCAATGCTCGGTATGTAGAAGTATCTATCTGCTGGAGCCAGTGTCCCGATAGCCGTGCCAATAGCCATCCCCGTGGCAATGAACCAGTATATGCCCACCCTGAGCGCGGGGCAGCGCTTCCATAACACTATTGGAACAACGGCAAGTGCTCCCACAAGCCACAAACTCCCCGCAAATCTTACGGGAACAGCATCCCGTAGCGCCCATACCACAAACATCGCGCTTCGCCTGACTACGCCAAGGTCGAGCTTGCCCATCGCGTTGCCACCGACCACATGGGTCTGCATCTCCAGCTTTTGAAATGCCAGCACCGCGACAATCATCAACGTGCATCCTGCAGACCACATCACAGTTTCCCGCCAATTCCATTTGCAACCTGCAAACAACGGCAGCACAGGCAACACGAGTATCAAACTGGCTGCATCTTCCTTAGAAAATACCGCCAGCGCAAGCGTGACAGAACACAACACCCCTTTAGCCAACGCCGGTATACGTTTCTCCAACGCAACATGCGCCGCCACCAATCCAAAAAAAGCAGCCTGTATACCAGAATATGCCGAGATCCACACAACTGCATCAGGATGAGTAGGGTAGATTCCAAACGCCGCCGCCCCCACACCAGCCGCCAGCGTTCCAAACCCGAGCTTTCTCACAAGTCCATACACCAGCCCCACATTCAACAAATGAACCAGCAGCGTCACCGCATGCCAAGCCGGTCCATAAAACCCAAACGCTTTATACAACCCCCCAAATACCACCAGAAACAGCGGCCTGTAAAACCAACCCGAATACCCCCACAAAGAGAATCCCGGATCGCTTATCCGTATTAAATGGTCCCAGTCGTCGCGTTGGAAATATGAACCAAGGGCAGGCAAATAAACAAGCAGTGTGAGCGCAATTGCCACTATTAATGGGCGAGAAATTGCGCAAGTATGTGTGGGTTTTGTGCCGACTTTGAAGTGAGCCATAGCACTATAAGAATAGCACAGGTTGGAGAGATGTGCTAGCAGACCGTTATTGGTTCTAATGCGGTGCCAAGAGATACAAGGGGTAAATCGGGATATTTCGTGCTACTCCATAAATGATGATAACTATGGCAACGATCCAGCAGGCTTGGTTCGAGATGACGGGCCACCTGTGAGATCTGAAGCCGAGAAGATCGCATATATCTATCGCGATTGATCCGACAACAAGAGGAACGGACACGACTGCCGGCAGATTAAATGTCAGCGCCTGGCTAAGATTCCCATGTGCCAATTGGTGAAAACTTCGCAGCAGTCCGCAACCGGGGCAGTAGAAACCTGTCAAAGAGTAAAATGGGCACGCTGGAATCCAGCGTGCCTTTTGCGGGTCAATGAAGTATATTGCCAAATATATCAGTGCCAGACTGAGCATCACGAGAACGGCTCGTAATCCAGCAATGATATGTATCTTTCGCATTATCGATTACGGACCACAATCGTTCCAGCAGCCCGGTCGTGCCATCCCCGTTTTGTATCACTGGTCGCCACGGAGATGAACATCAGACAGCATGTTACGGCCGCTAGAATTCCCTCTGCTAGGTATCGCACGATCGCTGTGCCGACACCTATAGGTGATCCATCTTCTTTCATCACCTTTATACCCATAGCCATCTTTCCCAGTGTCGCGCCGAAAGCAGTGTGCATGCCGATGAAGTATAGCGCCTGGACCAAGTTAGTTATGGCTACTCCATTATTTCCTCCGTTCAGTGCTGTAGTTATTGCCTTCGCATTCTGCTCAGGTGTTAGCGGCCCACCAGTGTTCGCCGGAACCGCACTTCCCCCTGTGATCTTACTGATCAAATAAGCGACAGCGAGGAGTACTATACCATCTATAAGGTAAGCGCAAAGTCGAATACCAAATCCGGCGTAGTCTCTCATTGCTACGGGTGCGACATAACTGGGCACTGCATCAAAGCCAGAATTGGGCGTAGCACTTGGGGCAAAAGTCTGCGGTGTCTCTGGGTTATCTTGCACGGTAGATGCAGTCGAGGCAGCCACGGGGGCTGGAGGTGTAATAGGCAAAGGACTTGCGGTTTTCCTGTCTGCCGCATTGCTGGCCGGAGCGTTTACGGGAGTCTTTCCGGAATTTAGATCGAAATAGCACTTTACGCAAATATGCGCATCATCTTTGTTCTCATAATTGCACTTTGGACATTTCAATTGGTTAGCCCTCCGATGCTCATGGTGAATAGACGAGAGAAATTATATAGAGCATGCGAACATGCTCAACCGTTATCATACCAAAATATGCCAACCAAGCGCAATGTGTCCAGGCCCAACCAGATAAACGAAATAATGCCCGGGAAGAGCACACACCCCTCCCGGGCCATCAAACCATCAACCTATCCAGCCATCAAACCAAACTAGCAGTCCGGCTCTTCCAGCTTATCCCGAAGATACTGCTTCACGCCTTCAATGGGCATGCGGATCTGCTGCATGGTGTCGCGGTCGCGTATGGTGACCTGGTGGTCTTCTTCCACGGTCTGCACGTCCACGGTTATACACCACAGCGTGCCGATCTCGTCCTGGCGGCGGTAGAGCCTGCCGATGGATGCAGTGTCGTCATACATCGTCGGGAAGACTCGCTGCAGGTCGTGGGCCAGCTTCTTGGCGGTTTCTACGATCTCCGGCCTGTTGCGCAGGAGCGGCAGCACGGCGGCCTTTACAGGTGCGATGTCCTTGTGGAACCGCAGCACGGTGCGCTTGTCTTTCTTTTCGCCCTTTTCGATGGTTTCGACTTCATATGCGTCCACCAGGAACACCAGCGTAGCACGGTCGGCTCCAGCGGCGGGTTCGATGACGTAGGGCACCACGTGCTCTCCACTTTCCTCATCGAAGTAGCTGAGGCTTTTGCCTGAACCTTGTGCGTGGACCGTAAGGTCGTAATTAGTGCGATTCGCGATGCCTTCGAGCTCACCCCATCCGAACGGGTATTCATACTCGACGTCAGTGGTGGCCTTGGAGTAGTGCGACAGCTTGGCCTTCTCATGCGGGCGAAGCCGGAGCTTGTCCTTGTTCACACCGTATTTGAGATACCAGTTGTAGCGTTCATTCACCCAGTAATCGAACCATTCCTCATCGGTGCCGGGCTTGACGAAAAACTCCATCTCCATCTGCTCGAACTCGCGAGTGCGGAATGTGAAGTTGCCTGGGGTGATCTCGTTACGGAAGCTCTTACCCACCTGGCCGATTCCGAACGGCAGCTTCTTGCGCGTCGCCTGCTGCACGTTGACGAAGTTCACGAATATACCCTGCGCGGTTTCAGGCCGCAGGTATGCAACGGACGCCTCGTCCTGCACCGGACCGATAAACGTCTTGAACATAGTGTTGAACTGTCTGGCCTCAGTAAGCTCACCACCGCACGCCGGGCAGCGGTCGCCCTGGATGTCATCAGCACGAAATCTCTGCTTGCAGGCCTTGCAGTCCACCAGCGGATCGGTGAAGTTCTCTATATGACCGGAGACCTCCCATACCCTGGGGTGCATAATGATGGCGGCGTCAAGGCCCACGACGTCATCACGGGTGGCGATCATATCCTTCCACCACGCGTTCTTGACGTTTCGCTTGAGCTCCACGCCCAGCGGGCCGTAGTCATAGCTGCTTCCTATGCCGCCGTAAATCTCGCTCGATTGAAAAATAAACCCGCGCGCTTTGCACAGGTTTACGATGGTTTCCATGTCAACCACAGTAACGGTCTCCTCGTATTATAATCCCAAATCTGCACAATGTAATTGTAAACGTTCAACCTCAGTCGGTCAAGCAAAGGTGCCTCTGTAGACTCCAACTCATAACACGCAACGCATCAACGCATAACTTTCTCGACTCTAGGCCACATTTGAGGTATACTTCATTCAATGGAGATGATGTCTTATGTATTGCGCAAAGTGTGGTAAAGAACTGCCGAAGGGGGAGAAGAAGTGCCCCCAGTGTGGAATGGTAAACGAGTATGTCGACACGACACCCAAGCGTCGAAAGATTAGTCCTGTTGTCTATGCGATAATTGCGCTGGCTGTGATATCCGTTGTGGCGGTGGTCTTTGCGGTTACCCGAGGCCGTGGTGGGGATGTCGTCACGGCTCCCGCTCCCACGCAAGCACCGTCGGGTGCATTAACCACCGCGCCTCCAGGCACAGGCGCTCCAGGTGGTCTCACGCAGGCGCCTCCCGGAAATCCAGGTCTTGGCGATCAGACCCCTTCACACACCCCAAAACCCAAACCGCCGCAGTCGGTGACGGATTACCTTGCGTTTGTGAAAAGGGTGGAGGAGATTCGCGAAGCTGCAATTGTTAACAAGGACATCTCTACTATTGCCGGTTCTGCTCTGGAAGCGATCGTCGGACAGATGAGCGGGGATTCCGCCTCATCACGTGACGACGAACTGAGCAAGTCTGCTGATGCTATGTATATCACGCTTAAGACCTTTGATAGAGCTACCGCACCGGCGGAGTGCAGGGAATTCAGCGCCAACTATCGCCAATTGCTGTATGTAGAGACTGACGCGCTGTATCAGGTTTCGTCGATGCTCAACAACCTGAGTGCCGACAGCAAGGCGAGTTGGTCAAAGATGCGCACTGATCAAGCAAGAATCAAACAGAACATGCCAAAGATGAACACCGATGCTGAGCAGTTGGTAAAAGACTCCGATAGCGCACTGGACAGGCTTATAGGCAATTATGATATGCAAAAGCCGTTCACCGTCCAATCAGAAGATGCCGGTGGCGGAAGTATCACAGATGTGTTGCCAAAGACCCGCAGGAAGTAATAGCGAACATCGACTGCCATAACTTCAGGTTTGATGCGTCTTATTAGCAGGTAAGCTAATTGTTGTGTGGAGGTAGAAGATGACGAGGACATCTCGCCTGGCATTTGCAGTTGCTGTTCATATGGTATTACTTGCGCTGTTCTCTTCAGCGTTGCTCGCTGATACGCCTGCCAAGATTGCCGTGCGGAGCGGGAGTGTCGTACTCAAGGTCAATGACTATAATCAGGCTAGATCGCGCATCATGAGCCTGGCAAGAGCACGAAAAGCCGTGCTGCATGAGGAAAAGAGCGAGGCTAACTTCTCGGGTGAGCGACACGGCTATATAATCTTGGAGCTGGACGCCGCGCAGTTGGGTCCGATGATGGAGGATGTGCGCGGTGTCGGTAAGCTCTACAGCGAACTCGTGCAAACCGCCGACCAGACCTCTAACTTTGAGAAGCTGGGCACGCAAATCTCCCTGCTCGAGCAAAATGAGGATGAACTCAAAGGGTTCATGCGCAGCCCCCGGCGTATGCGTGGCTCAGACATCCTCTTCGTTCAATATCGCCTGTATGAGAGTCGTGTGCAAGCGGCAAATGCGGCACAGGAGCGGGCGAATACAGCGCGCAGGGCACAAAGAGCTCTGATTAATATAGCCCTATTCGAGCCGGAGCCTCGCAAGAGCTTTGATTGGGGCAATTGGCATGCAGTCGCGTCTTATCGTGCCAAGGGCTCATTTCTATATGTGATCCAGAAAACAGTCACAGGATTCTACTACATACTATACTTCGCCCCATTCTGGATTCCAGCACTGTTAATAGTATTCTTCGGAGGGCGAAAGCTATATCGCTTGGTGAGGCAACGAGTAACTGCGTGGTTGATTCGCCGTAGAACGGCAAATCAAGAAGCCGTGTAGTCTCTCACAGTGCGAATGCATCTTGCAGCGACTGACTTTCCAGTCCACGAAGGTGGACTTTGTGCCTTTGTTGCAGCGAATTTATTCGCAGAGGCACTGCAGTCGGAAAGACTAGGCCCCAGGCTTCTCCAGGTGAAATTCCTTGACTTTATTGCGCAGGGTCTTGCGGTCTATGCCCAGGAGTTGCGCGGCGGCTGACTGGTTCCATCCCTTGGCTTCCAGCACGCGCTCGATATGAAATTTCTCCACATCTCTTAAAGACGCCGTAAGGGGGATGTCTTGAGCATTGCTTTGGGTGGCTGCTGGGGTGGGGCGGCGGGTGCCGTCGAGCATCAGGTGTTCAGATCGAATCGCCTCGCCATTGCAGAGGATCACCGCGCGTTCTATGGTGTTCTCTAGCTCGCGCACGTTTCCAGGCCATGTGTGACGCTTCAGTTCTTCCATGGCTTCCGGGGTAAGCCTTTTCACGTTTTTGCCCATGTCGTCAGCGTAGATTTTGAGGAAATGCTGTGCGAATGTTTCGATGTCATCTCCACGCTCGCGAATGGGAGGCAGGCACAGTGTGATCACGTTGAGGCGGTAATATAGATCTTCGCGGAACTCTTTGTCGGTAATAGCTTGAGCTCGGTTGCGGTGTGTGGCGGCGATCACACGGACATCCACCGTCAAAGTCTCACTTCCACCGACCCTCTCAAACTGCTTCTCCTGCAGCACCCGCAGCAGTTTTGTTTGAATAGGCATCGGAATCTCACCGATCTCGTCCAGGAAAATTGTGCCCTTATGAGCTGCTTCAAACCGCCCAATGTGGCGCGCGATTGCATGAGTAAAAGCGCCTTTCTCATGCCCGAAGAGTTCACTTTCCAGCAGGTTTTCGGAGAGCGCGGCACAGTTTACTTTGATAAACGGCCCACCTGCGCGGGGGCTTTGATAATGTATGGTTCGAGCAAGATATTCCTTACCGGTGCCGGTTTCGCCGGTGATGAGGACAGTCGCGCTGGTCGGGGCTACCTGTGCTGCCATCACATAGGCCCGTTGAACATCGGGGTTTGAGCCGATGATGTTATCGAACCCATACTTCTTCTTGAGTTCGCCTCGCAGATAGCGGTTTTCATCAATCACGCGCCGCTGCTCAAGGGCACGTTCCGCGACCATCTGAAGCTCATCCACCTCGAACGGCTTGGTGATGTAGTCGTAAGCGCCAAGCCGAAGCGCCTCGATAGCGGTCTGCGTGCTGCCATAAGCGGTCACCATAACCACCGGCAGGTCAGGCTTCTCTTCTTTGATCCCGCCCAATACCTGCAGCCCGCTCATTTTAGGCAGGCTCATATCCAGAATTACCAGATCGAAGTCACTATTTCTAGCCGCATCCAGACCCTCCGCGCCGTCAGCGGCTGTTGCGGTATCATATCCGGCATCGGAGAACAGCCGCGAGATCAAGTCCCGCAATCCCGGCTCATCGTCTATTACTAGAATTGACTTACGATCTGACAATTATTACCTCTCGAAACTAACTTGATATGGCTGAAGCGGGCAATCTCATTGTTACCCGTGTGCCCTTGCCTTCTTCAGACTCGACCAACACTCTTCCGCCGTGCCTGATTGCGATTGCGTCGATCATACTCATTCCAAGGCCAGTGCCCTGCGCGCCTCGGGTTGTAAAAAATGGGTCAAACAGCCGCTGCTTCGTTTCCTGGCTCATACCAATTCCGGTGTCTGTCACTGCAACTTCAACATGGCCGCCATCCCGTGCAGTATAAACTTCTATGCGTCCCGCTCCCTCAATGGCTTGTGCAGCGTTGAGTATGATATTAGCCAGCGCCTCACGAAGCTCAGAGGCATTTCCGTGCACAATACAGCCACTGGACAGCGCAGTATTGAACTCGATTCGCGCCCCTCCGTGCGAGCCGGACTCCTGCCATGCAGGAAACGCACCGTGCACGACGTCGTCGACAATGCTATTTAAGTCAACAGCCCCATAGCTGGATATATCTGTGGGTTTGCCGATTTCGCGAAGCCTGCGGATTGTCTCCGCTGCATCACGTGCGGCAAGCTCGATAGCCTCAAGGCTGTGCAGAGCGCTTTCGTTGCCCGCGACGCTCCGTTTGGCCAACTGCGCGTTACCGAGGATAATCCCCAGCACGTTATTAATGTCGTGCGCTACACCCGCCGCCATCTCGCCCAAAGTACGCAGCCGCTCTGAGTGGATGAGCATTTCCTGTGCTTCCTGAAGCTGCCCATTGAGTTCCGCCAGTTCAACGTTGCGGTCAAGTATCTCTTTCTCAAGCTCGCGCCTGGCGGTGATGTCGCTGTAGATTTCCACACGCCCGCCCACACTGCCGTCGGGCGAATAAACCGGCGAGGAATAACGGTGAATAATGGCATTTCCACTACACAGCGAGTCGAGGACTTCTTCAACAACGTCCTCATCATAAACAGGGCGGCGAGTAATCACTTCCGGGAGTGCATGTCCGACCATTTCATCAGGAGCTATCCCGAAAATTACGGACGCACGTTTGTTTGCAAGGATCACCTTATGATCCCTGTCAAGAAGAAGAACCCCGCGCTCAGGAGAAGAAATATTACGAAGTGCCACCAAGTCCACTGCCTCCGCTCTGCCAATCAGATTATATAGCTGAGGTCGCGTGGTGTAAAGAGGAATAGCTTTAAGAGTACCTTAATCGGGAGAATGGTCACAAGATTACATTGGTTCGGCATCCTAACGCACAACGCAAAATCCGCAAACGCGCAACGATAATAAAAATGGCCTGAAGAATCTATCCACAGGCCATCATTGCAAACTAACCTAGAAAGTAGGTGGTGGTGGGGGAGTATCTAGATCGTTGTAATCATAAGTTGGTGCCGGCGGGGGCGTATCAAGCCCTGAGTCCGATGTGCCTGTGGTCTCTTCCGTCTGCTGAGTTGTCCTTATGGTCTGCGGATCGATGGCGCCCACTCCTCCGCCTCCACCGCAGCCGCTTAAGAGGGCTACGAGAGTGATTATCAGTGCCCACACTATCTTTCGCATATCCTGCCTCCATGAAACTACTTCACAACTGCGCTATCCGTGCGCAAACACATGAATTGTGTTCCATGTCCTGTAGGATTTGCTGGGCCTATCTGCGTAAAACCGGTATTTATACGGGGCTATGTGAATAGCCCTAAATGTTACTTCCGCTTGCCCCTGGTCTCCTTTACGGGGTTCTTCTCAAGAGGGAATTTGAGATCATCGCGTGTGAGTTTGTCTACTGCCGCATTCCAACCGCCTGGGCCTTTGCTGATCCGCTTGGCAAGTGCGTCGTCTGTGCCGATAACCATCTTAATTGCTGCCTCAGCCTGCTTTTTATCGCCGGTTTGAGTAAACGCCTGAGCCAGCGCCACCCACGCGGTAACAGCATCGGAATCCATCTTTTTGATAGCGTGATTTCCAGCGTCGATGGCTTTCTTGTAGTCTCCCATACGGTCATAAGTCACAGCAAGCCTTACCCACGGGTCCCTGAACTGCGGCCATGCGTCTGCCGACTTCTTGAACTCACTTATAGCAGCATCATACTTGCCCTGAGAGTCATACACCGCGCCGATGCCGCTGTGAGCTCGTGCGATAGCCTGGCTGTCCTCACCATCTACGTTGGATTGCTTCACGAGGTCAAGGAAGTCTTTATAGTGCTTTATTGAAAGCTCCGGCTTATCCGTGAGGTAATAGACATCGGCAATATCGAGCATAATCTCTGCCTGGTAACGCTTGTCCTGACTCAGCGAAAGCAGCTTTTCAAGCCTACCGGCTGCTTCCGGCTCGGAGCGATCAAACATTCGCTTCGTGGTAATGAGGCTGCCGTAATAATCGACCTTTGTCCATGTGTATGTATAGGCGCCAAATAACGCTATCCCAATAATCCCCGCGATAACAGCCCGATTAGTCCTCTGCCTTGTATCCCAGCCAAGGCTCTCACCAAGTTTCCAAAGACCAAACGCCAGCCCAATCGCTGCGGCTGCGAGCCATGGGATTTGATCCACTGCTATAATGCGCTGAGCGGCGGTCGCGATGCCAGGTGAGGCGTTTTGAAACAGCTTCATTCTGCTGCTGCCGTAGGTTATCGTTAACCCGATAGTTGCCGCGGCTGCTACCGCGATGTAGCTCATAATCGCCCGACCAATGGGAACGCGAAACACTGTTTGCAGCCCGAACCCAACGGCAATGACATACCAGACCTGAGCAGCCACGACAACAGTACCTACAGTGTTGAGCAGCATGAGATTAGGGTGGGCTTGAGACATTCCAATAACGCTGAAGATCATGAGCACTTGCGAAATAAGCAGCGATATATGTCCCCATCCGAGTATGGTGAGTATCTTTCGGTAATCCGCCTCGGTATTGAGCCACTTGAGCAGGTAGTGGAGTCCCAGCCCGTACAACAGCCACAGCCCGACCCACGTGATCGGGTTCTCTTTGCCTAGAGCAAAGAACTGCAGCGGTTCGGAGTTCACAGCCCGCACCAACACGCTCACAACCGACACAATGCCGGTTAATAAGACCAGCAAAAAACCGGTTCCCAGCAGGCCACGATCAACTATCTCTTCAAAAGCCGCGCCCGGCGAGGTAAATACAGCCAGCGCGAGTTTCGGTTTACTATGCGTAAGATTTTTCTCCAAGTATAGACCCATCCACAAGAATTATCGTGTGACTACTTCTCCCAATAGCCATCTCAATCCTTCTACGGACCAAACACACCCGCCATCCCCGTTCATAACTCATAATTCATACTTCATATTTGAATGGTCCGTTCCACTGCTGCTGCGACCTTCGACAATTGCCGCATGAGCGCCGTGAAATTCTCGGGCTTGAGTGACTGTGGCCCGTCGCTCATTGCATGTGATGGGTCACCATGGACTTCCAGCAGGATACCATCGACCCCCGCAGCCACGGCTGCCCTGGCTATGGAGCCCACAAATTGCCAGTGTCCGGTGGCATGGCTGGGATCGAGCATCACCGGGAGGTGGGTCCACTGCTTGAGCACAGGTATGGCGTTGATATCAGTGGTGTTTCTTGTGGAATCTTCAAACGTAGTAATGCCGCGCTCACAGAGGATTACGTTCTGGTTGCCTTCGGAGATAATATACTCGGCGGACATAAGCAAATCGCGTACTTTGGAGCCTAATCCACGCTTGAGGACCACGGGATGCTTGGTCGCGCCGACTTTCTTGAGGAGCGCATAGTTTTGCATGTTTCGCGCGCCGATTTGCAGGACATCAGCATACTTGCAGACCAGATCAACTTCGTGTGTGTCCATAACTTCGGTAACGATGGGCAAGCCCGTTTCCTCGCGTGCTTTAGCAAGGATTCTAAGGCCTTCCTCGCCTAAACCCTGAAATGAATACGGCGAAGTTCTGGGCTTGAAAGCTCCTCCACGCAGCATTTTAGCGCCGGCTGCTTTCACCGCATGCGCGAGTTCCACAGTCTGTCTTTCACTCTCCACGCTGCACGGTCCCGCTGCAACCACAACCTCATCGGCACCAATCTTCACATCTCGAACCTGGACAACGCTCGGTTCCGGGTGATAGGACCGGGATGCCAGCTTCCACAGGTCGGATATAAGTTCAACTCTCGCGACACCATCCATGGACTTGAATTGGTCCACCAGATCAGCCTTGCGCACATCCAATTCGCCCAGTACCGCGATGACCTTGCGCTCGACACCAGGATTCATAAACGGCCGAAACCCGATCCTGTTTATCTCCCGTTGAACTGATTCGACCTCGCTCTCGGTCGCGTGGGTGTCCATAATGATAATCATGCCGATAACCTCCGAATGCTTGAAAACAGTATACCTTAAATTCTGTTCAAAAATCCAGTAGGCGCATTGCCTCAGGTAAGGAGGTCACCGAAAATCGGCCGTCCGTTCGACCAGCAGATTTCAGGTGTTTCGGGTCTTGAGGCGCGGCGATCTCGTGTGGCTAGTGTGTCTACTGATAACCCGCGCCGGAAGTCCCGAAACTACCTCTCGGGTGACAGCGGTTCTGAAAGAACTGTGAGAGCCGAACGCACATATTGTGGGTTTATGGGTGCGATACCCATCTCTTCGGAGATACATAAAACACCTTCAAAATCTGAACTAAAGCAGCTTCCACCAGCAGGCGATTAACTTACTTTACTGCTGCTGCAACCCGTCTGGTGGTTGTTTTGCTCTTTACCGCTGTTTTAGATTTCGCCGCTGGTGTCGCAGGTTTGCTTATTACAGTTTTAGCTGCGGTCTGCTTGGGCTTGAGAGCAGGTTTCTTTGCTTCGACTGCAGGTTTTGCCACAGTTTTTTGTGCTTTTACCGGCTTTACATCGACAGACTTCGCAGTGGCTTTTACCTTGCTCTTATCTTCCTTGGCAAGCACTTTACCGATCTTTTTGATCGCCGCATCCTGGGTCTTTGTGAGTTTAGCGGATTCGGCTTTAGATGGTGTCTTCGCTGTCTTTTTCGCTGTTACAGTTACAGCCTCGGCCTTTGCGGCTTTTACTGTGGTCTTCTTGGCTACGGGTTTGGCCTTCTCAACTTTAGTAGAAACCGCCTTTGCTTTCGCCTTAGCTGCGCGTCTCGCTTCTGCCTCTTCCTTTTCAGCCTTTATCCTGCGTGCCTCGACCAGGCGCTCTGCGCGTGCCGCTGCCTGTTCGGCTCTCTTTTTTCTACGCTCTTCAACAGCCTGCGACTGAGCTTCTCTCACCCTGACTAAGATATCATCCTTTTGTTTCTTGGACTCTGTGAGATAGGCAGGGCTTACGGTCTTGGATTCTTTTATTTTAGCCGGTTTGGGACGCACTACAGGAGCTATGCGTGTCGCGGTTTCGGGATCGATTCTGCCGACATCGGGATGCTTGGCATACTCATCACTTAGTGCTGACGTGAGGTCAAAACGCACTAACTTATCGTTCTTGTCCTCAATCCGGATCTCAATTTCTAATTTATCACGCTCTGCTATATCTGTAAATCTGCTGAAATAGCGAACGCCTTCTCTCTGGGTAACACAGATCTTCATTACTACTTCCTGAGCCCCCAGTGGGGGGTGATCACTTGCTTATCTGCCAATGGCGTTGTGTCATCCTCATGGTGATTATTTATTATACTGCGAGCGTAAATACTGTGCAAGTGTCTACTATTTTAGATCATCATTCATTTCTATGGGGTGACGCTTCGGCTTGTCTCTGGTATCATATAGTGTAGTTGGGTAGTGACATTGTATGGTGTGATGTTTCTTCTTCCTACGAAGATGAGTGCTGGGCGTAAGCTCATACACAAATAACATCAAGTCAAGAACGCCCAGCACCTGTAGTCGTGATTATTACTTGGAGCCACTAATGAGCAAGCCTACGTATGCCGAGGTCGATTTATCGGCGGTAAGATATAATATCAAAGGAGTCCGCGAGCGGGTAGGGCCACATGTACGCATAATGCCTGCAGTGAAGGCTAATGGCTACGGTCACGGAGCAGTGCAGGTCAGTCAGGCGTGTATCAATGCCGGTGCCGACACACTGTGCGTGTCGTGTGTGGAAGAGGCCATTGAGCTTAGGGAAGCCAGTATCGACGTCCCAATTCTGATTCTAGGCTGCTCAGTCCCCAGCGCGATAGATGATATTGTTCGATATGATATAATCAGCACGGTCTGCGATACTCAATATGCTCAGTTGCTTTCTGCTGCCGCCGTGAAGCAGTCCAAGAGCGCCCGAATTCATATCAAAGTCGACACAGGCATGGGCCGGATTGGCCTCCAGCCGTGTAATGTTCTAGATACAGCTCGCGCGCTATCGATTTTGCCAAATGTGGTAATCGAAGGAGCATTCACTCATTTCCCGTGTTCGGATGAATCTGACAAGTTATTCACACTTTCACAGATCGACAAGTTCAGCCGCCTGGTTGCCGAATTGCGAAAAAGCGGAATCGATATTTCGATTGCACATAGCTCGAACAGCGGTGGCATTCTCGCATTTCCGGAAGCTGATTTTAACGCAGTCCGGCCTGGCATTATGACCTATGGTTATTATCCATCAGATGAAGTCGCCAGAACTATTCCGATCCACGAGGTGCTCACGCTGAAGACGCACGTCGTCTTCCTCAAGGATATGGATTCCGGCGCCACTGTAAGCTATGGCCGCACTCACCATGTGAAGCGTCATTCCAGAGTCGCCACTCTTCCTGTTGGTTACGCCGATGGCTATTCCAGACTTCTTTCAAACAGAGGCGAAGCCGCGATACGTGGGATCAGGGTGCCAATAATCGGGCGGATTTGCATGGACCAGTGTCTGGTAGATGTGACCGATGTCCCAGGCGTGTCAGTTGGTGATGAAGTGGTCCTCTACGGCGGCGGATACGACTATCTAAGCGTAGCAAAAATCGCCGAGACCATCGGCACAATATCTTATGAGGTACTCTGCAACATAGGCATGCGCGTTCCCAGAGTTTACCTGAACGAATAATGCGGTTAGGCAATATCCAACTATGAATATAGCAGTTCTCGGTTCTGGAAGCTGGGGTACCGCCCTGGCGATTCTTCTCGGTAAAAAGGAATACTCTGTCACACTATGGAGCAGGCGCGACGACCTCGCGCGGGCTATCGAGCGTGATCGAGAAAATACGCAGTATCTGCCCGGTGCAAGGCTTCCCGACACCATCACCAGCACATCGTGCCTAGACCGTGCGTTGGATGGTTGCCAGGTCTTGGTGCTTGCCGTCCCCAGCGCGGGAGTCCGCGAAGTGGCGGATACCATATCAGGCAAGGTGAGTCCTGATACGCTATTGATTCACGCAGGCAAGGGACTGGAAAGTGAGTCAGGGCTTCGAGGTTCCGAGGTCATTGCTCAGGAGCTTGGCGAGGAGATCGGACATGGGTGCGTGGCGCTGTCCGGGCCGAACCTGGCAGTTGAGCTTGCTAATGATGTGCCTACCGCCACTGTGGTCGCGTGCTCCGATATGGACAGAGCCGCGAGAGCTCAGGAGCTGTTCTCTTCCCCGAGCCTGCGCGTCTATCGCAATCCCGATATCGCAGGTGTAGAGCTTGGCGGCGCGATTAAGAACGTGTTCGCCATCGGCGCCGGCATATCAGATGGCCTCGGTTATGGCGATAACACCAAGGCCACCATGGTTACACGCGGCCTCATGGAGATGACCCGGCTCGGCACTGTTCTAGGTGCTGACCCCAGGACATTCACCGGCCTTTCCGGCTTTGGTGACCTTATGGCAACCTGTGCGAGCAGACTATCAAGGAACCTGCGCCTCGGTCTGATGCTGGGGCAGGGGAACAGCCTCGCCGCAAGCCTTAAATCCCTGGGCCAGGTCGCTGAGGGCATGCCTACCTGCGAAGCCGCCTACCTCCTCAGCCGCAAACACGGCGTCTACATGCCCATCACAGAGCAGATTCATGCACTTCTCTTTGAAGGCAAATGCCCCGAGCAAGCTGTTTTGGACCTGATGACACGTGATCAAAAGGAAGAGATTTGCTAGATGATTCTATTTTTTGCTTGACAACCAGCTAACCCCTGATCGTCCCGGATCTGTGATCCAGAACGCCCGTCTTCCGGGTCTGTGACCCGGTTCTCCCTCTCGCTCGTACAATTACCGGAACTTGCAAAATACACCGTTACGTATATTAACCGCCCATCGTAGTGGGGTATATAAGATAAGGATGTGCTTGCAGCCGGGCGTAGCCGGCTAATTAAAAAGAAGCGCAATCAACTGCGGTGGTCGGTCTACAGGACCGGAGCAGTTGCGAGAGGTAATGGATATGCGTTGCAAATGTGGAAATGAAATAACCCATGTACCGGAGCACCTTGAGGGCTTGGCGAACTGGGTATGCCATCAATGCAGCAATATGTCTCCGCGGGCTAATCCAGCAACCACAACCGGAGAGTCCGCCGCCAGGAAAGAATCCATTGACCGCAAGAAAAAAGCGGCCTAATAAAATACAATTAAGCTATATGTTAGGGGGTTGATCTTGATAGATCGGCCCCTTTATTGTAAGTCCGGCACGATATTCGAGTGATTGACCCCCGGATTGATGCGGGTATGCTTTCTGCGCATATTGGAACCATACAGATGTGTCAGGAGGCTTGGGCATGAGGATAATACTTCTCATTATGGCTTTATTGTCGCTGGTTATCTTGGCTGGTTGTGGCTCATCGAATGGCGATGGCGGCGGAGGCCAACAGAATTCAGTCAACATTCAAAACAGCCAGGTAACTCCAAAAAATGTAAACGTTGATGTAGGAGATTCAGTGCGCTGGATCAACCTGGATAGCATACCGCACCAGGTTATCAGCGGAACTCTGCTAGAGTCGGGGAGTCCTACAACTATTCACCCCATTGTCATTTCCGGTTCTGGATTCTCTCCACAGGTATCGCAGATTAACTTTGGAGAAACGATTAGGCTTTCTAATACACGCACCGTGAGTATGAATGTCAATGTCGTTAACGATGCTGGCCAAGTAGTGGAGGTTCTCTCTATACCACAAGGTGGGCAAATAGATTACCAGTTTCCCTCGGCTGGCGCGTTTAGCCTCAAAGATACCAGCGGCTTGTTACTCACTGCAACTGTAATAGTCTTTGGTACGCCGAACCCAAATGGCATATTCCAAAGTGTTACTTTGGGCACTGGTGATACCTTTACGGTCCAGTTCGACACGCCCAATACGTATAACTACTTCGTCCTAAACGCAAACAACCCAAATCAGAGTTTCATGACTGGGACGGTTACAGTGCAATAAAAGCATAAATTAGTCAAAAGCATGAGTTAGTTATTGACAGCCAAGCAGAGGGACGTTAACATGACCCTGCGGTATGTTGACCGCAAATATTTGCAGGAGCTGTGTTGATGTCCCGGTTTTCTTTAATTTTTCTACTGGCTGTATGCCTTATCTCCGGTTGTGGTGGTTCTTCAGGCACGGCTGATCGAACTACAACCGTGAATATCGAATCAAGAAAGTTCAGCCCATCGGTTATACCTGTAACTCAAGGCGACCGAATCAGATTTGTTAATACAGATAGCCATGCCCATACTATCGTGAGCGGCACTCTCGCCGCCACACGCAGCCCTGTTACTCACGATCCTATTTCATATTCCGTTGCTATTGGATTCTCAAGAACGAATATACAGGGGAATCTGGGTGATACTATCATCTGGCGCAATGATACTACAGATGACTTCTCAATGGAGGTTATAAACGATACTGGAGATGTGGTTGTAAGTAAGACTATCCCCAAAACGCAGGAATATTCATTCAAAGAATTTCCTCAGGCAGGCTGTTATACTTACCGGAAGATGGGCTCAACAACGGTAAAGGGAACCGTTATTCTATATGGCATCCCAACCCCGGATGGAGATTTCCAGAGCATGTCACTGGTAACAGACCGCACATTCTCCACCCTCTTCACTATCCCGGGCACGCACAAGTTCTACATTCTGAACGAATCCGATCCGAATAAGAGCTTCATCACCGGCAGTGTAATCGTGCGATAAAGCTTTTTAATCTCTGATGGTCCTGGGTCTGTGACCCAGGACCCACCTATTGCGGATCTGTGATCCGCTCCCCATTCCCAA